>JAZORR010000044.1:0-15293 GCA_045656705.1 Muribaculaceae bacterium | reverse complement strand
TTACGAAATCACTAATTGTACTGTAAACGGTGTGGCTTATACACCAGAAAATGTTGCAGACTATATAGCAAAAGAAACTATTTTCTCACGTAACCATGCAACAGTAAAGGTTAATGGTGAAGATTGCCAATTCTAAATAATAGAATAATTTCAAGTGTAACTTGAAATTTTAGATAATTTTGTGGGAGATGTGTCGCTTGCGATGCATCTCCTTTTGTTATGTATGAGTGTGAATTAATTTTGTAGTAGGGACACACGGCTCGTGTGTCCTCGTTTTTCGGTCATCGGGTGAATAATATTCTATTGATATCAATATGCAAAATAGGCTGTGTCTAAATAATCTGACACAGCCTATATGCATATTATGTAATAAGTAGTTTTTTACACTTTGTGTACTGGATCGCAAGTAAGTCCTACGCCTAATTTCTTGAATATTTTGCGGTCTACTTCGCTCAGCATCACAGTAGAGTGTACTTGGCAACCATTAAGTTGTGGAAGTTGCTCAAGTGCTCGTTTGCAATTGTCATCGCTATTGCTGAGGATAGAAAGAGCCACGAGTACCTCATCTGTGTGTAGGCGAGGGTTGTGACCATGCAAGTATTCCACCTTAGTGTTTTGTATAGGAGCGATCATATGCTCGGGGATGAGCTTTGTGTCGTGCGATATACCTGCAAGGTGTTTGGTAGCATTGAGGATGAGAGCAGCCGATGGACCAAGCAAAGAGCTGGTGCGTGAAGTGATGATAGTGCCGTCGTGAAGCTCTATAGCAGCCGAAGGAGTGCCAGATTCGTTGCGACGATCTTGAGCTGCCACAGTGGTGCGACGATCGTCGGTGGTGATTTTCGCCTGCTTCATGATGAGGCGTATCTTGTTCACTTCGTTTTCGTTGTTTCCCTTTGTAGCAAGGTTGCAAAGAGCATAGTAGTAACGGCGAATAATCTCTTGACGAGCAGCATCGCAGCACGCCTCTTCGTCGTTCATGCAGAATCCAATCATATTTACACCCATATCGGTAGGTGATTTGTAAGGACTTTCACCGTAGATGCCCTCAAATAGTGCGTTAAGCACAGGGAATATCTCGATATCGCGGTTGTAGCTTGTGGCCACTTCGTTATATGCTTCAAGATGAAGAGGGTCGATCATATTCACATCGTTGAGATCGGCAGTTGCAGCTTCGTAAGCCATATTCACAGGATGCTTGAGAGGAAGATTCCACACAGGGAATGTTTCAAACTTAGCATATCCGGCTTTGATGCCACGCTTGTGTTCGTGATAGAGTTGACTCAAGCACACAGCCATCTTGCCACTACCCGGACCGGGTGCTGTGACCACGATGAGCGGGCGAGAGGTTTCCACATAGTCATTCTTGCCAAATCCATCTTCGGAGTGGATAAGAGCTACATTGTGAGGGTAGCCATCGATGGTGTAGTGGTAGTGTACTTTGATGCCGAGACGTTCGAGACGCTTGCGGTAGGTATCGGCACTTGCTTGACCATTGAAGTGTGTGATAACAACGCCCCCCACATATAGTCCCACTTTCTCAAATTCATCGCGTAGGCGCAAAAGGTCTTCGTCGTAGGTTATACCTAAGTCGCTACGCATCTTGTTTTTCTCAATGTCGATAGCACTGATTACGATAATCACTTCAGCCTCGTCGCGAAGTTGTAGGAGCATATCGAGTTTGCTGTCGGGTTTGAAGCCCGGCAACACTCTGCTTGCGTGATGGTCGTCGAATAACTTTCCTCCAAATTCGAGGTATAATTTATCGCCAAACTGAGCAATTCGTTTTTTGATGTGCTCTGATTGTATCTTTAGATACTTGCTGTTGTCAAAACCTATCTTCATAACGGGTTACAAAGTTAACTTTTCCTATTTATTTTTACAATAGAACATTTGAAAAAATGATTTGTTATAGGTGTAAAAATATTTAAAGGTGGGGCATGGTGAGGATATAAAACAAAAAAAAGGAAACCGAAGTTTCCTTTTTAGTGCTTATGGTAGCGGGAACGAGAATTGAACTCGTGACCTCCGGGTTATGAATCCGACGCTCTAACCAACTGAGCTATCCCGCCATTTCCGTTTTGCGAGTGCAAAGTTACGAAACATTTTTGAAATGTGCAAGTATTTTGCGATGTAAAATTAATTATTAATATTTTAAATTTAATAGTTTGATGTTGTGTTATGGTATAATGTGTTGATATGTAGGTGTGTAGGTGCTGCTGATAGGTGGTATCTATTGGGCTATAGATGTGGTGTGTTGTGAATGGGATTTTATGATTGTAATTTTGTAATAGAAAAATAAAACAGATGTTTAACAATTAAATTAAGTAAAAGATATGAAAAAGTATATATGTATTCCATGTGGTTGGGTATATGACCCACAAGTAGGTGATCCTGATAGCGGTATAGCTCCTGGTACAGCGTTTGAAGATATTCCTGATGATTGGACTTGTCCGCTTTGTGGAGTTACAAAGGAAGATTTTGAAGAAGTGGACTGACTTCGTGGCATCTTTAGAGAATGATTAAATGTTAGTTTTTAAGATTGATTTTAATCCTGATACTGTGAAAAAATGATTAGTTATTGTATAGATTTTATACTCTGGAATAGTTAACCTTGTATATATAGTAAATGTTTTTGTGGGGGAGAGCGATAGCGTGAGTTGTTGCTCTCTTTTTTATGTGTTGTGGCGAAAATGTTACTGAGTATTGGGTGTGTAATATAAAAGTAATTAGAATGTGTTTAAATTATGATATTTAATGTGTAGAAATACAATGATTTGTGATTTTGTGGCAAAATAAGTGTAACAAAAATGTAACAAATATGAAATAAAGTAACTATATTTGCAACGTGGATTTATCAAAAATGTTACAAACCTAATAAAAACTTAATTTATGGACACATCTACTTTCGAAAAAGAAATGTTGTCGGTAAGACAAAATCTTTACAATTATGCCTATCAATTGACTCTATGTGCAGAAGATGCAGAGGATTTGGTACAGGAAACCATGTATAAGATGCTCAAGAATGCCACAAAATTTATTACGGAGCAGAACTTTCGAGGGTGGACTTTTACTATTCTGAAGAATATCTTTATCAACGATTATCGTCGCAATTCTAAGCGTAAGCAGATAAATGACAGCACGCCCAACGATTATTTTGTGAATCTAAGCGATTTGTATTCGCAAGAATCGCCCGACGATGTGCTTGGTGAAAAGGAGATTTTGAAGGTGATTGCCGAGTTTCCGAGTGAATTTCGAGTACCTTTCGAAATGTATATGCAAGGGTATCAATATCAAGAGATAGCCGATGAGATGGGCATACCTCTCGGCACGGTGAAGAGTAGAATATTTTTTGCACGCAAGCGATTGCAAAAACTTTTGAAAGATTTCAGATGAATGTGGAGCGATAGGGTGAATTTTTCGCTTCTTGAATAAAATAAGGAGATTGAATGCCAAGTGGGGTGGTTCAATCTCCTTTGTGATTTACTTTTCTTCGGTATCTTTAGGCTTATTGAATTCTTCTTCGCGTTTTTGTTGAAGTTTTTCTTTCTTTTTAAGCACGAAGTGCAAAATTATCACAATTGCCAATGTGGCACCGATTATACCGAAGTAGAATAGGTAGTCGCCGGCAAGGAAGTGGCTTCGGCCAATGTATGCCATACCAGCAAGGTACACGAGTAGGGCAAGAGGGATGATGGTTGATTTCTTAAAACGTTTCATTGTCGTCTATTTCTTTTGAGTATTTACAATTATCGGGATCAAATTTGCCTTCTTTTAAGTGTTGATAGATTTCTAGGCACGCCCATGCATCTATCGAGGCATATTCTTGTTGTTCGTAGGTGAGTTCTTCTGCTTCCCAGTTAGATAGTTTTTGACCTTTAGATATGCGCTTATCGAAGAGAATAGCATATATGCGTTGCAAACCTATGTCGTTGAAGCCATATTCTTTTACCATATGTTGCAAATCGATAAATCCTTCGGGAGTAGTGTGCGAATCGTAGGAACGACTCAATACACGAAAATCATCTTTTAGTGATAAACCGATTTTTAGTATTGACTTGTCTTCGATAAAGTCCTTTAAGAAATCGGGTATGCCTATTTTGTTGAGGCGAAAAAGGAAACATTCATCTTCGGTGGACACTTGCATAAGAGCCATTTGGCGTAGTTGTCCCTTGCGAAACGATGGACGTGTTTCGGTGTCAAAGCCCACAATGCTTTCCTTGCGAAGGTAGTTGATGGCAGCTTTGGCATCGGCCGTATTGTCGATGATGTGCATATCTCCGTAGAAATATACCTTATCGAGTAAGATGATTTCTTCTTTTGTTATAGTGATTTTACGCATTTCTTTTGTGAATAATTGTGTGAGTCTCTCATAAAAAATGATAAGCAGTGCAAAGTTAATAATGTTTTGGTGGAGGAAAAAATAATAAATTATGAAAAAATGATAAATGTGTAGAAATAATATTTCTTATATGTGTATATTTGCATAATATTTTGAAAGCGAACGATGATTACAAGAATATTGAGATATAGTTTGGGCGTGATGATGATGTGTGCCACAGTCTCGTGTTTCACGGGAATTGAGAATACAAAGAAAATCACCCAAAAAGATGTGGCAAAAGCCGAACAAAAAGTAAACACCTATCAAACCAAAGAAACAGTATACAACAATGTGGAGATAAGTTGTTTCCCCGATTGGGAGCAAGGAAGGATATTTTATGTGGTGGACGACAATGTGAAGAGAATTTTTACTTCTTCGTCGGCCTTTGATAAGGATACATTGTCGTTGGTAGGCAAGGCGCTCAAATATAAGGGGTATACTGTGGGCAATGTGCTCGATAATGAGCCGTCGGTGAATTTGCATTTCACTGATGGGACGAATGAATATGTGTATGCCACTAAAAACACTATCAATGATATCAAGCAAAACAATATAAATTTGCAAGTTCCTTTCTTGATAGATGAAACTCTTGTCGATGCTTATGTGAATGCCATTATGGGCAAAGATTTCTATGTACGCACCCCTATATGGTATGACGAGAATGGTGAAATGATGTCGGGGAAGAAGTTTGTGAAAGTGAGAGTGCTTGGAGTGTTTCCTGGCGATAAAGTGTTCCCATTGAAGGTGAAATTTGAAACCGAAGACAAGTTGCAGGCTTTTGTGTATATGTCTACCAAGCAGTCTTCGATACAGAACAGAATGTTTGATAATCTTTTCACCGAGTCAAATCCTCGCACCCTTTACCCATCTATCCCCGATGAGCATTGGGAAAATATAATAAATGGCACTGTATCGCTTGAAATGACTAAAGATGAATGCCGTCTATCGTTGGGCGTTCCTAATACGATACAAGAGCGACCTACAAATGACGGATTGCAAGAGTATTGGTTTTATACCGATGGAATGTATTTGGTGTTTTACGACGGATTACTGAAACAATATAGAAAATAAGAGAAATGAACGAAATAGAATTTCTTGGCACAGGAACATCCACAGGCATCCCTGTGATAGGATGTGATTGCAAGGCTTGCAAATCTACCGATGTACGCGATAAGCGATTGCGAGCATCGGCAATAGTGCGTATGGCAGGCAAAAATATACTTATAGATTGTGGTCCCGACTTTAGAGAGCAGATGTTGCGTGCTAAGTCGAGCAAACTGGATATGGTGTTGCTCACGCATAGTCATTACGACCATGTGGGAGGTATCGATGATTTGCGTCCGTATTGTTATCCCGATCATTTCCCTATTTATGCACAAGTGAATGTGCTCGACGACTTGATGGCTCGTGTGCCATATTGTTTTAGCAAAAATCCTTATCCCGGTGTGCCACAATTTACACTTAATGTGGCTGATGTGGAGCATCCAATTGATTTGGGCGACTTGCAGATAGAGGTGTTGCCGATTTTGCATTATAAGTTGCTTATAAATGGATATAAGTTTTGCAATAAACTTGCCTATATTACCGATGCCAAGACTATTCCTCACGAAGTGGTGGCACGATTGAGAGGTGTGGATGTGCTTGTGATAAATGCTTTGCGTCATGATGAGCATATTTCTCATATGACATTAGACGACTGCCTAAACATTATTGAGCGAGTAAAACCTCGAAATGCTTATATCATACACATGAGTCACGATATGGGGCTACACGAAGAGGTTTCAAGAGATTTGCCCGAAGGCGTACACTTTGCCTACGATGGATTGGTGGTGGAATTATGCTGAAAAACATCTATTTGAAAGAAAAGGTGGAGAAATAGTGAAATATATTTGATTTTAAGTATTTTTTAATGGAAAAAGTGCTTAATGCCGAAAATTTGATATATATTTGTATAAAATTAGAATATAACTTAAAAACTAAGATACTAATAACAAACTAAACCTATATAATAAAAATTGCTATGAAGGTAGAAGAAATTTTGAGTAACCTTGAGGCAAAGCACCCAGGCGAAAAAGAGTATTTACAAGCAGTAAAAGAAGTATTGCTTTCTGTAAAAGATGTTTATAATCAACACCCAGAATTTGAAAAGGCTAAAATCATTGAAAGAATGGTTGAACCTGATCGTATTTTCACTTTCCGTGTTACATGGGTAGATGATAAGGGTGAAGTGCAAACCAACCTTGGTTACCGTGTTCAATTCAATAATGCGATTGGCCCTTATAAGGGTGGTATTCGTTTCCACGCTTCGGTGAACCTTTCTATCTTGAAGTTCTTGGGATTTGAACAAACATTTAAGAATGCGCTTACTACATTGCCTATGGGTGGTGGTAAGGGTGGTTCAGACTTCAGCCCACGTGGTAAGAGCGATAAGGAAATTATGCGTTTCTGCCAAGCATTCATTCTTGAATTGTGGCGTAATCTTGGTCCAGATCGCGATGTTCCTGCTGGTGATATCGGCGTAGGTGGTCGTGAAGTGGGCTATATGTATGGTATGTATAAGAAACTTGCTCAAGAAAATACAGGTACATTCACAGGTAAGGGACTTGACTTTGGCGGTTCTAAGATTCGTCCAGAGGCTACTGGTTTCGGTGCTTGCTATTTCGTGAGCGATATGCTTGCTACTAAGGGCGAAACTTATGCTGGCAAGACTGTGGCTATCTCTGGCTTCGGTAACGTGGCTTGGGGTGCTGCTACTAAGGCTACCGAACTTGGAGCAAAGGTGGTGACTATCTCTGGTCCTGACGGATATGTTTACGATCCTGATGGTATCTCTGGCGAAAAGATTGATTATATGCTTCAATTGCGCTCGTCTGGCGAAGATATCGTGGCACCTTATGCCGAAAAGTATCCTAATGCTACATTCTTCCCTGGCAAGAAACCTTGGGAAGTGAAGGTGGATATTGCTATGCCATGTGCTACTCAAAACGAGCTTGGCAAGGAAGATGCTGAAATGCTTGTTAAGAATGGTGTTCAAATCGTAGGTGAAGTATCTAATATGGGATGTACACCTGAAGCTATCGACACATTCATCGAAAATAAGGTGCTTTACGGTCCTGGTAAGGCTGTGAATGCTGGTGGTGTGGCTACTTCTGGTCTTGAAATGAGTCAAAACGCTATGCATCTATCTTGGAGCGAAGCAGAAGTAGACGAAAAACTACATGGTATTATGCACGACATCCACACTCAATGTGTGAAGTATGGTACTGAAGGCGATGGTTATATCAACTATATGAAGGGTGCAAACATTGCTGGTTTCATGAAGGTGGCTAATGCTATGATGGGACAAGGTATCCTATAATTTTTCCACTGTAGAGAAGATATTATAAAATAAATAGTCCAAGTGAATCGCGATTCGCTTGGACTATTTTAATTTTCTTGGGATAAGACTTATGCTTTGTTTATATAGTCTACAATCCATGCACCAATGTCGGTAGTGCCATATTTAGGTGCACCTTCTACTTGTATTTCGGGGGTGCGTACGTTGGCGTCGAGTGATGCATCTACAGCTTTGCGTATCAATGCTCCTTCTTCTTTTAGATCAAAGTATTCAAAAAGCATTGCCACTGATAGGATTTGTGCCAATGGGTTTGCGATGTTCAATCCCTTGGCTTGTGGCCACGAACCATGGATGGGTTCGAATACTGGAGTGCTTTCGCCTGTTGAGGCTGAAGGAAGCAAGCCCATAGAACCGCTAATTACAGATCCTTCATCGGTGAGAATGTCGCCAAAAGTGTTTTCTGTGACCATTACATCAAAGAATTTAGGATCTTGAATCATGCGCATAGCGGCATTGTCTACATACATATAGTCGGTAGTGACTTCAGGGTATTGAGGTGCCATTTCTTGCGCTATTTGTCGCCATAGACGGCTCGATGCAAGCACATTTGCCTTGTCTACTACGGTTAGATGCTTTCTGCGCTTCATAGCATATTCAAATCCCACTTTCAAGATGCGTTCTATTTCGGGACGAGTGTAATAGTTGGTATCGTAGGCCTTATCATTGTCTTGATATTTTTCGCCAAAATACATACCACCAGTAAGTTCGCGGATGCAGATGAAATCGGCACCTTCTACAAGTTCGGGACGAAGTGGTGACTTGTGAAGTAGACACGCAAAAGTTTGCACGGGACGAATATTGGCAAATAATCCGAGCTTCTTGCGCATAGCGAGCAGGCCTTGTTCGGGACGAACCTTCGCAGTGGGGTCGTTGTCAAACTTAGGATTGCCTACAGCCGAGAATAGCACCGCATCGGCATTTTTGCACACTTCGTATGTTTCTTCTGGAAATGGGTTGCCTACTTTGTCGATAGCATCGGCACCACATATTGCATATTCGTAAGATACTTCGTGGTTGAATTTATTACATACGGCGGTCATTACGTCTACGCCTTGTTTTGATATTTCTGTTCCAATTCCGTCGCCAGGAAGAACCGCTATTTTAAGTTTCATATTGTAAAAATGTTATAGGTTTTCAATAATGTTAAGCATTTTCACTGTGGCTTGGATAGCAGCCTCAGTTTGGTCGGCATCAAGACCTCGGGTTTTGATAGCGTGACCTTTGTATTCCCAACTGATGGTTGTTTGCACGAATGCATCGGTGCGTCCACCAGGAGGGATGGTTACTGCATAGTTTGTGAGCAGAGGGAATGGACGATTGAGATTGTCCTTGTAGATACGTTTTACAGCCTTTACAAATGCGTCGTACTGACCGTCACCTACTGCCGATTGTTGATATTCTTCACCATTGATTTCAAACTTCACTGTGGCTGTCGGTTTCAAGCCTTGCGAAAGATTGAGTGCATAGTTTATCACCTTTACGTGATTGTGCTGAATATCGTGTTTAAGCACGTCGGCAACGATATAGGGAAGGTCGGATTGAGTTACCATTTCCTTTTTGTCACCGAGTTCGATAATACGCTGAGTCACCTTTTGTATATCTTCCTCATTGAGTTCTATACCGAGCACTTCAAGGTTCTTGCGAATATTGGCCTTGCCCGATGTTTTACCAAGTGCATATTCTCTTTCGCGACCGAAGCGTTCGGGGAGCAGATCGTTAAAATAAAGATTGTTCTTAGAGTCGCCATCGGCGTGAACACCTGCACATTGCGTAAACACGTTATCTCCGATAATAGGCTTGTTTGAAGGGACCATTACACCCGAGAGTGCCTCTATGATGTGGCTTATTTTGTTGATTTTGCTTTCGTCTATGCCGGTTTTCATATTCAGCATATCGTGAATCACAGTCACCACGCTCGACATAGGAGCATTTCCGGCTCTTTCGCCAAGTCCGTTGATGGTGCAGTGTAATCCCTTGATACCCACAAGACCTGCAGCGAATGAATTGGCTGTGGCTAAGTCGTAATCGTTGTGAGCATGGAAGTCGAAATGCAATTCAGGAAATCGTGTCACCATTCTCTTGCAATACTCAAACACTTGGTTGGGGTTCATAATACCGAGTGTATCGGGGAGCATAAATCGCTTGATAGGTAGGTCTTTCAAGTGTTCTACCATATCATATACATATTGTGGCGATTGGATGATGCCGTTCGACCAGTCCTCAAGATAAACATTGATGGTTAGCCCTTCGGCGTGTGCCATTTTTATTTCATTTCGAACGTCAGCCCAATGTTCTTCTGGTGTTTTCTTGAGTTGCAAGCGACAATGGCGTTCCGATCCCTTAGTAAGTAGGTTGATAACCTTGCCACCTACATCTTTCACCCATTTTATTGAAATGCCTTTATCCACGAAACCAAGGATTTCGATGCGTTCGAGATTGTTGGTTTGTTTAGCCCAATTGCAAATTTTGGTGACCGATTCAAATTCGCCCGAAGATACGCGTGCCGATGCAATTTCGATGCGTGGCACGAGTAATTCGGTAAGAATAAGTTTTGTTATCGTTAACTTTTCTGATGGAGAGAAACTTACGCCCGAAGTTTGCTCCCCATCGCGTAGTGTAGTATCTAAAAGTTCAATTTGCATTGTCAGATTGTAGATGAGTAAATATTACTTGTTATTGTTTTCCCAAGCTTCTATATCGTCTTTCTTGCTTAGAAGGAAATCGATGTCGTCATATCCTTGAAGAAGACAATTTTTCTTATATGGATTGATATCAAATGATTCTTTTTCGCCTGTGGCCTCGTTTGTAATGGTTTGCTCTTCAAGATTTACAGTTACTTGCATCTTTGGATTTGCATTGATTGAGGCAAATAGTGATGCAAGGAACGGCTCGCTTACCACCACAGGAAGCACGCAGTTGTTTAGTGCGTTATTCTTGAAAATATCGGCAAAGAAACTTGAAACCACTACTTTAAAGCCGTATCCAGCTACTGCCCACGCTGCGTGTTCTCTACTCGAACCCGAGCCGAAGTTCTTGCCTGCCACAAGGATGGTGCCACTATAAGTGGGATTGTTAAGTACGAATGACTCTATGGGGTTGCCGTCTTTGTCGTAACGCCAATCTCTGAATAGATTGTCGCCAAATCCTTGGCGAGAGGTTGCTTTAAGGAAACGAGCAGGGATTATTTGGTCTGTGTCTACATTTTCCATTGGTAGAGGAACGCATGTCGACGAGAATGTTACAAATTTATCTTTCATAATTGTGTGAATGGTTGAGGTTAGACATTGGCAGGATTAGTGATTTTCCCTGTAATTGCTGCAGCCGCTGCTACGAGTGGACCGGCAAGTATGGTGCGTGAACCCGGACCTTGACGACCTTCAAAGTTGCGATTGGATGTGGATACAGCATATTTGCCTGCAGGCACTTTATCTTCGTTCATTGCAAGACATGCTGAACATCCTGGTTGACGCAATTCAAATCCTGCTTCTTCAAGAATTTTGTCGATACCTTCTTCGCGGATTTGCTTATCTACACCCCACGAACCTGGCACAAGCCATGCTGTCACATTATCGGCTTTCTTTTTACCTTTCACAAATTGTGCAAATGCACGGAAGTCTTCAATGCGTCCGTTGGTGCATGAGCCGAGGAATACATAATCGATAGGGTGACCTTCAAGTTTCTGACCGGCTTCAAATCCCATGTAGTCAAGAGATTTTTGGAATGAAATCTTGCCAGCTTCGTCTATTTGGTCAATAGTAGGGATCGTGTCTTCAATGCCCATACCCATACCTGGATTTGTGCCATATGTGATGCGTGGGTTGATATCGGCTGCATCGAAATCGATTTCCATATCAAACACTGCATCGTCGTCGCTCTTCAAGGTTTCCCAATATGCCACTGCCTTATCCCAATCTTCGCCTTTAGGAGCAAATTCCCGACCTTTCACATAGGCAAAAGTGGTTTCGTCTGGGGCTATCATACCACCGCGAGCTCCCATTTCAATACTTAGGTTGCACACAGTCATACGTTCTTCCATCGATAGGTTGCGAATGGCTTCACCTGCATATTCCACGAAATAACCTGTGGCACCACCTGTGGTCATTTTGCTGATAATGTATAGTGCTATGTCTTTTGCAGTTACAAATGGTTTTAGTTTACCATTCACATTGATGCGCATAGTTTTAGGCTTTGGTTGAAGGATGCATTGCGATGCAAGCACCATTTCGACCTCGCTTGTGCCTATACCGAATGCCACTGCTCCAAATGCTCCGTGAGTAGAAGTGTGGCTATCTCCACACACTATAGTGTAACCAGGAAGTGTCAGTCCGTTTTCTGGACCAATAACGTGGATAATACCATTCTTTGGATGGCCAAGACCATAAAGCGTTACACCAAAGTCGTTAGCATTCTTGGTGAGTGTTTCCACCTGATTGCGTGATACTGGATCTTGGATTGGTTGATCTTGGTTGAGGGTAGGGATATTGTGGTCGGGTGAGCAGAAAGTTTTTTCAGGACGAAAAACTTTAATGCCCCTTTCTCTCAATCCTGCAAATGCTTGAGGACTTGTTACCTCGTGGCAATAATGACGGTCGATGTATAATTGAGATGGACCTCCAGGGATTAGATTTACCACGTGTGCGTCCCATATTTTGTCAAAAAGAGTATTCATATCGTAATGATGTAAAGTTATATTTAACTATATACTTATTGTTATTTCACAAATTTGTTGATAGCATCGATAAATGCTTCGGTAGATGCTGCCACAATATCGGTATTAGCAGAGAATCCATAATAGTGGTTGCCGTCATATTCGACTGTCATATGCACTTTACCCACATCGTTGCTTCCTCGTGTGATCGCTTGGATTAGGAATTCTTGAACAATCATTTGGCGATGTATGATTTGTTTGATAGCTGTAATTGCTGCATCTACAGGGCCATTTCCTGTGGCACAAGCCTCGAATTTTTCGCCTGCAATGCACAAGCCTACGCTTGCCACCGAACGTACACCCACACCCGATGTCACTTGTAGGTAATCAAGTTTGATGCGAGCATCTTTGTCGCGATGTTTGCCAGCAAGCACAAGTATATCGTCGTCGGTGATATTTTTCTTGCGGTCGGCGAGTTTGAGGAATTCTTGGTATGCTACATCGAGTGCATCCTTGTCCATTTCTATACCAAGCACTTGTAATCTGTGCTTTAACGCTGCGTGACCACTGCGTGCAGTAAGTACAATTGAGTTTGGATCTTCGATACCCACATCTTTAGGATCGATGATTTCGTAACTTTCGCGATTCTTTAGCACTCCATCTTGGTGGATACCCGATGAGTGTGCAAATGCGTTGCGTCCCACAATAGCTTTATTTGGTTGCACTGGCATATTCATCAAGCTCGATACCATCTTACTTGTTTTGTAAATCTTTGGAGTGTTGATATTGGTCACTATTCCGAGATCTTTATGGCTCTTAAATACCATTGCTACTTCTTCGAGTGATGTGTTACCTGCACGTTCGCCTATACCGTTGATGGTTACTTCTGCTTGGCGTGCACCATTTAGAATACCCGAAATAGTATTGGCTGTAGCCATACCGAGGTCGTTGTGACAGTGTGTGGCAATAGTCACTTTATCGATACCGTCTACATGGTCGATAAGATACTTGATTTTTGCACCAAATTCTTCTGGTAGACAATACCCAGTGGTGTCGGGGATGTTGATCACTGTAGCCCCTGCTTTGATTACTGCTTCCACCACTCTTGCAAGGTATTCGTTGTCCGAACGGCCTGCATCTTCGGCATAGAACTGTACATCTTCTACATATTTCTTGGCATATTTTACGCATTTGATAGCACGTTCAAGTATTTCTTCGCGTGTGCTATTGAATTTATATTTAATATGATAGTCTGATGTGCCTATACCTGTGTGAATACGTTTGCGTTTGGCATATTGTAATGCTTCGGCAGCCACATCAATGTCTTTTTCAACGGCACGAGTGAGTGCGCATATAGTAGGCCATGTCACGGCTTTTGAGATTTCAATCACTGAGTTGAAATCGCCCGGACTCGATACAGGAAAACCTGCTTCTATAATATCCACGCCGAGTTCTTCAAGTGCTTTGGCTACTTGTATTTTTTCTACTGTGTTGAGCTGACAACCTGGCACTTGTTCGCCATCGCGTAATGTGGTGTCGAAAATGTAAAGTCTATTGTCCATATATTTTTATAGTTTTGTATTTCAATAGGTAATACTTTAAATAAAACAACCTTTCTTTTTGCGAGAAGAAAGGTTGATATAATTAAGTTTTATAATAGTTTTCTTTGTTTTGTAAGCACTATTTCAAATTACACAACCTTTACTGGCTTGATAATAATACCCAGCAGCAGACTAATAGAAATTATAATATTTGAATAAATGCTTGTCATATTTCAGTTTTCTTTTTGCAAATGTAAGTATATAATTGCATATAGCAAAATTTTTTATGAATTTTTGTTGCAAAAAATCAAGAAAAATTGAATTATGTGGTAATAATTGGTATAAAAGATGTATATTTTACGATTTAAAGTTGCGCACACTATCTACGAGGTCTCTCACGCCGAAGTAGATTGCAATGCTTCCATACATTATCAGAGATATCACCAAGAAATCTATTTCTTTGGCAAATATGGTGTATAGTAGCCATTGCCAAATAAACCAGATACCTATGAGTATACTGCCAATGGCTGCTGTGATGGTCACTACCTTGAATGTGGTAAGCGATTGTTTTTTGTGAGTTACGAAATCTTCGGGTTCGTGGTAAGGGCGTTGTGATGAATAACTTTCGTATACAGCCATACCTTGCTCGTTTAATATTTTAGATATGAGTTCGGGTGTGAATTCTGTAGCGTTTTTTACCATTAGGTATTGCTTGAGTTGCTTGTAGGTGGAGTGGGTTATCAATAGGAATATCAGCACGAAGATGATGTACTCTACTATGCTTCCTATGTTGAGCAATAAAAATCCGATAATTACAAGAGCAAAATAAGTGAATGATGCTCCATCTATGATAAGGCGTGTTAGGCAATCCTTGCGATATTTCTTGATATTGTTGGTGTAGATGGTTTCAAATAGGGCAATGTTTTGTTTTGAACTGATATGTCCTATTTCTTTGGCAAATCGAGAGTTGAGGAAGCCTGCTATTAGCCACACGAATAGCAATGCTACTATGATAGAATTTTCTTGTAATAATGCAATTCCGCTGAAATTGATAAGAGTGTAGGCGCATAGCCACGCCACGAAGTAAAAACTTGTCTTCATATTTATTGTTTCTGAGTATTGTTTTATAATTGTTTTGCGAAGATAGTGAATAATTGGTAATTGGAGGTGTGTTGAGGTGTTTTTTGGTTACCTGGACAAAAAGTAGGATGAAATTAGAGTAAAAAACTCTTAGTAGACAAAAAGTATGATAGATATTCCCATAGGTGCGCGCCCCTATGGGAATATTTGCGCTTAATAGCGCCTTTTAATATACTCATCTAGTAA
>JAZORR010000043.1:0-87291 GCA_045656705.1 Muribaculaceae bacterium | reverse complement strand
TATTGATTTGGGATTCTACGGAATTCTGCCGCCTTACCTGCATCACCTTCTGCATATATCGCGATTACGTCTTCGATATCCACATCCGTTCTGCGTCGCGTTTCTGCTGGTGCCACCACCTCATATGTCGGTGCAATAGCACTCTCTTCAGCACTCTCTTCAGCAGTTATGTTATTTTGTCTTTCTGTCGAAGAAGCATCTAAAGAAGCATCTCTACGCATCTTCGCATAACTCATCTGCAATGCCTTGCTAATGTCTTCGTGAGTCAATTCGGTGTTGCCGAGCATTTTCTCAAGCATCTCCTTTACGAATTCCACAATCTCATTCCAGAGCGATTGTTCTTCTGCACTCATCGCGTCAAATTCCTTTTCCGCCAAATGTGCGATATATTCGTCAGCGATTGCTCGTTGACGTGCTTGTGCATCCGTAATACCTGCAATGCCGGGATAGTTTCCGTATCTTGCTCGGTCTGCCTCACTCATAATTGCGTACACTCGATCAAAGAAGATGTCTGCACCCTTTTGTCCAAATAATCCTCTAATGCCATCGTGTGCCACCACTTCGTGAATGTACACCTCGTCAACTTCATTTGCCGATGTCATATTCGGTGCGTAAATCACCACCTCGTTGGTTGATGTCTCGTACCATCCTCTCACTACTTCGCCATTATTTATGGCATTAATAGCATCTTGGTTGGTCACCTCGTCTATGCTTGTCAACACTCGCACCTTCTTGCCGGTCTTCGCGTTCCATTCACCCACACGATTCACCACATCTTCCACGCTCATCACAGGAGCATTCTCGGTGTCATTAACCTTCGGATCTTCGGTTGTATCAGTTACTGAAGAATCATCACTCCTCACTCCTAACTCCTCACTCCTAACTGAAGAAGCCCACTCCCGCAATTGCGCATCTGCTTCTGCACGCTTCTGTGCTTTCAACGCACCAAATTCTTTTTCCTTATATTTCTCAGCGTTTTCACTCGCCATCACCACGTCAAGGTCATATTTGCTAACTGGCGTAGCCTTACCGGTCTCTGCATCATATAGCACCACCATTGTCGACGATTTCGCTGGATTCACCTTGCCATCGCGTAGGTCATACGATAGCGCACCACTATTAGCATAGTACACCTTATCGTCACCCTTCTTCTTCACTTGTATAATTGTGCCTGTATTCTTGTTGGTGATTGCATCTATATCCTTAGACAATTCGCTCAAGTCATTGTCGATGTCATCGTTTATGCGTTGATTCATCGCATTGTAGCGGTACTTAGCTCTTGCATAAGTAATCAATGCCACTCGGTCTGCCTTCGCGATTGCCTTATCGCCAGCAATTGCTTTTTCAAGCTCTAAGCCTTCTTTATCGTAAGTCGCCAACATCGCATCGGCATCGCCATTAAACACTGCATCTGCACTTATCTTAGCCTTCTGCCACTCTTGCACTACTTGTCTTCTCACATCGCCTTCGGCATCGTAACCTTGTTGATATAAGGTGTTATAGGCATCCTTACGCACCTTGATGTCGCTGGTAAAGTTATAACCGCGATATCGTTCAAGCGCGAATGCATAGTCTTCAATAGCTTGCTTCTGTTCGTTGGTATACTTGTCGCTCGATGGTTGTGATTTGCTTTTAAATTTGTATCTTTGACATATCAAACACATCGGGGGCGTGGTGCGGGTAACTACAAATACCGTTGTGATTTGCTTTTAAATTTGTATCTTTGACATATCAAACACATCTTTTGCAAAAGTTTAAGAACTCCGCTTAGGTTGTGATTTGCTTTTAAATTTGTATCTTTGACATATCAAACACATCTTGTATCCATTTGTCCAAAACTTTTGCAAGTTGTGATTTGCTTTTAAATTTGTATCTTTGACATATCAAACACATCATTATCAGCGTGGCTGTGATTGCAGGTGTTGTTGTGTTTTGCTTTTAAATTTGTATCTTTGACATATCAAACACATCATCCATTGCCAACGCACTCAAGTCCATCTCGTTGTGATTTGCTTTTAAATTTGTATCTTTGACATATCAAACACATCTGGTGGTTCGTTTTTCATTTAACTACAGAAGTTGTGATTTGCTTTTAAATTTGTATCTTTGACATATCAAACACATCCTATCGCACTCTTATTTTTGCTGGGGTTCTGTTGTGATTTGCTTTTAAATTTGTATCTTTGACATATCAAACACATCAACCAGTGGTGCGAGAGTTCCACAGTATGGTTGTGATTTGCTTTTAAATTTGTATCTTTGACATATCAAACACATCCCGTGTTCAGGGAAATGTTCTTTACAGATGTTGTGATTTGCTTTTAAATTTGTATCTTTGACATATCAAACACATCACGATACGATTAACGGTCTTATCAATACGGGTTGTGATTTGCTTTTAAATTTGTATCTTTGACATATCAAACACATCTGATTATGTGTAATTTGTAGATAATCAGATGGTTATAAAGATAATTAGAAATTAAAAAATCACAGTGTTTGATTTACGGGTTTGCTTCAGAAGGGGCAAATCCGTTTTCTATTATACGCACTTTAATAGTGGAATGCAGTAAGAGAAATAGTGCGTAGTGAAGTTTTTAAGAATATTTAAGGTAGTCTAAAATAATTCGAGTTGTTGGTTTGGACGCTCATGTGGCTGCAATTCGCATCCTCTGAATATTTCCATTTGAGCGAATTGCTTATCGGTAACCGATAGTATGCCCACACTACCATACTCTGGGATCCATTTTTTTACACGCTTGATGTGTACATCGGCATTTTCCCTGCTTGGACAGTGACGCAGATATATTGAAAACTGGAACATATTAAAACCATCTTTCAATAGGTTTTTACGAAACTGACCATAAATCTTCTTTTGTTTCTTGGTTTCGGTAGGAAGGTCGAAAAATACAAAAATCCACATAATTTGATATTCGCTAAATCGTTCGGTCATAACATTGAGGGATAAGAAATTTTGCGTAATTCTCCGCTATAGCATTTGTAGAGCGATGCTGTGGTGGTGGCAACTCCTATCATCAAGGGACTGCGTCGTCCGTTGATCACCACATCCATCACTGGGATAGACAGAAGTTTGCTCTTGATTTCGGTGGTGAGTGTTGTTATATCCTCGCCACTTGCCACTATATCTGCCACAAGGCTATCCACATAGGGGCGATATGGTTCCATGATATCATCGGCAAGGCAATATGCGTTATATCTGTTGCGATGATGAATACCGAGCGTGGGCAACAGACCACTACCCACAAGCGAACGTGCCACCACTGCACGCAATATGGCATAACCATAGTTTAGCAGATTGTTGGGTGGAGTGCCTTCTCTATCGCGAGTGAAGTCGGGGATATGACCGAAAAGATTTTTCCAATAATAGGCGGCGGCTCGTGCTTCAAGGTTGTCCGCATCGCCACTTTTCACTTGCTTCACCCATGCCTCCATATTGCCACATTGTGCCTTTCGCTTGCGGCGAAGCACTTCACACTGATTGGTGATTTTGGCTTGGATGGTTTGTTGCCAAAGTTGCTTTTTGAGTGGAAGTGAAGCATCTATCTGATGACGGAAACGCTCGGACTGAGTGGTGTTGCCCGCGAGGGGCAACATCAGTCCCGATGGCATGCGCTGTTCGTCGCATGTGATTACTGCCACATTGTTATCGAGCAATGCACCCAATGCTGCCTGTGTGATGGTGATACGCTTGTGATCGAGTACCACCACACCTATATCTTCGATGGGAATGCGTTTCACTGCTTCTTTTTTGAAACACTCCGATAGGGTATCGTTGTTTTCCACCTCAGGTAGTCGCACTTCGAGTTGTGCCAATCGCACACTTAGGTAGGCTGGATTGCCGAAATACAATGTTCGTTTTATCATAATTCTGTGATTTTTCCTATTACACTTATATGTACTTTGTGGGGATTTTGTTTTTCAAGTGAACCTAAACTTTTTACACGAATAAGTTTACCCATTTTAGTAGATAGATTTGCATTTTTCTCTCCGTTATATTTGTCATCAACAGAAGTTTCTAAGTGATGACGGAAGAAATAGTCGCATTTAGATATACTTTGTACTCGATAAAGATGCTTGCTAAGAGTAGCATAATCTCCATTTCTCATAGCCTCTTGGTAAAGTTCTTCTTCAAGACCGAGTATGAACATCTCATTCTGCTGCATTGAGAATTTGAATTTCCATGTAGCAGATTCAGGCAATTGAGACTGGAACGATTGAGGCATAGCATCGGTAACACTATCCCACGCTTGTGCAAGGTCGGTGATAATGGTAGGCAATCCGTATTTCTTGCGCTCTACAGCGTGCCAGAAAGTGGCAATGTGTTCGTGTATCTTACCATTTTCGTCTTCATAGATGGCTACATGGTGATTGTTGCCAGGTTTTACGAATGCTATAGGTAGGTTTGCATCGTTGTAACGAACAGGTACCACAGCACTCAATCCGGTACGGCATCTTACGCTACGGATAGCACGACCTTGATGGTCGAGCACAGGAGTGGCAAAGGCTTTTTTGCTATCGCCCTTGTGTGCTTCCAATCGCTCGCGTAGAATGGCCCTGATGCGCGAGTCCACCACATCACCCACATTCTTGAGAGTGATTTTATCGAGTGTGTACTTGATTACATATTCTTGTTTACCCGATTTACTATCGGTGATATTGCCATATACACTTTCTTCGCTTAATGCTCCACGAGGAATGATAACTCCCTTTTGCACGCATCTGCGTTTTCCTTGCTTGTGGGTGTATACTTTGCCCACGCTTGCCGCTTTCTTGCCACTCTTAAACGAAACTGCTATGCTCTCGATGGCTCTACACACTTCGGCAGTAGAGAAGTGTGGTTGTGCTTGGATGTAACGCTCTAAGCGAGTGAGGCGTTGAATTGTTTGTGCATCTTGCGATGAATTGGCAAACGATTGGAACGAAACCTCCTTGAGTGAATTAAGGTTGTTGATGCGTTGGATATATCCTTGCTTGGTGCATGCGATGGTGAGTGCATCCACAGCGTGATGGCGATGGTCCATACGCTTGCTCCATCCTGCTATGCGTTCCACTTTTATTACTTTTCCATTCACTACGCGTTCCACTTCTTCTGTGAGTCCTGCCTCACGATAACGATTGAAATTGAGTATATGTAGCACTTCGTCCCAGCCCCATATGTGGCGAATGAAGTCGGTGATGCTACCACTTGTGGCATATACATTATGGCACACTGCTTGTAGCATTTCTTTTGCCTTTTTAGCTATGTATTGGCTCTCGCGAAGTTGTCGCTCGATGAAGTCGGTAGGAAGTTTGTCGGCTGGCATAAGAAGTTTATCTCGCTTAGTCTTTGAGATTTTCTTCTCATCGTATAGTGTATTTACGCGTTCTATATAGCCTGCAAATTGTTCATTTGTTTTACTCTTCATATAGTCGAATGCAGTGCGATTATTCTTTTCTTTGTTGCATTGACTGCATGAACAAACCTTATTTGAGAAACTATCGTCGAAAATTACCGAGCGAGGGATGATGTGTTCTACTTCTACATCAAAGCCACTCAAGAATTCTGCTGCACCTACATTCTTTCCACAGTAGATACAAGTATGCTCTGATTCTTCCCACATTTTATACTTTTGTATACGAGTACGAGTAGGGGTGAGATTGTATTCGGTGCGAATGCGATCGGCTATCTCATCGTTTTCTCGTTGGTTGCGACTTATTGCCTTTGTGGTTTCTTCACGTTCTTCTCTGTTTTGCTTGAGTTCACGAGCAAGTTCTATGCGAATTTCGTCAAATCTGCCATGCTCGTCCATAAGTGCGTTCACAAGATTCACGAGTTGGTTAAGAATCTTTTCCACCACAGGCTGACGCAATGCTCCTTTGACTATAGGTTGTAGTCGCTCATCGAGTGTACGTGCCAAATTTTCTTCTTTGGTGAGTGTGGTGTCCTTATATCCTGCATTTACTTTTGCATCATATAGTTGCTTGCCTTCTTGAAGGTAAGGAAGTAGTTTGCGAATAGCTCGTGACGACTTGTTGCTATATCCTGCCTTTACAAAATCAAGTTTGCATAGTTCTTCCCTAATAGAAGCATCTTCAATCGCAAACTTTTGTAGGAGTATGCGATCGAGTTCCTCAATATTTGAGATAGAATATAGAGTGTGCCAAAGTTGGTACAGTGGTTCCTGCTCGAAAGCCGAATCTATAACTTTGGTTATTTCGCCTGTTTCGGTATTGGCTTTGCCTTCGCTCACTTTTAAATTGAATTGTAAAAGCAAATCTTTGTGTTTACTCTTGCCAAGTGCTTTGGCGATGGCACATAAAGTGGTGTTGCCTTGCAGACCATTGCCCCCAACGGCCTTACCAAATTGCCAATCTTTTGATTTTATGCGAAGAATGCTCTTTAGGTCATTGGCTTTGAGCTTCTCGTGAGTGTTCATGAAATCAAAGATTTCTTGTTTTTGTTCAAGAGTGATTTCAAGAGTTTCATTAAGTTTGTTTTCTATGCGAATGTTGTTGATAGCTTCCCATATCTTACACACTTGGAATAGTGGTGATGTGCGAGGTGCCACTATTGGACCGCAGAGAGTTTTTCTGCCATTTATATCGTGAATGTGACTCTCTAATTCGCATTTAGATACTAAGTGCTTGCACGACTTGAGTGGTCGTTGATGGAAAATAATGTAATTGCGAATATGAGCCACTACTTCATCGGTGAGTACATCGGGATAGTGAATTTGTTGCTGAGCCATAATGGCGTCAAATTCTTCCATATAGGCATCGCGAGGATATATTAGTTCCTTACAACGGAATGCCTGATCGGCTTGCAATTGGATGTACATATATTGCCCTATGGTGAGATTTTTCTCATGCAATTCACGATAGCGTGTGACTACTTGTTGCACATAGGCACCTGTTTTTTTGTCGCCGAAATCAGATTTCGATGTGCGATAACCACGCTTTTGGTTCAAGTGTGAAAGCACTCTGCCAAGTTCCATCAATGAAATGCGTTGGGATGTGGCATTTGCACGAAGTGCCCAAAGTTCCATTTTAGAAAGAGGCAATGTAGAACCATCATACATTCCTAATTGGCTTAATTTTTGGAGCAATAGAGCACGGCGCAATTGGTAACGGTCATACCCTTTGCGTTGTGTGCGTGCTTTAGTTCTGTCGGCATTCTTAGTGAGAGCCTGCCCTTTAGCGAACTGCGTACTTTCGTCTGTGGTGAGAGGTATGATACGGCTACCTATCGCTACGATTTTGTCGCTTTGTGTGGTTTCTTCACTTGAGATAATCTCTTTGCTATACTCTTCGATAACAGCCCATCCTATACTTGTAGAGCCTAAGTCTAATCCTAATATTCGTTTCATAGATTAGTTCCAAATTTAAAAGTAATATTATAGTTTCGTTTTATGTTTGATACAAATTTATGAAAAAATATTTGGATGATAATAATTTTTATGATACTTTTGCAGTACAAATTTAAAAGCAAATCACAATAAGGATAATTCCGTTGTGAAAACATTCAAGGTGGGAGTTTTCTCTCGCCTTTTTTGTTGATGTGTAGGGTGGGGGTATAAAAAAACGAGATATGCCTCGCAACATATCTCGCAAAGTAAACAAGTTCTTTTGTTTAACAATAATTGTTATGGAAAAATTTGAAAAAGGGAGCGATTGGAGTTCTACCCTATATCGTTAATCAATATTCTTCTTCGTTGAAGAAGAAATCGTCATTGCTTGGATAATCTGGCCAAATGTCTTCGATACATTCGTAAGTGTCGCCTTCGTCTTCCATTTCTTGAAGGTTTTCGATTACTTCAAGTGGCGCACCCGAACGCATAGCGTAGTCAATAAGTTCTTCCTTAGTTGCAGGCCATGGTGCATCTTCAAGTTTTGTTGCTAATTCAAGAGTCCAATACATAATTATTTTGTGTTTTTATTGTTAATCAATAGTGTTTTTAAATTTTTGCCGCAAAAGTAATAATATTTTGTGTACTCAACACTCTTTATCCCATAAATTTTCGGGAATTTGTTGCATAATATTGTTAAATCTTGCAAAAACGAAGAAAAAGTCGCTCAATCGGTTGATATAGCGTATCACAAGAGGGTGAACGAAGCACTCGTCGGCAAGTTCCACGATGCGTCGTTCGGCGCGTCGTGCAGTAGTGCGACATAAGTCAGCCACCGATGCAGCCATTGTTCCACCAGGTAGCACAAAGTTGTTTACTGTAGGGAGTTGTTCCTGTATTTGGTCGATTGATTGCTCAAGGCGAACCACATCATCATCGGTGAGTCCGAAAGGAGCAGTTTCATCGTTGTTAGGGTTGTCAGTAGCAAGATAACAACCTATGTTGAATAGCTTGTTTTGGATGCTGTGTAGCAATGGATGCCATTCCGTGAGCGAGGTGGCAGAATCCAGCATTCCGAGAGTAGAATTGAGTTCATCTATTGTGCCGTATGCTTCGATGCGAACGCCATATTTCTTGATTCTTGCACCGCCCACGAGCGAAGTGGTACCCTTGTCGCCACCTTTGGTGTATACTTTCATAATTAGATATTTTCAGAAGTTAATATTTCAAGTTGTTTCATCAATTCCTCAACCGACTTCACTTCCACCATATAGTCCATGATAGATTGTTGAGCAAATGGCGACGAGGCTGTATTGGCTATTTGTTGCCATTGTGCAGTGAATACATCGTCGAGGTTTACAATGATGAGTTTTTTCTTTTCTCCCGCCACGATGTTGTGTGATAGGGTAGCAATCCATTCGTCGAGCGTGCCTATGCCTCCAGGAAGCACTACATAGAGGTCTCCCATCTCTATCATCACTGCTTTGCGATGGTTGAGGTCGGTGGTGGTGATGAGTTCGTCATTGAGTTCGGAGCGTCGATGTAGAAATATTTCTGGCACTACGCCCACCACTTTGCCTCCATTGTCGTGTGTGGCTTCGGCTGTGAGGCTCATAAGGCCGGCATGCACGCCGCCATACACCATCGTGTGACCATTCCTCCCAATCCACTCTCCGAGTGCACTGGCACAGTCTTTATGGTGCTGTGGAATATCTTCGCGCGATGAGCAATATACTACTATATTTTTTGCTTGCATTACAATAGGTTTATAAGTTCGTCTACTTGTTGGTCGGTAGTGGCCCAACTTGTGGCAAATCTCACTACAGAGTGATTTGCACCCACCTTCTCAATGAAATTGAAACCTACCGATTTCGATAGTTCTGCCACTTTTGAGTCTTCAAACACTACGAATTGCTGATTGGTGGTGCTATCGAGGTAGATAGGGTAACCCTTGGCTTCAATTGCCTTGCGCAGACGCATTGCTTGGTCTACACCATTCTTGGCGATGCGTAGGTAGAGGTCGTCGGTGAAAAGTGTGTCAAACTGAATGCCGAGCAGCCATCCTTTAGCCAAAAGTCCACCACGGTTTTTGATAGAGCCACGAGTCATGTGAATGTCCTTGTTGAGAATCACCACAGCCTCACCGAAAAGAGCACCCACCTTTGTGCCTCCGATATAGAACGCGTCGCATAGACGAGCCAAATCGGGTAGGGTGACATCGTTGTCGGGAGCAGTGAGTGCATAGCCGAGTCGTGCGCCATCGATGTAGAGCATTTGATTGTATTTGTTGCACACTTTGCGAATTTCATAAAGCTCAGAAAGTGTGTAGATAGTACCATATTCGGTAGGATTGGAGATGTACACCATGCGTGGCACCACCACATGCTCTTCGCCGTAGGCATCAGATGTGGCCTCCTTGAGGTATTGTGCAAGTGCAGCAGCCGAAAGTTTACCCTCTTTGCAGTCCATCGGAAGCACGCGATGACCGCACGCCTCTATTGCTCCTGCTTCGTGAAGGAATATGTGCCCAGTATTAGGCGATATCACACCATCGTTGTGGCGAAGGATAGAATCTATCACAATAGCATTGGTTTGAGTGCCACCACAAAGGAAATGCACACGGGCATCGGGAGCTTTGCATGCACGCGCAATCTTTTCGCGAGCCGATGCACAATAATCATCGTGTCCGTAGCCCGGATTCTTATCGAAATTGATTTCGCCGAGACGCTTCAATATTTCGGGATGCGCCCCTTCCATATAATCGCTGTTGAATTTTATCATAATCTGTTATTTTGCTGAGGCATCAGTTTACCTCTATTATGCTATTGCAAAATTAGTATAAATCGTGATTTTTCCAAAATTTTAGAGAACTTCTATAAATTACTAATTATAAAAGAAAGACCGATTCTTCTCGAACCAGTCTTTTGATACCAAATTTTTTTGATTTTTGAAGCTGTTAATCTTCTTTATGTATAATGCTTATGAAAAACATTGCAAATTTAAGCTGATTTGTTAATTCTCGCAATAGTTTATGTTAAAAACATTGGTAAATTAACTTTTAAAGTGTTAAAATCAGCTCTAAACCGTTATATTTTTAGCGAAAAAAGAAAAATCCTCTGTTTGCAGCTATGGCAAAAGAGGATTTTTAATAGTTTTGTTTTTATGTCGCTGTGATTACTTGTCGAAAGTAACAGTTACTCCGTTTTTCTTCACATTAAGTGTAACTTGAGCGCCTTCTATCATAGGGTAGTTTTCGTCTACGTGTCCCACAGGGAAGTTGAATGCGATAGGAATGTTGTATTCCTTCAATTCTTGTGCAAGCATATCTTCCATCTTCTTGAAGTCTGCCCCTTGTGGATAGTCGGTAAATTGGCCCACGATTATACCCTTCACCTTGTCGAGGATACCACACACCTTCATTTGTTGAATCATGCGGTTCACGCTTGATGTGTTTTCGCTCACATCTTCAATGAAAAGGATGATATTGTCGTTTTGAAGGAAATCATATTTAGATCCGATCACACCACAGAACACCGATAGGTTACCACCCACGAGCATACCTTTTGCCTTACCGAGGTGATTGTATTTGTGTGCCTTTACTTCATATTTAGGTACACCACCAGCCAAGATGTTGCGTAGTGCAAGACTGCAAGAGTCTGGTTTGTTTGGGTTGTCGCTGAAAAGCTTTTCTACTTCTTGTTCGTAAAGGTAGCCACACATATGTGCGTGAATACTCATCACACCTGCATTCACCATGCATCCGTGCACCGAAGTGATGTCGCTATAACCGATAATCCATTTTGGATACTTAGCAAGAGTATCGAGAGGAATTTGTTGCAATTGTTGGATTGAGCCATAACCACCACGAGTACTCATAATAGCCTTGATTTCTGGATTGCGTAGTGCCCATAGCATATCAGATGCACGTTGGTCGGCTGTTCCGGCAAACGAACCATGGCGAGCATTGGTGTTAGGAGCAAGCACAGGAGTGTATCCCCACTCTTTAAGCACCTTCATACCAGCCTTTGCATACTTAGGATTTGGAGCACTTGCCATGCTCACAATAGCGATCTTATCACCAGGTTTTAGTGATGCAGGACGCACCATCTTTTTGTTTTGTGCCACACCAGCTGCGCCGAAGCACATCAATGCAGCAAGCATCATTGTAAGTTTCTTTCTCATTGGATAATAATTGTTTTGTTACTATTTATTCAGATAATAAATGATATTTCTTTAAATGCATAACGCTCGGTGTTGCCATCTTCTTTTTCGAGCACTATCATGCCATACGGTTCCACATCCACTATTTTTGCCCCAAATAGTGTGCCATCGGGATAGACAAAACTATGAAACTCGCCATCATTGCGATATAGCATAGATAGGAATTCTTGATGCAAATTGGCAAAATCCTCTTCGCTATAGTTGTCAAATGCACATCGGCGTTCAATCGATTCGCACACCTTGTGCAGTACATCATCAAGGTCGAATTCTTTGCCCGTGATTTGTGCCAATGATATGGGGTTGGGTGCATCACTCACAAAAGTGGTCTGGTTTATGTTCAATCCCACACCTATAATAGAGTGATTGATACCACTGCCCATAATGGAATGTTCAATGAGAATACCACACACTTTGCTATTGTGGTGATATATGTCGTTTGGCCACTTGATGGTGAAGCCTTCGGCATATTCATTGAGCACATCCACGATGCCCACTGCTACAGCCTCGCTTATGGCAAACTGATGACTCACTGCTACTGCAGGACGCTTCACAAGCATCGAAAATGTGATGTTCTTGCCAGGTTCAGCTTCCCACGAATTGCCTCGTTGTCCACGACCTTCGCTTTGATTATGGGTGTGGATAACAATGCCACTTGGCAATATGGTTGCCATTTTGCTCAAGTAGGTATTAGTAGATGCAGTGTTGTGTAGCAGTATATATCTTGGCATTATTCTTCAGGGAAAGTGAGTGTGATGAGGCGAGTAGCATCTTCTTGTTCTACGATATCCACTTCCACTGTGTCATCTGGAAGAAGGTCGGTGATGCGTTCTGGCCATTCAATGAAACATAGAGCACCACTATAGAAATAGTCCTCTACACCTATTTCTTCAGCTTCGTCTTCGTTTTCGAGACGATAGCAGTCGAAGTGATAGATAAGTTCAGCTGTGGTGTCGCTACGATATTCGTTGATGATAGCAAACGATGGAGAGTTAGTGATATCTTCCACACCAAGTTCTTGACTGAGTGCCTTGATGAATGTGGTTTTGCCTGCACCCATTTCTCCGTTGAAAGCAAACACTGTGTAATCCCCCATTTCAGCCACAAATTGCTTTGCTGCTTCTTGAATAGTGTCTAATGATTGTATTTGAATAGTTTTTGTTGCCATTATTGTCACATTTTTATATTATTCTGCGAAGATACACAATTTATTGCTAATTATCACTAAATTTGTAATTAACAAGCAAAAAAGCCTTATATAAGGATATTTTCATTGTTTAAAATATCCTAAAATTTAGCTTTTTTATAACTGTTGATTAAACCTTTTCCACTATTCTATATCAAAACTACAAACACAGTTGATTAACAATATAAAAACTGAACATTATGAGACATTTAAATTTACACACAATCACTACAGGTATCGCACTCTCATTGTGCTTGATGATAATGAATCCTGTAGATGCTTTGGCACAACGACGACCTACTTCGTCGCGCACCGAGCAAAGAGCCAACGACAATAGTCGTGAAAGAAACAATGGTCGTCGTCCTAATATAAATGATGAAAAGAAAGTAAATAACAATAATATTAATAGAAATGACGATAAGAAAGCTCCCGATGTAAACGGAAATCGCAACAATAATCGACCAAACGCAGGTAATAACGATCGACCTAGCACGAGCACTCGTCCTGGCAATAATCAGCCGCCTAAGAATAATCACACCCCAGTGCCTGCTCCATCACACAAGCCAGCACCTCATCACGAGAATCACCACCATGGATGTCATCATCCTATGCCGAGAGTGGCTCCTCCTGCACATTGGCACCCTCATCATAATGCGCCTGTGATAAGTGGAGTTTTTGGATTGAATTTTGGTTCGCTATATAATGCCACTATCAACCATCTCCGTCATATGGGACATGTGATTACTCGATACACCAACGATGTGATTTATCTTGTGAATACAGTGCAATGTGGATATAATTGGCGCGATGCTATGATACACTTTGCTTGGGGCAAAATGACATCGGCACAATTCATCGACTCTACAAGTTGGAGTGACAAGGGAAGATTCAACAATGTGTATCACACCCTTTGCGATACCTATGGTTATCCAGTTAGCACTCAATCGTTGGCCAACGGAGGAAGAGAGTGCGTGTGGTATGGTGGCGACCGTCACGGAATGGTGACTCTTGAATATTATTATCACGACGGTAGATATTACACAGTGCTTTCGTTTGGAACATATTAAGGTAACTTAGATATTCCTTGAATATAGAATATCTTAGCAAGAGACTATGTTTTACCAAATGGGTTTGCATAGTCTCTTGTATATATATACGCATAAATTGCGAATAATGTTGTAAAACATATTTAGAAAGTTGATTTATTTATAAAATATTTATTACTTTTGCGAAAATATTGAAATTAATAACTATTAAACATACAATTTATATGAAACAAATTCTACTTAAATCTACTCTTGCAATAGTGGGACTATTGATGAGTCTTAATGTATTTGCCGATGGTTTCACTGTTGACGGTTTGGCTTATACAATTCTTACTACCGACGATGGCTCTAATGCTGTAGAAGTTACTTATACCAATTCTAAGGGTGGCAGCTACTCTGGTGATATCGTGGTGCCTGCACAAGTTGTGAACGAAGGTGTTACTTACGATGTTACTGCTATCGGCGAAAAAGCATTCTACAAGTGTACTTCTATGACTTCTATTGTACTTCCTGAAGGTTTGAAGTCAATCAAAAAAGATGCATTTAATGGAAGTAATGCTTTCACCGAAATCACACTTCCAAGCTCTCTTGTTGAAATTAAAAATTATGCTTTCAATAATTGTAAAAAACTTGAAGCTATTGTAATTCCTGATGGCGTGGAAGTAATTAATACTTACGCATTCTATAATTGTATTAAGATGACTTCATTGACTCTTGGTGAAGGTGTAAAGGAAATTAATTCATCTGCTTTCAAATATTGCGAATTGTTGAAGAAGGTTTATTTCCCAAAAAATGTATCAAAGATTGCAAGTGATGCATTTGGAAGTTGTAAGGCATTGGAAGAATATGATGTCGACGCTGAAAATGCTACATATTGTGCTATTGATAAAATCCTTTATTCAAAAAATAAGTCAAACCTAATGAAGTGTCCTACTGCTTTGGCAGGTGCAGTGAATGTGGCTGCAGGTACACAGGTTATTGATGACGAAGCATTTTCTGGTTGCACAAAGGTTACTGAAGTGATAATGCCAAGCAGTGTCACTACAATCGGTGCAAGCGTTTTTGATGGTTGTACTGCTATGACCAAAGTAAATTTGAATGAAGGTCTCCAAACTATTGGTGAATATGCTTTCGATAACGCTACTGCATTGACTTCTATCGCTATTCCTAATAGTGTGGTTTCTTTGGGTAATAGTATTTTCTATTACTGTATGGGATTGGAAACAGTGAAGATTGGTTCGGGTGTGACTACTATTGGATCTGCTCCTTTCTATAGATGTACAGCATTGAAATCTATTGAAGTGGATGGAGCTAACGCAAACTTCGAATCAGTAGACGGTGTGCTTTACTCTAAGGATAAAACTACTTTAATGGCATATCCTAATCAAAGAGCAGCTCAATACGACATTATTGAAGGCGTATATTTCATTGGTAATAATGCATTCTATTATTGTGATAATGTTACAGCGGTTACAATGCCTAATACTGTTATGACAATCGGAAAAGAAGCATTTGCTGAATGTACAAAACTTGAAAGTATCAATTTCAGCACTGCCCTTCAATCTATTGGTGAAAAGTCATTCTCTTATTGTTCTGCATTGAAGAATGTGGAATTGCCTGAAGGACTTATTTCAATTGGAAATATGGCTTTCAATAGAGCTACTTCTGTTAAATCTTTGGTTATTCCTAACAGTGTGGTACTTGTAGATGAAAAGGCTTTCCAAAATTGTACTTCTTTGAAAGAATTGACACTTGGTACAGGTCTTACCGACCTTGGTAAGAGTGCTTTCTATGGTTGCTCTAAGTTGAATAAGATCGATGCTCTTTGTGCTGAAGTTCCTACCACTGGTACAGGTGCATTTAATAGCGTACCAGCATCTACTGTTGTCGTGACTATGCCTACTGCATTAGTTGAAGATTATCGTGCAATTACTGCTTGGAACAATCTTATCAAGACTAAAGTGAGTCTTGCTGTTACTATCAACGAAGGTGCTTCTGTAGAATATGGCGTAGGTGGCGAAATGAATCTACACAACATTGCCGATGGCACAAGCCTATTTGTGGTAAGTGGCGACCCTGTGGAACTTAAGGTTACAAAACCTCACTATTTTATGGTGATGTATAATGGAGAAAAAGTAGAGCTTGACGAAGACAATATCTATTTGATCGATCCATTGGAAGAAGATGCTACTTTCGAAGTACTTGACGATCCTACTGCGGTGGAAGAAGTGAATGCTGAAGATAACTTGCCAGTTGAATATTTCAACCTACAAGGTATCAAAGTTGAAAATGCCCAAAAGGGTATCTTCATTCGCAAGCAAGGCAATAAAGCTACAAAGGTGGCTCTCTAAAATAAGCAAGGTTAGTAATTAAAAAATATGTTTCCGTAGGCTGGCGTATCTTTTGCGTCAGCCTATTTGTCGTATAAATTAGGAATATATTGCATAAAATCGCAAATAATGCAATTTTATTTTGTTTATTTGAATAAATAAGTATAACTTTGTGCATATAGAAACTAATAAGATAATTGAGAACCATTAACTTCTAACTCCTAACTGAATTTAATGTTACGCATAGCAATACAATCTAAAGGTCGTCTTTACGACGAAACAATCGCGCTCCTCTCCGAAGCTGGTATAAAGCTTACAGCCATGAAGCGCACTCTACTTGTGCAATCACGCAATTTTCCAGTGGAGTTGTTATTTCTCCGCGACGACGATATTCCCGAATCTGTGGCTTCGGGTACTTCTGATATAGGCATAGTGGGACTAAATGAAGTACTTGAAAAAGCTAAGAATGTAGAAATTATTCGCAATCTGGGCTTCAGTAAATGTCATCTTGCTCTTGCTATTCCACAAAAGCACACCTACACAGGTGTGAAATGGTTTGATGGTAAAAAAATAGCCACTTCCTACCCTCGTATACTTAGTGATTTCTTAACTAAGAATAATATCAATGCCTGTATACACGAGATTAGTGGCTCGGTGGAAATAGCGCCAAGTATTGGTCTTGCCGATGCTATTTTTGATATTGTATCATCGGGTAGCACTCTTGTGAGCAACAATCTTGTAGAGGTGGAGAATGTGCTTGCCTCTGAGGCAGTGCTTATAGGAAATCCTAAAAAACTGAGTGAGGATAAGCAAGAAATTTTAGACGAACTCCTCTTTCGCATAGAAGCAGTGAAGGCTGCCGAGAGCAAGAAATATGTGCTTATGAATGTGCCTCGTGCCAAACTTGATGGTGTGGTGTCTATTCTTCCTGGCATTAAAAGCCCTACGATACTTCCTCTTGCCGATGAAAATTGGTGTTCGGTGCATACCGTTATCGAAGAGAAATATTTCTGGGAGATTATTGGTAAACTTAAAGCTGCAGGTGCCGAAGGTATACTTGTGCTTAATATTGAAAAAATGGTTCCGTGATGATAAATACTATACTTTACCCCGATCGTGCTCAATGGGGAAGTTTGATGCAGCGAGCTGTGAGCGATACTGCCGAGTTGCGTGATACTGTGGCCTCTATTATCCACGAAGTGCGTACTCGTGGCGATGAGGCGTTAAAGGAGTATGCACGCCGATTTGATGGAGTGGAACTCTCAAAAATAAAGGTAAGTGCAGATGAAATCGCCGATGCCGATGAATTGGTGCCACACGCACTCAAGCAAGCAATTGCTGTTGCTGCCAAAAATATATCTAAGTTTCACAAGGCACAACGAATGGATGATATCCATCTCGATACTGCTAACGGCGTCACTTGTATCCAACGTGCTAAACCAATTTTCAGGGTGGGTTTATATATCCCTGGTGGTAACTCGCCATTGTTTTCTACTGTGCTTATGCTTGCTATTCCGGCTCGTATAGCTGGTTGTCGCAAGGTTGTGCTTTGCACACCTCCCAATAAAGAGGGACGGGTGCATCCGGCCATTTTATATGCTGCATGCGTGGCTGGTGTTTCCGAAATTTATAAGGTTGGAGGTGCTCAAGCTGTGGCTGCTATGGCGTATGGAACAGAAAGCGTTCCAAAGGTGTATAAAATCTTCGGACCGGGCAACCGTTTTGTGATGGAAGCCAAACAACAAGTTGGAGCGCAAGCAGTGGCTATAGATATGCCAGCAGGACCATCGGAGGTGATGATTATTGCCGATGAAAATGCCAATCCTCGTTTCGTGGCAAGTGATTTCCTTTCGCAAGCCGAGCACGGACCAGATAGCCAATCCATTCTTCTCACTACAAACGAAGAGTTTGCAAGTAATTTACCTACTGTAATAGAGGAGTTGCTCAGCACTCTTCCTCGCCAAGAGATGATGAGAAAGTCGTTGTCTCATAGTCGCATAATTGTGCTGAAGAATGATAAGGATATAATGGAATTTGCCAATGAATATGCGCCCGAACATCTTATTATCAATCATGCCGATGCCGATGCTCTTGCCGATAAGGTGGAAAATGCTGGTTCGGTGTTCTTGGGGGCATATTCTCCAGAGAGTGCTGGTGATTATGCATCGGGTACAAACCACACTTTGCCTACAAGTGGCTATGCTCATGCTTATAGTGGTGTCAACCTTGATAGTTTTTGTAAAAAAATCACTTTCCAGCGTCTCACACAAGATGGACTGAAGACTATCGGTAAGGCTATAGAGGTGATGGCAGAAAATGAAGATCTGATGGCACACCGACTTGCTGTGAGTGTAAGATTGGAAGATGGTGATTAATGTGAAATTTTCTTCTTTTTGAATTATGAATTTAAATCAATTGGTACGACCTAATATAAGTAAACTCACGCCTTATAGTTCGGCTCGAAATGAGTTTTCGGGAGTGGCTTCGGTGTTTCTCGATGCCAATGAGAATCCTTACAATGAGCCTCTTAATCGTTATCCCGATCCTTTGCAACGCGAGGTGAAGAATCGTCTTGCCGAGATAAAAGGTGTGAAACCTGAGAATATTTTTCTCGGAGTGGGAAGCGATGAGGCCATCGACCTTGCCTATCGTATTTTTTGTCGTCCTGGTGTGGACAATGTGGTGGCTATTGCTCCAAGTTATGGCATGTATGAGGTGTGTGCTGATATCAACGATGTAGAGTATCGTAGGGTGTCGCTCGATGATAACTTCTTGTTTACGCCAGATCAAATTCTTGCAGCGACCGATGAATTTACTAAACTTATATGGATTTGTTCGCCAAACAATCCTACAGGTAACGCGTTTCCTCTTGAATTGATAATGGATACTGCAAAAGCATTCTCTGGTATTGTGATGGTGGATGAGGCATATATAGATTTTTCGTCAAAAGGAACTATGCTCAGTCATCTCATTGAATGTCCTAATGTGATTGTGCTTCAAACATTCTCTAAGGCATGGGGACGTGCTGGATTGCGTCTTGGTGTGGCTTATGCAAGTGCCGAAATTATTGATTACTACAACAAGGTAAAATATCCTTATAATGTGAACTCTATCACTCAAGAAAGGGCTATAGAGGCATTGGATAATATGGCTGAAGTAAATGCTTGGGTTAAAGAACTGCTCGAAAATCGCACACTGCTTGCTGATGCACTTGCCTCTATGCACTGTGTGAAGCATATCTATCCAAGCGATGCCAATTTCTTGCTTGTGAAGGTGGATGATCCGAATGAACTATATGCTTATTTATGCGAAAAGGGAATTATAGTGCGTATTCGCAATCGTGTGGAGAAATGTGCTGGATGTTTGCGTATAACTATAGGCACAAAAGACGAGAATGCCCAACTAATTAATGCTATCAATCTCTATGACCGAAAATAAACTCAAACGAGTTCTTTTTATTGACCGTGATGGAACTATAATCGTGGAACCACCAGTAGATTTTCAAGTGGATTCGCTTGAAAAACTTGAGTTTCTTCCACGAGTGATGCATAATCTTAATTTCATAAAGTCGCATTTAGATTATGAATTGGTGATGGTTACCAATCAAGATGGTCTTGGTACGGAATCATTTCCTACTGCCGATTTTGAGATGCCTCACAATAAGATGCTTCGCACTCTTGAAGGCGAGGGTGTTGTGTTTGATGATATTATTATTGATAAAACTTTTGAGCACGATAATTCTCCTACACGCAAACCAGGTACTGCTTTACTTGGTAAATACACATCGGGTGAATATGACCTTGCTAATTCGTTTGTGATAGGCGACCGCATCACCGATGTTCTTTTGGCACGCAATCTTGGAGCAAAAGCTATATTTCTTTGCAATGAAGAATGTGGAAAGGAAAAAATAGCCGATGCAGGACTTTGTGATGTTTGTGTGCTTGTTACCACTTCGTGGGATAGAATTAGTGATTTCTTGCGTGGTGGTTCACGCACTGCTATAGTGAAGCGCACCACATCCGAAACCGATATAGATATTGCTCTCGACCTTGATGGCACAGGGATGTGTGATATTAGCACCGGACTTGGTTTTTTTGATCACATGCTTTATCAGATTGGTAAACATTCGGGCATGAATCTCAGTATAAAGGTGAAAGGTGATACATGGGTTGACGAGCATCACACTATCGAGGACACTGCCATAGCTCTTGGCGACGCCCTACGCATAGCTCTTGGCGACAAACGAGGTATAGAGCGATATGGATTTGTTCTGCCTATGGACGATTGTCAATGTACTGTAGCGCTTGATTTTGGAGGACGCAGCTGGCTCGTGTGGGATGCTGAGTTTCATCGAGAGAAGATAGGAGACATGCCAACTGAGATGTTTTTGCACTTCTTTAAGAGTTTAAGCGATGGTGCTAAGATGAATTTATACATTTCGGCGCGAGGCGATAACGAACATCACAAGATTGAAGGCATATTCAAAACCCTTGCTCGTTCCATAAAAATGGCAATTCATCGCGATGTTTTTACCTACCAATTGCCATCTACAAAAGGTGTTCTATAGTATCATATTGATGCAATAAATCCCCAAATTAAGGATGAATTTGGGGATTTGAAGTAAAAATATAGTTATAAGATGTGTAATAAAGTGCGTGGTGTGATATAAATTGCTTATATTTGCATTAAAATATGAAACTATAACTTTGATTATGATACTTGAAGGCAGAAACATAGGTGAGGGTGCTATTGCTCCTATTATTAAGCACTTTACTGATAACGATTTATATACTTTTACCTGTCAGTATTATGTGTTGCAAACTTATCCACGAGCCGAAGTGGAATATAATTTCTTCGACCGCAATAAAACTTGCTATCCAGAGGGATTTGCCGATCTATTGCGTGAGCAACTTGTGCATATGCGTGAGGTAATAATCACCGATGAAGAAATTGATTTCATGCGTACTAAGTGTTATTATCTGCCTGAATGGTATTTCACCTTCCTTCGAGGTTTCCGTTTTAATCCCAACGAACTTACTATCAGTCAAGATGAAGAAGGTCATCTTAGTGTGACTGTGCGTGGTAAATGGTATTCGGCCATTATGTGGGAAATGCCTATTCTTTCGATAGTATCAGAATTATCGCACATGCTTAATGGCGATTTTGAAATATATGATATCAACCTTGAGCGTGCTCGCACTATAGAAAAAGGTGCGAAAATCTTCTCAAATGGTATTGTGCTTGGCGATATGGGTACTCGTCGCCGTTTCTCTTTTGATCATCACGATATGGTGGTGGGTGAATTGGCAGCATTATATCGTTCGGGTGGTGTGCAAGAAAATGGCAATACTACGGCTTGGACTGGTAAGTTTATTGGCACGAGCAATGTGTATCTTGCAATGAAGCACAATATCACTCCTATAGGTACTATGAGTCACCAGCTTGTTATGTTTGAAGAAACTGTAAGTGGTGTGTTTGAGTGCAATTACAATGTTATGAAGAAGTTTAGCGACGTATACGACGGAGATAATGGGGTATATCTTTACGATGCTTTTGGTGATAAAGTGTTCTTCAATAATCTGTCTAAGCGTATGGCAATGATGTATAAAGGTCTTCGTGTGGATAGTGGTAGCGAGGAAGAACAAACCGAAAAAATAATTAGTAAATATAGAACTCTTGGTATTGTACCCGAAAGCAAACAAGTGATTTATAGCAACGGACTTAATGTGGAACGAGCTATTGAAATACACAAGTATGTGAACGGACGCTTACAAGATAGTTATGGGGTGGGTACTAATCTCACTTGCGATATTGTGGGATGTAAACCTATGAATATCGTGGTTAAACTCACTAAGTGTCGCATTACCGAATCGCGTGAGTGGCACGATTGCGTGAAACTATCTTGCGATAAAGGTAAGACACTTGGTAATCCCGATAAGTGTGCTTATTTGTTGAGCGTAATAGGTTGATGCTTATGGCAATGGATTATCAGCAAATACTTGAAAATATCTACAAGTCTATTCTTCCTTTTGCAAAGGAGGGAAAGCAGGCAGACTATATTCCTGAACTTGCGAAAGTCAATCCCGACCAATTCGGAATGAGTATTCACACCATTTATGGCGAGATTTACTCTATTGAGAGTGCCGATGTTAGATTTTCTATTCAGAGTATATCCAAGGTGTTTGCCTTAGCTATGTGTCTTTCGCTCAAAGGCGATGAATTGTGGACTCGTGTAGGAAAAGAACCATCGGGTACAGCGTTCAATTCGCTTGTGCAGCTTGAGGTAGAAAAAGGTGTGCCAAGAAATCCATTTATCAATGCAGGTGCCATAGTTATGGCCGACATACTTATGTCGCACCTCAAAAATCCTGAGCAACAATTCCTATCGTTTGTGCGTGCTGTAGCTGGAGACAATACTATTGTCTACAACGAGATTGTGGCTATCTCAGAACGCGAAAAAGGTTATCTCAATGCCGCAATTGCCAATCTATTGAAATATCACGGCACTATTGACAATGATATTGAGAGAGTCTTGCACTTTTACTTCTTGATGTGCTCGATAGAGATGAGTTGCACCGAGTTATCGCGTGCATTCTTGGCATTTGCCAACCATAGAAAGAAATTCTCTTACGAAGGAGTGAAACTCACCTCATCGCAAGTGAAACGAATGAATGCCATTATGCAAACTTGTGGCTTTTACGACGAAGCGGGTGAATTCTCCTATCTTGTGGGACTTCCGGGCAAGAGTGGCGTAGGAGGTGGTATAGTAGCCATATACCCATTGCAATATTCTGTAGCAGTGTGGAGTCCTCGACTCAATTCTAAAGGCAACTCAGTGATGGGTATGAAAGCCCTCGAACTCCTCACAACCGAAACCAACGAATCAATATTCTAACAGAAAAGGAATGTTACATTGCCATTATGGTGCGTAACATTCCTTTCTGTTTTATCTAATACCCTTCAACCAAATTATACAAATCGCTTGAAAGCGTTGAGGAAGGATAGTTCATCGATGTGCGAAGTAAGTGCGTCGATGATTTTTTTAATGGTTTCGGGTGATGCATCTCGGTTGTTGAAAAGCATCGACGAATGAGTGTGCGATGTCACTTTAATGTAGTAGTGAATGCTCACTTGTTCGGCTTTAGCACTACTGAGTGCATCGTCTACTTGCGATGCGATAGCATTAAAAGCCTCTGCAGAGCATCTATCCTCGCCATCTTCGCGAGTGTCGCCATCCTTGAAGCAATAGAATACTTTATATCTATTAGCCACATTTGTGATGGTAGTTTGCACAAATGTATCGTTGTCGATTTTTAGGTCGAAATCAATAGTTCTGATATCTTCGGCATTCATAACCACTGTTTTTCTTAACCAAACATATTAGCCACGCGTTTCACTGCAGCCACAAATTGTTCCACTTCGTCCATAGTGTTATACACACCAAACGATGCTCTCACTGTACCCTCCACACCGAGGCGATGCATCAGAGGCTCGGCGCAATGATGACCTGTGCGTACTGCTATACCTAATTTGTCGAGGATTGTACCCATATCGTAAGAATTGATGTTGTTTACGAGGAATGATATTACAGCACTCTTTTCGGGAGCTGTGCCATATATTTCCATTCCTGGTATTTGCATCAGTCCTTCGGTAGCAGCTTGCATAAGTGCATCTTCGTGTGCTGCTATGTTTTCTATGCCAATACTTTCTATAAACTCAAGTGCTGTAGCAAATGCAGCGATACCCACAAAGTCGGGTGTTCCGGCCTCAAATTTATATGGAAGTTTGGCAAAAGTGGTTTTGTCAAACGATACTGTGCCTATCATTTCGCCACCACCTTGGTAAGGAGGCATTTGTTCAAGGAATTTTTTCTTTCCATAAAGCACTCCCACTCCGGTAGGACCATACATTTTGTGAGCCGAAAATGCATAGAAGTCAGCTTTGAGATCTTGCACATCCACCTTGGTGTAGGATACGGCTTGAGCTCCGTCCACCAATACAGGCACTCCGTGCTTATGTGCTATGTGAATCATTTCCTTCACAGGGTTCACTGTGCCGAGCACATTCGACACATGGCTGATTGCCACAAAACGAGTATTCTCGGTGAAAAGATCTTTGTATGCCTCTATGTCTATCTCGCCCTTATTGTTAATAGGGACAACACGAAGGCTGATGCGTTTATTGCGTTGTAAAAGTTGCCAAGGCACAATATTTGCGTGATGCTCCATAGTAGTGATGATTACTTCATCGCCATGCGACAAAGCATTGCCATAAGACGATGCTACAAGGTTGATGGCTTCGGTGGTTCCGCGGGTGAAGATGATTTCTTCGGTGCTTGCTGCATTGATGTATTGGCGCACTTTTTCGCGAGTCAGTTCTTGACGATCAGTAGCAAGTTGCGAAAGAGTGTGCACTCCACGATGCACATTAGCCTTCAGATTACGATACATATAAGTGATAGTGTCCACCACGCATTCTGGAGTTTGAGAAGTGGCGGCACTATCGAGGTATATGAGTGGTTTACCCTCGATTTTAGTGTCGAGGATAGGGAATTGTTTGCGTATTTGTAGTATGTCTTGGTGTGTGAGCATATAAAATGTTCAAATTATTCAATATTGTTGATGATATCGTGGCAGTCGGCTCCACATTGTTGGCAAAGGGTAAGTTTGCCATATAAGCGTTTGTCGATAAGATGACGCAATCGGTCCTTTAGCGAATCCATACGCACTGTAGCTATCACATCGGTCATAAATGCCTGCATAAGTAGCATACGAGCTTCAGTTTTAGAGATGCCGCGAGCTTGCATATAGAAGATTGCATCTTGGTCGAGTTGGCCTATTGTAGAACCATGGCTACACTTCACGTCATCGGTGTAGATTTCAAGTTGAGGCTTGGTATACATCTTTGCTTCTGATGAAGTGCAGATGTTTTTATTGCTTTGGTAAGCCTCTATTTTTGGAGCGTTAGGTTCTACGAGTATTTTGCCACAAAATGCACCCCTTGCTTGGTCTTCAAGAATGTATTTGAAGAGTTCGTTACTCGAGCAGTGTCCCACTCGATGATTGATATCGGTGTGGTTGTCTACGTGTTGTGAGTCGCCTGCAATGGCCATACCATATAGGTGAGTTTCGCAATGTTCGCCCACTACATCTATTGCATAATCGTTGCGTGTAACACCATTCACCAATGTGATTCCGTTTACAAGTACATTCGAACCTTCCTCTTGGCGTACCCATAGCGATGACACTCTGTGAGTGCTTGCACTTGACTCCTCAAGATCGTAAAGGTCAAACGATGAGTTCTTTCCAGCAAATACCTCTATCACTTGTGTGTTGAGGAATTTCATCTCTTGATTTTGAGTATGGTCACACACAAGCATCTTGGCGTGAGTATTCTCTTCAAGGATTATAAGTATTCTGCGACAAGTCATCACAGGAATAGTGGCATTGAGGATGTTTACAAGTTGCAATGGCTTTTCGAGTGTTACATTCTTTGGAATGTAGATAAGTAATGCATCTTGAGCAAGCATAGTGTTTAGTGCCACTGTAGGATTTTCCATAGGAGCGATAGTGCCGTAGTATTGACTGATAAGAGATGAGTGTTGTGCTGCAAATTCTCTTATCGAACCGATAAGCACTCCTTCGGGCATTCCGATAGAGGCTGTGCGACTGCTATAGTAGGTATCGTTGAAAGCAAAATATAGCCATGTGCTCATGTTTGGCACATCGCAACGAAACGCGTTTGCGGTGTCGGCTCCGAAATCGAAGCGATTGATATTTACACCATAGTCTGGTGCATAAATGCTTTCGAGGTCGGTGATTTCGTAATTTTCGTCGCCTTTACGAGGTAGAGCCTTATCCATCAATGCCTCGAGAGCCTTGTCGCGAAGTGCATTCATAGGCTCCACCGATTTGGCACAGATGGTGGTGCGATTGTCCTTGTAAAGGTCGATATATTGATTTAATGCTGACATAGGCTATGTGATTAGTCGATTTGGTTGTCGATTTCTTCTTTAATCCAGTCATAACCCTTTTCTTCAAGCACGAGTGCAAGTTCAGGACCACCCGATTTCACGATGCGTCCTTTATAAAGCACATGCACAAAGTCTGGCTTGATATAGTCGAGTAGGCGTTGGTAGTGAGTGATCACAATAGTAGCATTGTTTTCAGTTTTTAGTTTGTTCACACCACCAGCCACGATGCGTAGTGCATCGATATCTAATCCACTATCAGTTTCGTCGAGAATAGATAGTTTAGGCTCAAGCATTGCCATTTGAAAGATTTCGTTACGCTTCTTTTCGCCACCCGAGAAACCTTCGTTCACCGAGCGCGACGCAAGTTTGTTGTCTAGTTCTACGATAGCACGCTTTTCGCGCATAAGTTTCAAGAAATCGCTTGCCGAGATTGGCTCTTGATTGAAATACTTACGCTTTTCGTTCACTGCGGCACGCATAAAGTTCACCATCGACACGCCTGGTATTTCTACAGGGTATTGAAAACTCAAGAATAGACCTTCGTGCGAACGGTCTTCTGGTGATAAAGCGAAAAGGTCCTTACCATTGAAATCAGCAGAGCCACCTGTCACGGTGTAAGCAGGGTTACCTGTAAGCACTGCCGAGAGTGTACTTTTGCCCGAACCATTTGGCCCCATAATAGCATGTACTTCGCCCGGACGAATTTCAAGATTCAATCCTTTTAGAATTTCCTTTCCTTCGATGCTTGCATGAAGGTCGGTTATAGTGAGTAGGTTTGGTTTGATTTCCATATTCCTTTGTTTTTTTCTTGTTTTGATATTATCCTACGCTTCCTTCGAGTGAGATAGAAAGCAATTTTTGTGCCTCTACAGCAAATTCCATCGGCAACTTAGCCATTACTTCCTTGGCATATCCGTTTACTATCAAGCCGATAGCATCTTCTGTTGGGATACCACGCTGATTGCAGTAGAAGATTTGTTCTTCGTTGATTTTTGATGTAGTAGCTTCGTGTTCCACCACCGATGAGTCGTTTTGAACATCGATATAAGGGAATGTGTGAGCACCACAGGTGTCGGTGAGCAATAGGCTATCGCATTGTGTGAAATTGCGGCTGTTTGTAGCCTTTGGCAATACTTTCACTAGACCACGATAACTATTTTGGCTTAAACCTGAAGATATACCCTTCGATACTATTGTGCTTCGGGTATTCTTGCCTATGTGTATCATTTTGGTACCTGTATCGGCTTGCTGGTGATTGTTGGTCACTGCCACCGAATAGAATTCACCCACTGAGTTGTCACCTTGTAGGATGCAGCTTGGGTATTTCCATGTGATAGCCGAACCGGTTTCTACTTGTGTCCACGAGATTTTTGAGAAATCGCCTCTACAAAGTCCTCGTTTGGTTACAAAATTGTAGATACCACCCTTGCCATCTTTATCGCCAGGATACCAGTTTTGCACAGTCGAATATTTCACTTCTGCACGGTCTTCTACTACGATTTCCACTATTGCTGCGTGAAGTTGATTCTCGTCGCGCATTGGGGCTGTACAACCTTCGAGGTAGCTCACGTATGCATCGTCATCGGCCACGATAAGTGTACGCTCAAATTGACCTGTGTCTTTGGCGTTGATGCGGAAATAAGTAGAAAGTTCCATTGGGCATCGCACTCCCTTTGGTATGTACACAAACGATCCGTCAGAGAATACTGCACTATTGAGTGCTGCATAGAAATTGTCGCGGTAGTTCACCACCGAGCCAAGGTATTTCTTCACCAAGTCGGGGTAATCTTTGATAGCTTCCGAGATAGAGCAGAAGATTACGCCAAGTTCGGCAAGTTTATCCTTGTAGGTAGTTTTCACGCTCACACTATCCATCACAGCATCTACAGCGATACCCGACAATCGCATTTGTTCTTCGAGCGAAATACCAAGTTTGTCGAATGTTTTACGCACCTCTAGATCTACCTCATCGAGACTCTCTGGACCTTCTTTTTGTTTTGGGGCAGCAAAGTAACTGATATCTTGAAAATCTATTTCAGGAATATCGAGATGTGCCCAAGTAGGAGGAGTGAGTGTGAGCCAATATCTGAAAGCCTCAAGACGGAAGTCGAGCATCCATTCTGGTTCGCCCTTCATTTGCGAGATGTAGCGCACCACATTTTCATCGAGTCCTTTTGGGATGATGTGCATATCAATGTCGGTCACGAAACCATACTTATAGTCGCTATTGGCAGCATTGTGTATGATTTCTTCGTTTTCGCTACGCTTGTTTATTACTTTTTCGTTATTTTCGTTTGACTTCATTGTTCAGTCGTAATTTCTTTTCTTGTTTTGTTTTTTATTGGCAAATTAGTCGTAACTTTTTGCCTTGTTTTTTTAAAAACAATCTGTCAAAACTTAGGTTTTCTGATTGCTTTTGTATTAATTGGCAAAGATACGAAAAAACGATGAAATAATTGCCTTGTATGGGAATAATCTTGATTATAATCTTGTGATGTTATACCTTTGTATGCTCAAAGCAGATTTATCGTAGAAATGGCAGAAATTCAGTTATCCGAACATTTTACATATAAGAAACTCATCCGTTTTACATTGCCTTCGGTGGTGATGATGATTTTTACTTCTATCTATTGCGTGGTAGATGGTATTTTTGTCTCTAATTTTGTAGGCAAAACTCCGTTTGCGGCTCTTAATCTCATTATGCCTTTTTTGCAAATGCTCGGTGTGGTGGGTTTTATGCTTGGCACTGGTGGCAGTGCGTTGGTGGCTAAAGTGCTCGGTGAGGGAAATCGCGAACGTGCCAATTCATTATTTTCTATGCTTGTGTACTTACTCACGACAATGGGAATAGTGCTTGCATTGGTGGGGGTGGTATGTGTGCCTTTGGTAGCAGAATGGCTTGGTGCTGAAGGTACTATGCTCGACTATTGCGTTAGGTATGCCAATATTCTGCTCATTTCGTTGCCAATGTTTGTGCTACAATATGCATTTCAGTCGTTTTGGGTAACAGCCGAGAAACCTGCAATGGGATTGAAAGTGACTGTGATAGCTGGATTGGCTAATATTGTGCTTGATTATGTGTTTATTGTGGTGTTTCGTTGGGGGCTTGAAGGTGCTGCTTATGCCACTGCTATAAGTCAGTGTGTGGGAGGTGTTATACCTTTGGTGTATTTCGGTCAAAAAAATAGTAGTTTGCTCAAACTCACTTGTTTTCGTTACGATGGAAAGGCTTTGATGAGGGCTTGCACTAATGGCTCGTCGGAGATGGTGACAAATTTATCTCTATCGCTTGTGTGTATGCTGTATAATTTTCAGTTAATGAAATATATAGGCGAAAATGGTGTGGCTGCATATGGCGTGATAATGTACACTTATTTCATTTTCTTGTCGGTGTTTATAGGGTATGCAATTGGTACTTCTCCTATTGTAAGTTTTCATTATGGTGCTAAAAATAGTGGTGAACTGAAAAGTGTGTTGCGAAAAAGTGTGTTGTTGCTTTCTCTTATGGGTTTGTTTGTCACTCTATTGGCCGTGGCTCTTGCTTGTCCTTTGTCACAAGTATTTGTGGGTTATGATGAGGAACTTTATGCTCTCACTTATCGAGCGTTTGTGCTGTATTCGCTATCGTTCTTGGTGGTGGGTTTGAATATATATTCTTCGGCATTCTTCACCGCACTCAACAATGGATTTGTATCGGCATTCCTATCTTTCACCCGTATATTTGTGTTTGAGTGTGGTGCAGTGTTATTGTTGCCTCTTGTGATGGGGCTCGATGGTATTTGGGTATCGATAGTAGTGGCTCAGCTATTGGGTATTGTGGTTGCTATAGCAATGTTCCTATGTTATCGCCGCCGATATGGATATTAATTCCATTATCTGTGTTAGCTTCTTAAATTCTCTTAAGTATTTCCTCGACGGCTGTCGATGGGTGTAATGTTATGATGTCGGCATCTTTTGCGTGCCAGGTGAGTTGCTTTTTGGCATATACGCGGGTGTTTTTCTTTAGTCGCTCGCGTGCAGTGATGAAGTCCATTGTGCCGTCGAAATATGCAAACATTTCTTTGTAACCTACAGTGTTGAGTGAATTGAGATGGCGAAGATGCATCACGTTGCGTGCTTCCTCTTCCAGTCCTAATTCCATCATCTTGTCCACTCGCATATTGATGCGTGCAAATAGTTCTTCGCGAGGCATATTTAAGCCAAATTTGAGTATGCGAAACGGACGCTGTTTCTTTGTTCCTGTTCTGAACGATGAGAATGGTTTGCCCGATTGCATATATATCTCAAGTGCATGTACAAGGCGCTTTGCGTTTTGCTTGTCGGCAATAGCATAATATTCTGGATCCACTTCTTGCACGTGGCGTGCCACTTCTTCTATGCCTTCATCTTTGAGTATACGATAGGCTTCGGTGCGCACTTCGTCGCTTACGGTAGGGATGTCGTCTATGCCGTTGCACACAGCATCGATATACATCATCGATCCACCACACATCACCACATAATCATATTTCTCAAATAGACTTGGAAGTAATGTCATTACATCGCTTTCAAATTGGGCGGCACTATAGTATTGGTCGTGGTTGAGCATAGCCACAAAATGATGCTTCACAGCACTCAGTTCTTCTTTTGTGGGTGCTGCAGTACCAATAGGAAGATTGCGATAAATTTGGCGTGAGTCGGCTGAGATTATTTCTGTGCCGAGAGCTTGAGCCACCTTTATGGCTGTGTCGGTTTTGCCTATTCCAGTGGGGCCAGTGATTACGATGAGAGTCTTTTGAGTCATACGGAATTTGGAATGAGTATTACCAGAATTTGTTTTGTGTCTGATTGTATTCAAATCCAGCTGCTGCGAGTTTTTCCTCAAGTTCGGCACGATTGATGTTCATATCATCGCATAGCGAATCAAGGTTGTCGTATTGGTCACGCAACTTCATATTCACAAAACTTAGCAACATAAAAGGGTCTTCGGGTAAAACATTTTTCTCCATCATAGCACAAAATTACTATTTTTTTCTGGATTTAGCGAGAAAATGAAATATTTTGAATTTGTTTAAAGATTATGTTTTTAAACATAAAATTGCAATTGCTTGAATTTTAGATAGTTGCATAAAATTGGTGTATTTGTGCAAAAAATAGTTGTAAATAAATTTGGTTAGTCTTATTTAAGTGCTTAAATTTGAGTAGTAAAAGTAGAATGGCGAGTGATTCGTCATAAAAGTAGAGTAGAAATATATATGTTTTTATAGATTGTAGATTTAAAGAGGGAACGCTGTTGGGAAACATCGTTCTTTTTTAGTGTAGTATGACTTCTGTAATTTCCTGCCATTTGCTTATAAAATCCCACAAATAATTCTTATCTTTGAACGAAAATCTGAATTGAAATTATCTGTAAATGAGAAAAGTGATTTTAGACGGCCATTCGGGACTTGTGCTTGAAGGTGGTGGTATGCGTGGTGTGTTCACTTGTGGAGTGCTCGACAACTTTATGGATAGGGGAATTCGCTTCCCTTATACTATAGGTGTGAGTGCTGGTGCTTGCAATGGCTTGTCTTATATGTCGGGGCAGCGAGGCCGTGCTAAGTATAGTAATATTGATTTGCTCGAAAAATATCAATATATCGGATTTAAGCATTTGCTCACGAAGGGTAATATAATGGATTTTGATTTGCTGTTTCACACTTTCCCCAATGAGATAATACCTTATCACTACGATAGTTATGCGCAGTGCTCCGAACGATATGAGATGGTCACAACAAGTTGCGACACTGGTGAGGCGTGCTATTATGATGAAAAGGATTCCCCAGAGAGAATCATTGATATTGTAAAGGCTTCGAGTAGTTTGCCTTTTGTGTGTCCGATTGCCTATGTCGATGGTAAACCTATGCTCGATGGTGGTATTGCCGATTCTATTCCTTTGCTTCGTGCTCGCTCTTTAGGTTTCGACAATAATGTAGTAGTGCTTACTCGCAATCGTGGATATCGAAAACCCGATAAGATGAGTTTTGTACCTCCGTTTATGTATCGCAAATATCCTAAACTTCGTAAGGCGATTACTGCTCGCAATAAGATGTATAACGAACAAATGGAGCTCGTGGAAATGCTCGAAGATCGAGATGAAATCACTGTTATTCGTCCTGAAAAACCTATTGTGGTGGGGCGTATGGAACGAGACACAAATAAATTGCTCAAACTCTATAATGAAGGCTATGATTGTGCTTCAATGATAGAATTTGAGCAATGATTCTAATAACATTTCTTTTATTATCAAATTTGAAGAAATTCTGTTTAGAAATTTATTTCAGTAATACCGTATCTATTGCATGAGCTATTTCTTGCTTTGGATAGGCTCCTGCTACTATTTGTGGCTCTGCGCCGAGTGGGATAAACACAAGTGTTGGCACCGAGCGAATACCGAAATAATTAGATAGTTCTGGTTCGCTATCTACATCCACTTTGTAAATATCTACTTTGCCGTCGTATTCATCGGCAAGTTGGTCGATGATGGGTGAGATGGTTTTGCATGGGCCACACCATTTGGCGTGAAAGTCGATAAGTGCAGGTTTGTCTCCTAAGAATTTCCATTCGTTAGGATTTTGTTCAAAGTTATTCACGCGTCTTAGAAAACCAGCTTTGCTTAAATGTATTGTTGCCATAATTGTATTGTCGTTTGTTATTGTTTTTGTTGCAAAGTTAATGCGTGAAATGTCGTTTGTCAAATTGATTTATTGTATGGTGTGATAGATGTAATTTATAATATCTACAAAAACAAAACAGACCTCGTATCACTACGAAATCTGTTTGAAACCTTAATCTTATTTTAATACTATGAAAAACACATAGCAAATATACTACCATTAAAAATAAAACCAAATACTCTGCTTGGAGAATATTTGGTTTTTAAGTTATTTTAACCTTTAAAGGCTTTCTTTTTGCCTCATTGAGGATTAGTGGCAACCTTCGCAGCCACCACAGTTGTCGCCACATGAGTCGTGACCACAGCTGCAACCACCGCATGAGTGTTGAGGTTGCATATCTTCGGCAGTAGCATCGCGCACTACAAGCACTTTACCTGTGTAGCGTACAGTTTTGCCTGCAAGTGGGTGGTTGAAGTCAAGAGTTACCTTTTCTTCGCCTACGTTCAATACGATACCATGCACGCGGTAACCATCTTCTGTCATCATTGGAAGCACATTGCCCACATACACCATCTTGCTATCAAATTCGCCTTCTTCGTTGCAGAAGATAGTCTTGTCAAGGTCCATTACATATTCTTCTGAATGTTCGCCGAATGCATCTTTTGGCTCGAATGTCATATCGAAATCATCTCCTGGCTTCAAGCCTTGCAATCTCTTTTCAAATTCAGGAAGGATATCCTTTTCCACTCCCACGATAAATTTGTCAGGGTGCTCTGGAGTGAACTTCATCATTAGAGCATCTTCTTTCTTATCTACTTCAAACACATCGTAAGCAAGCTCGATGTATTTACCTGGTTTGATTGTTTCCATTTTCTGTATAATCTTTTTTGTTAATATTCTTTGTTAAATTCTATGCAAAGGTACTTTAAATAAATCGTATGCACAAATGTTATAGTGGTGTTCTATAAATTACATTATGATGATTTATATAAATTTAGCGAACTTCTATATGTTGAGCATGTTTCGCACTATGTATATTGCAAGATATAGGGCTGATATTCCTAATACTATGCTCAATCCTGTGTAGATGGCACATTCTAAAATGTGACCTCGTTCTATCATTGAGTAATTTTCGTGAATAAAACTTGAGAATGTAGTAAATCCTCCACAGAATCCGGTGGCGAGTAATAGATGCATGTTTTCACCTGTAAGTGAATTCTTGCTTATGAGGCTGTAGATTAGTCCTATAATAAAGCATCCTAATACATTCACCACTATTGTGCCGAGTGGAAATGGTAGAGAGATTATATGGTGTGTGTATTTGCTGATAAGGAATCGTGCTATACCTCCGCTAGCACTTCCCAAACCTACTAATAATATTGACTTTAGCATATTTGATTTGTGAATTTGTGGGAATTATCATTAGAGAAAACAAAAAAGCCTTGAATTTCTTCAAGGCTTCTTGCGGTGCGTACGGGACTCGAACCCGTGACCCCATGCGTGACAGGCATGTATTCTAACCAACTGAACTAACGCACCTTTAAATGTTTTTATCTTGAACTCTTTTCAAGATTGCGAGTGCAAAGGTAGGAAGAATTTTTGAATCTGCAAAATTTTTCGCACATTTTTTATCAAAAAAGTGATTTTCTTTACCAAAAAATATATAATCCTACATTTTATAACTCCTCACGACTCTCTATTATACAATGTAGATTCCGTGTTGGCGACAGATTTCCACTTGTTCTTCGGGCCAGATGCTCGCTTGCACTTCGCCGATGTGCGCCTTTTGTAGTAAGAACATACACAAGCGACTTTGACCTATACCACCACCTATCGATAGTGGAAGTTCGTTGTTGAGCAATGCACGGTGGAAGGTGAGTTCCTTGCGTTCGGTGCAATTGCGTGCCTCAAGTTGAAGCATAAGTGATTGTGGACTTACGCGAATACCCATCGACGACAATTCTATCGCAGTGTTAAGTATATCGTCCCACACAAGTATGTCGCCATTCAGACCTTGATATCCATCGCTATTTGGAGTAATCCAGTCATCATAGTCGGGAGCACGACCATCGTGAGGTTCTCCGTTGCTCAATGGTGCGCCGATACCTATCAAGAAGATTGCTCCATATTTCTTAGTAGCCTCTATTTCTCGCTCTTTCGACGAAAGATGTGGATACATATCAAGCAATTCCTGTGCGTGAATGAAGGTGATTTCTTCGGGCAAGCGAGGTGTGATGTGAGGAAATTCCTCGTAAATGCTATATTCAGTTTCGCGTAAAGCACTGTAAATGTTCTTTACGGTATCCTTTAAATAATCTATATTTCGATCCGATGCTTTTATCGAGCGTTCCCAGTCCCATTGGTCCACATATAGTGAGTGTAGGTTGTCAAGGTCTTCGCATGCTCTGATTGCATTCATATCGGTATACAATCCGTAGCCCGCAGGAATGTCGTAAGCGCCAAGTTTCATGCGTTTCCATTTCGCGAGTGAATGCACCACTTCGGCTTGACGGTTGCCCATGCAAGTTATAGGGAATGATACTGCATTTTCCACACCGTTAAGGTCGTCGTTGATACCCGTACCAGTGAGTACAAATAGAGGTGCTGTGACACGACGCAAATTCAAGCGACGCGACAATTTCTCTTGAAACAATTCCTTGATTTTCTTGATAGCTATTTCGGTAGTTTCGGGTAATAGCTTTTGCTTATATTTCTTAGGTATGATTAATGCCATGTTGTAGATTTATTGTATAATTCGACCACAAACTTAATAATTATTTTGTAAATAGGCAAAATAATTCCAAATAAAAACTCCAAAGCACCTAAAACGAATCTAAAGTAGACTAAATTTGTAGAATTTATGAATTTTCCTCTGTTTAACTCCCTTTTTGTGGCATAAAATGGATTTTCGGCACGAAATTTGTATTATCTTTGCAGTAGATGATTGAAATTAGAAACATAAATAAGACTTATGGCACGCTTCAGGTGCTGAATGATGTGAGCGTGAATATTCCCGACGGCGAACTTGTGACTATTGTGGGTGCAAGTGGCGCTGGTAAAACCACGCTTTTGCAGATTGTTGGTACTCTCGACTCTCCCGATAGTGGACAAGTGCTTTACGATGGCAAAGATGTGTTTTCCTTGAAAGGGAATGAATTGGCTCGTTTTCGCAATCAGCACATCGGATTTGTGTTTCAGTTTCACCAATTGTTGCCAGAATTTACGATGCTCGAAAATGTGATGATGCCGGCTCTTATCGGTGGGGCTAAGCAGAAAGATGCCGAATCGAGAGCCAAAGAATTACTTGAATTCTTGGGACTTGGAGCGAGATTGGAACATAAACCTTCCCAACTTTCGGGTGGTGAATGTCAGCGTGTGGCTGTGGCACGAGCTCTCATCAATCGACCTTCGGTGGTGCTTGCCGATGAACCATCGGGGAGTCTCGACTCGCAAAACCGACAAGAATTGCATAAACTTTTCTTCCGTTTACGCGACGAAATGAAGCAAACTTTTGTTATAGTTACTCACGACGACTCTTTGGCCGCTGATGCCGATAGGGTGTTGCGTATGAGCGATGGGAAGATTATTAACGATTAATTAAGTGTGATAGATAATGAATAAGTTTAAATACATATTATTGAGTTTGGTGGCTACGATGGCCTTCGTCTCTTGTAACGATGATGAGGAAGAATATCGTTATGGCGATTTCTTCTATAATATGGTTACTTATATGGGAAACGAAGAGGGTGGTGCAGTTTTCACCTATCAGTCCTACAACGATTCGCCTCTCATCACACTCAAGGCTAATAACTACACCTCCGATGCTATCAAAGTGGGGCAACGCATGTTGCTCAATTATGAGGTGGCAGAGGATTTGGGCAATAATCATCAAGTGGTCACTGTGAAAGGTTTGTCGAAAGTACACACTGACACCATCAGAGTAGAAGCGCAGATGCCTACGATGGAACTGAAGATGGATACCATAAGAGTGGAGAGCATTTGGCGTACGGGTAATTATTTAAATGTGCGTTGCAAGGTGCTTTATTCTGAGTCTGGTCGCATTATGTACTTGTATACCGATGGCACGATAGATGCTAATGGCTGTCTTAATTGCTACCAAATTCAAAACCTTATGGGGGCAAAAACTTATTATTGGACCGAAACCTATATGAGTTATTACATAGAGCCAGCTTTGGCGCTCAATGGAGTGAAAACTCTTATATACAATGTAAACGACGAGAAAAAACAATATATATTTCCCGTAAATATAAACGAATATCAATAAATAAAAATATAGAATATATTATGAGCAATAATCAACAACAAAAGAAAGAGATTAGTATCGAAATGTCGCCAGAAGTGGCACAAGGTAAGTATGCAAATTTGGCAGTGATTTCTCACGGTCCATCTGAATTTTTCCTTGATATGATTTGCATGGCGCCAAATGTGCCTCAAGCTAAGGTGCAAAGTCGCATCGTTATGACTCCTGAAAATGTGAAGCAATTGCTTTTCGCTCTTCAAGAAAATGTACGCAAATACGAAGAAACTTTCGGCGAAATCAAGCCTAAGATGCCTGTAGGCACTCCTAATGCTCCTCTTAATCCTTTCGGTATAAACTAATTGATTGAATATGGAACACCCATTATATGTATATAACACGCTCTCTCGCAAGAAAGAGCAATTTATTCCGTTGAATGAGCCACATGTGGGTATGTATGTGTGTGGTCCTACTGTCTATGGTGATGGACACTTAGGACACGCTCGTCCAGCTATCACTTTCGATATCTTCTATCGTTACTTGCTACACCTTGGCTATAAGGTGCGTTATGTGCGCAATATCACCGACGTAGGTCACCTCGAGCATGATGCCGACGATGGCGAAGACAAGATTGCAAAGAAGGCTCGTCTCGAAAAACTTGAACCTATGGAAGTGGTGCAATACTATCTAAATCGCTACCACAAGGCTATGGACGCACTTAATGTGCTTCCTCCAAGCATCGAGCCTCATGCCTCTGGTCACATCATCGAGCAAATCGAGTATATCAAGAAGATTCTTGAGGCAGGATATGCCTACGAAAGCGAAGGCTCGGTATATTTCGATGTACCTAAGTTTAATAAGGACTATAACTACGGCAAACTTTCGGGTAGAAATGTGGAAGAACTTCTCAACACCACTCGCGAGCTCGACGGACAAAGCGAAAAGCATCACCCTGCCGATTTTGCATTGTGGAAGAAAGCATCACCTGAGCATATTATGCGTTGGCCTTCTCCATGGAGCGACGGCTTCCCAGGATGGCACTTGGAATGCTCTACAATGGGTACAAAATATCTTGGCGAAACATTCGATGTGCATGGTGGAGGTATGGACTTGATGTTCCCTCACCACGAATGCGAAATTGCTCAATCAGTGGCTCATTCAGGACACGATGCAGTGCGCTATTGGATGCACAACAATATGATTACCATCAACGGTAAGAAGATGGGTAAGTCGCTTGGCAACTTCATCACTCTCGACGAGTTCTTCAATGGCACTCACGAACTTCTTGAGCAAGCATATTCGCCAATGACCATTCGCTTCTTCATCCTTATGGCCCACTATCGTGGTACTGTGGACTTCTCTAACGATGCTTTGAAATCTGCCGAGAAGGCTTACGACCGTATGATGGATGGTTGGAAACGCTTAAACGATATCAAGGCTGCCGATGCTACCACTGTAGATATTAATGTGGCTGACATGAAAGCTAAATGTTATGAAGCGATGAACGACGACTTGAACACTGCCACAGTGATTGCTCACCTCTTCGATGCTTGTCGTGCTATCAACCTTGTGAACGATGGCAAGGCTACTATCTCTCAAGCCGATCTTGATGCATTGAAAGAAGTATTCTCGGTATTCTTGTTTGATATCCTTGGTGTGCGCGATGTTGCTGCTTCAGGCGATGTGAATTTGAAGCCTTACGAAGAAGCCGTAGATTTGTTACTTCAAATCCGTAAGAATGCTAAAGACAACAAAGATTGGGCTACAAGCGACCTTATTCGCAACCGACTTGCCGAAATCGGCTTTGATGTGAAAGACACCAAAGACGGTTTCGAATGGAAAGTGAAGTAAGCCACTTTTATTCAAAAGCATAGATAAAAAGGAACGATTTCTCTGTCACACCAGAAAAATCGTTCCTTAGTTTTTTGTTATAGGGATAAATATCACTTTCTTATTAGGAATTCAAGAGGAATGTGTAGGCGTGATTCCCAAGAATTCTCGTCGTGGGCGTGTCCTGGGAAAAACTTGCTACGGAAATGTGATTGCATCCATCCTTTTTCCTTGAAAATATCGTTGATTTGCAACTGTAGTGGTATGTATCCGGCATCAATAGTGCGATTGCCGCAGTCCATATATATGTAAGCTGTGTTAGTGCTTGGCAGATTATCGGTGAGATAATCACGGAATGCCTTAGCCCACACAGGTACTTCGGCTGGAGCATCGGTAATCACAAGTGGTGAGTGAGTTGATAGGCAACCAGCTCCACCAAACACTTGTGGATATTCGCAAATAGCATACATAGAGATGAGACCTCCCATACTCGAACCTGCTATGAAGGTGCTTCCTCGCTCGGGACTTGTAGAATAGTTTTTGTCGATGAAAGGCTTCAACTCTTCCACGATAAAGCGAAGATACTTATCTGCCACAAACATATTCTTATCATATTTTGCGAGCAATGTATCGTCTTTAGCTATGTAATCGAGAGCCTTGCGAGGCATATAGTCATATAGACGACCATTGGGGTGGTTGTTGATACCCACCACTATAAATGGGCGAGTTCGGCCATCGTTTTGCACTGCTTGTGCCACACTATCCACGTTCCAACTCTGTTTGTTCCACGAAGTGTTTTTGTCGAAAAGCATTTGTCCGTCGTGCATATATAGCACTGCATATTTCTTTGATGTGTCATATCCTTCTGGTAGCCACACCATCACATCGCGAGCGTCGAAGTGTTTGCTTTCAAATGCCTTGTGATATACGAGCGTGCCGAAATCCACCTTTTGAGTGTCTGAGTTACCTGTTTCTTCTTTTTTTGTATGATTGCATGCTACTGTGAAGAGTGCAATCATAATCAATCCAAATATCTTATTCATAAGTGAAAAAATGTTGTTATTGGATGTAAAATTAATAAGAATATACTAAAGATTACTATCTTTGCCCCGAAAAAAATGAAAATTTATGACTAAAACTATAAGTAAAGACAAATTTCAGGGGCATCTTGCACTCCTTTTTGCCAATACGGCTTGGGGATTGATGGCTCCTATTTCTAAGAGTTTGCTCAATATGGGCATCATTTCGCCTCTTGCATTGTCGGGGGTGCGTATTATGGGTGGAGCATTGCTATTTTGGTTTGTGAGCGCGCTTATGCCGAGCAATGTGATAGCAAAAGAAAAGATTGAAAAGGGTGATTTCATAAAAATCTTCTTTGCTGGTTTGCTTGTGATTGCTGCCAATCAGATACTTGTGGTGCAGGGAATGAGTTACACAAGTCCTGTTGATGCTGCAGTGGTGTGTAGCACCACACCTATTTTCACTCTTGTGCTTGCCACTCTTATCCTTAAAGAACGCCTCACTTCGTTCCGTCTCGGAGGTGTGGCACTTGGTTTTGCTGCAGTAGTGGTGTTCTCGCTTTGGGGCGAGGCCGATGTGGCTATGAATGTCACTAATCCGGTGCTTGGCAACACTCTTTGCATTCTCGCACAAATGTGTGGAGCCACTTATCTTGTTATCTTTGGTAAACTAATAAGCAAATATTCTCCGTTCACTATGATGAAATGGATGATGTTGATGTCGGGCATCGTGATTATGCCATTCACAGTGGGTGATATTATGCACATTGATTGGGCTTCTTTTCCTCTCGAAGGCGTGCTCGAACTTGCTTATATTGTGGTACTCGGCTCTTGTTTGTGCTATTTGATGATACCATTTGCACAACGCCGATTGAAGCCTACAGTGATTGCTATGTATAACTATTTGCAACCAGTAGTAGCCACACTCGTATCGGTGCTTATAGGTATGGCAGTGCTTGATGCAGTGAAAGTGGGTTCGGCATTGCTTATCTTCCTTGCAGTGTGGATGGTAAGCCGAGAAAAGTGATAACCTAATATCTAAAGTATAACTATAAAATAAGAGGAGTAGCCCCACTATCATTCGGCTACTCCTCTTGCTATTCTATAATAGGAGCCAACTCACTTACCCCTAATTATTCACTCACTCCTCACTGAATATCAGTGTGGGCGGCGATAATTGCCATCCATCGAATTCTTCGTATCGTTGAACTTATTGCCAGAGTAATTACCAAAACCGAAATTATTACCAAATTCACTATTTTCTTCCTCTTCTTCTTCGGTTTCGGTCTTTGCCTTATAATCCTTAGGTTTATTTTTCTTTATAGCCATAGGCTTTTGAGTGTCCACAGGAAGCTCATAGATATTCCAATTTTGTTCGATATCCCAATTTTGCTTGAGAGTAAGTTTCTTGTTGAAATAGTAAACTTCCTCAGGTTGAATATGAAGAGCATAATTACCCGTATCCCATTTGCCATTATTGTTGGCATCAAGCACCACACGAGCATAATAGTCGCCCGGTTTGATGTTAAAGAAATCCACCTTGCCGTTTATTACAGGTGCAGTATAGGCCACAGCATCGCTCGTGTTCAGCAATTCCACAAATGCACTATCTTGCACCGATATTTTAAAGAAAAGATTAGAATATTCCTCCAAAGCCTTCACCTTGAAACTCGTTTTAGTGGCTGCATTATGGATACCATATATATTCACGATAGCAGCAGAGTCTATCGATGCCTCATATTCATTGCCTGGAGTCCATTCGTAATCCATTTTGTAATGAAGCAATCCACGAATGGTGTCGAGTGTGAGCGTTACAGGGCCTAAGTCGTTCCATAGAGTGTCCACTTTCTCCTTCAGATGCACCATCTCCTGATTGATAGATGCTATAGGAGCCTCGCTCGTGAAGCTAAGTGGAGCATACACATCCACCGTAGAGCCACTGCTTGCTTCAAACTTGAATAGTGGGGTAGGTGGCACTGTGTCTATTGCAGTAGTGTCGCCTCGTTCGCGACGCTTCTTTTCTTCCTCTTCGCGTTTTTTGCGTTCTTGTTCCGCTTGCTTTTTGCTCTTTTTTGCTCGCTTGAGGTTGAAATATATCGTGTCGTTGGTGAAAGTGCGATTGTCTAATGTGTCGGTGTGTAAGTATCGCATATTCACCCTTATGGAATCGCTCTTTATGAGCAGCGAGTCTGTAATCCAATAGTTTAGCGTGTCGTTGTGTTGCGAATTATCAAGCACCCACCACTTTTTGCTATTGTCGTAACCCTCAGGTTCTATTACCTCAAGTGTAGGTAGCGAATCGCTTGGAGCAGAGAATATTACCGAAAATCTGTGAGCAGCCATGCGTTCGTTCTTCACGAGATATAGCGATTTGAAATCTTCGTTGAACGATGACAAGAAGATATTGTTAGGTAAGAAAACCGTATGTTTTGCCTTGATGATAGTATCCGTTACCATTTGCGAGGTGAAAGTGGTGTCCATAGTTTCTATCTCGCTTGTGGTAGGCACTATTATTTCATCTAAGAATGCCATATCTTCGGTGCGTGCAAACTTATAGTCACGGTCCACGTCTTTTAGTGCAAATATATGATAACGGCCTGGCTTGATATTGCGAATGGTGAACTGACCGAGGTCGTTGGTGCGTGCTATTCGCTCCAATGGTTTTGTGAGGAATGCTGAGTCGTCTAAGCACGAATGCAATCCCACAAACATATCTTTTTGTGGCTCAAGGTCGCGAGCATTTAGCACAATGCCCGACACTTGTAGCGTATCGATAGTGTCGCCAGTAGAGAATGCAAATGAGAAATTCTCTATCGGATTATTTTCGTTATTATCTTGAATGGCATCGCTGAAGTCTATCACATAGGTAGTGTTAGGTCGTAGCGTGTCCTTTAGCTCAATATTTATTTTCTTGCCATTGGCACGAATAATTGGGTTCTCCTTTTGTGCTGGCGACACCACCACCTTTGTCGATTGGTCTTTAAGCACTATATATTCGTTGAAATGCAACTCTATGCTTTGCTTGTTGATGTTGGTAGCATTTGCCATAGGTTTACTGTCTACGAATAGTGGTGGATCCACATCTTTTGGTCCGCCTTCGGGGCGACCGATGCTTGCACACGAATAAAGTAGCCCTGCGATGAGGACTGTCACTAATATATAAGGTGTATTTTCAAATTTCATATATATATAATGTATTACGGTGGCAAAGTTACAAAAAAGAGTTCATAGTTGAAAGTGTCTGCCAAGTGAAGTGAATGTGATTAATATAGAGTGTTTTGTGTGATTTTGTGCCTTAAAACGAAAAATATGGGGCAAAAATAGCGAAAACGGCGGTATAATTTTTTCACTTGAATAATTTAATGTATATTTGCAAGCTGTAAGAAATATGAATTAAATTCGCAAAGAAATATTTAATAACAAAACTAACAAAAATAAAGATGCAAAGTAAAGGTTTTATTAAGGTGTTGACTATTGCTCTTTGTCTTGTTTGTGCGTTTTACCTTTCATTCTCATTCGTAACAAGCCACTACGAAGGTCTTGCTGCTGAGTATGCTAAGGCTAAAGCTAACACAGAAGATGTGTCTAACGACGCTTACAAGACATATTACAAGCAATATGTTGATTCGCTTGCTAAAGAAGAAGTGTATCTTGGTTACTACACTTTCCAGCAAGCAAGAGAAATGGAAGTAGGTTTAGGTCTTGACCTAAAGGGTGGTATGAACGTAACTCTTCAAATCTCGGTTCCCGACATTTTGAGAGCGCTTTCTAACCAAAATCCTGATCCTAAGTTCAATGAAGCATTGGCTACTGCTGAAAAAATGCAAAAGAACAGTGCTGAAAAAGATTTCGTATCGGTATTCTGCCGCGAGTACAACAAGATTGCTCCAGAAGGAAATCTTTATCAAATCTTCCGTGGTATAGAATCTCTTAAGGTTGGTGCTTCTAACGAAGATGTGGAAAAGGCGTTGAATGACGAAGTTGATGCTATGGTCAACAACTCTTACAATGTGCTTCGCACTCGTATCGACCGCTTTGGTGTGGTTTCTCCTAACATCCAAAAGCTTGAAAGCACTGGTCGTATCCTTCTTGAACTTCCTGGTGTGAAAGAACCAGAACGTGTTATCAAGCTGCTTAAGGGTACTGCTAATTTGGAATTCTACGAAACATATACTTTGAACGAATTGCAAGGTTCTTTGGCTGCTTTGAACACTGCTGCTGTAGTTCCTGTTGACACTACTGTTGCTGATTCTATGAGAGTAGCTCCTAAGTCTTTGTTTGAAATGATGCAACAAGGTCGTGGTGGCGCTTCTATCGCTTTGGTGAATGTGCGCGATACTGCTGCTGTGAATGCTATTCTTAATTCAAACGAAGCTACTCGCTTGCTTCCTACTAACTTCAAGCCTCGTTGGAGCGTGAAGTCTATCGACGATAGAGGTCAATATTACGAACTTGTAGCATTGAAGACTGTTCAAGGTGGTCCTGTACTTACAGGTGACGTTGTTACTGATGCTTCAAGCGAATTCGACCAAATGCAAGGTCAAGTGGTTTCTATGAAGATGAATGATGAAGGTGCTCGTCAATGGGCTCGCATCACTCAACAAAATTTGAACAAGGCTATTGCTATCGTTCTTGACGATCAAGTATACTCTTTCCCTAACGTAAATAGCGTAATCGAAGGTGGTAGCTCTCAAATCACTGGTAACTTCACTGTGGAAGAAGCTAACGACTTGGCTAACGTATTGAAGAGTGGTAAGATGGTGGCTCGCGTAAATGTTGAAAGTATGAGCGTTATCGGTCCATCTCTTGGTCGTGAAGCTATCGAAGCAGGTTTCTTGTCGTTCATCGTGGCTCTTGTGCTTTTGATGATCTTCATGGTTGTGGTTTATGGTACTTACCCAGGTCTTGTTGCTAACCTTGGTCTTATCTTGAACTTGTTCTTCACTCTTGGTATCTTGGCTTCTATCCAAGCAGTACTTACTTTGCCTGGTATTGCCGGTATCGTGCTTGCTATGGGTATGGCTGTGGATGCTAACGTGCTTATCTTCGAACGCACTAAGGAAGAACTTCGTGCTGGTAAGGGTGTTAAGGCTGCTGTAGCCGATGGTTATAGCAATGCATTCTCTGCTATCTTCGACTCTAACTTGACTACTATCATCACAGCTCTTATCCTATTGCTTAACGGTTCAGGTCCGATCAAGGGCTTCGCTACTACTTTGATCATCGGTATCGTTTGCTCATTCTTCACTGCAGTATTCGCTACTCGCCTTGTGATGGAAAAACTTGCTGCAAGCAAGCAAATGACTTTCGATACTAAGGTTTCTAAGGGTTGGATGCAAAACGTTAAGTTCGATTTCATCGGTGCTCGTCCTAAAGTTTGGACTGTAGTTGCTGTTATCGTTCTTGCTGTTGCAGTACTTCTTGGTGTTCGTCGCCTAAGCCCAGGTATCGACTTCTCTGGTGGTCGCAACTATACAGTACAATTTGCTCAAGAAGTAAGCACTGAAGACTTGAAGGCTGAACTTGCTCCATTGTTCCCAGATGCTAACTTGAGCGTTATCACTATCGACAACGATACTAAGGTGCGTATTTCTACCAACTACAAGATCGATTCTGCTGAAGATGGCGTAGATGATGAAATCATGGCTAAACTATATGAAGGCCTTAAGGGACACCTTAACGGAATGAGCTTCGAAGAATTCAGTGTAGCCGACGAAACTCAAGGTGTTACTTCAAGCGAAAAGGTTGGTCCAAGCATTGCAAGCGATATGACTCGTGAAGCTTGTTGGGCTGTATTCTTCTCTTTGATCGCTATGGCTCTTTATATCTTGATCCGTTTCCGCAACGTAGCATTCTCTGTTGGTGCTCTTTGTGCAGTTGCTTTCACAGCATTCTTGGTAATTGGTTTCTATGCATTGTATGGTTTGTTCCCATTCTCAATGGAAGTTGACCAAAACTTCATCGCTGCGATTTTGACTATCATCGGTTATCAAGTGAACGATACAGTGGTTGTGTTTGACCGTGTACGCGAAAGCCGCACATTGTATCCTAAGCAAGATTTGACTACTACATTCAACCACGCTCTTAATAGCACACTTGCGCGTACAGTCATGACTTCTCTAAGTACTCTTCTTGTACTTATCGTGATTTTCGCTCTTGGTGGTGAAACTATCCGTAGCTTCGTATTCGCTATGTCGCTTGGTGTAGTATTTGGTACTCTTGCTTCATTGTTCATCGCTGCTCCAGTGGCTTACACTATGGCTGCGCGCGCTGACAAGAAAGCTGCTAAAAAGTAATTCTGAAATATAGGTTGCTTAATATAAGTCGAAAGGCATTCCATATCGGAGTGCCTTTCGTTGTTTTTATTGCTAAATTTGTTGATAATAAAACAATTTATTATTTTTGTGGTGTTAAAGATTAAGACTAAGAATAAATTGAAAGAAGAATATAAACCCTTCTTGTTGCAAATAAAAGAAAATGGCAACGAATAGATTCTGAGGCTCAAGTATGGTTGTATGGGTCTCGGGCGTGGGGTGATGCACGTTCTGATTCAGATTGGGAAAATACGCAATAAATAATGGAAGTGAAGGATTTTGTAGCTATTGATTTTGAGATATTTACAGCAGAGTATACGAGTGCTTGTGCTATAGGAATGGTTCGTGTTATTAATGGGTGTATAATACAAAAATTCTATTCCTTAATTAAACCTATTCCAGATGGTAGAAAACATAATAATACTTTTATACATGGGATAACTGCTGACATGCTTGTGAATGCACCTTCTTTTGAACAAATATTCTCATCACTATGTGATTTTATCGGAGACCTACCAATTGTGTGTCATAATAAATCAGTAGATATAAATGTTTTTGAGCGATGTATGGATTATTATGACTTGCAAGGTGTAAATACTCAAGATAATTATTGTACTTATGCATTGACAGGTTTGTCATTGAAAGATTGTTGTGAGAAATATAATATTGTTATAGGTTGTCATCATGATGCTCTTGATGATGCTGTAGCTTGTGCAAAAGTTTTTCTTGCATTGCAAGGAGTGGAAATGACTAAGGTGTTTACTGGAGGTTATAAGGCTATATATGAAAATATAGAAAATCGAAAATATGAGCGAGCTACTCTTGATATGCTTCCAGATGTAGACATAGATAATAAAGGTACGCTTTTTTATCATGCGAAGGTTGTGATAACTGGGGTGTTTAAAGAATTTCCTAATCGTAATGAATTAGGAAAACTCATTCAATCTTTAGGGGCAGATGTAAATACAGCAATATCAAAAAAAACTAATATAGTTATAATGGGACAAGATGCTGGACCTTCTAAGATTAAGAAAATAGAGGATTTGCAAGCAGATGGTTGTTCTATAAGAGTTATTTATGAAAAAGAATTAATTGAATTACTTAAATGAAAATAGGCATGACTTTAGATGAGCTAAAATCAAATATAGAATTTATTAAAGAATGTCAATTTGCTTTTATGCGTGCAAATAATTTAAGATGGCATTATGATAAAGATATATCAGGAGGATATAATGCTATAGCAGAAATTCGATATAAATCTTTGGTGGAAGCAGAAATGGTTGTAGATAGGTTGCGACCAAAATATAATGAACTTGAAAAAAGAGTTGAAGAACAATTTATTTTGTCTCCTGATGATAAGATGTTAGAAATTTTAAATAAATATTTTCTAATATCATCAATAACAGATTATAAGATAATAGAAAAATATAGATTGAAGATTTCTAAATTGGAAGGTGAATTCTTTAAGCCTAAACAACATATTGTTATAATAACAAAGAATCAATCGAATGTATTTAGTGCTAATAATAAAGAATTTGTGTATAAATGTATACAAAGGGTAGTAAATAGTTATAAAGGTAAGTTGATTGGGGTTAATGGTATGCCCAATCATATTCATATCTTGTTGGAAGTTTCGGCAAAGAAGAAAATTAGTGAAATAGTAGAAAAAATAAAAGAAGAAATTTCACTTTTTGCTAAAGATTCTATTTTGTTTCCTCAATTTGATGGGTGGGATAATGAGTATGCTATACAAGAAGTGTCATGGGATGATTCAGAAAGAGTTATAAAGGAAATCAAATCTCAAGAAGATTTTCATACAAGAATTTCATTTGAGGATGAATATAGAAATTTGTTGAATGAGAATGAAGTAAAAGTTTATAAAGTTTAGGTCTTTTATGAATTAAAGAGAGTTTGATGAAAGTGTAAACTATAAGGAGATGCACCTGCGCGATGCATCTCCTCTTGTTTTGTACCTCCGTCGGGAATCGAACCCGAATCTAATCTTTAGGAGAGATTTATTCTATCCATTGAACTACAAAGGCATACCGGTTTCTTCTTCTATGGGAATTTACTCAAATCCCATTTAACCTAAGGCAAAATTACAATTTTTCTGCGATTTTGGCAAATGTGTTGGGCTATTTGGCTGCAATTTTGCAGAGTTGGGGATTTATTTACAGGAATTTTCTTATCTTCGCATACGATAAATATGAAATATTAACTATAAAAGAATAATTGATTATGAAAAAGACTTTTTTTGCGATTGTGGCCCTTGTAATGGCTATTTCGCTTTCAAGCTGTGATTACAATTCGTTGGTTGAAAAAGAAGAAGCTGTGGATGGTGCTTGGGGACAAGTGCAAAATGTGTACCAACGCCGTGCCGACCTTATTCCTAACCTTGTGAATACGGTGAAGGGTTATGCTGCTCACGAACAAGAAACTCTTTCGGGTGTGGTGGAAGCTCGTGCTAAGGCTACTCAAATCACTGTGAATGCCGATGATCTTACCGAAGAAAATATCAAGAAGTTCCAACAAGCGCAAGGTGAATTGCAACAAGCGCTTGGTAAATTGCTTTCTATCACCGAAAACTATCCTGAATTGAAGGCTAACGAAAACTTCCGCGATCTTCAAGCACAACTCGAAGGCACTGAAAACCGTATTACTGTCGAACGCCAAAAGTTTAATCAAGCTGTAAAGGAATATAATACTTCTATTCGTAAGTTTCCTACTACTATCTATGCTGGTTGGTTTGGATTTGAAAAGAAGGGTTATTTTGAAGCTGATGCTGCATCTCAAAAGGCTCCTGAAGTGAAGTTTTAATCGAAAATAGTCTTGGATTATGGCTTTAGATTCGTTTCTCGATAAAGACTCGCAACGTCGTGTGGTAGAAGCCATAGGCGTTGCCGAGAAATGCACATCGGGCGAGGTGAGAGTGCATATCGAGCCTACTTGTAAACTCGATAATCCATATGAGCGTGCTGTAGAGGTCTTTAATAATCTCGAGATGTATAAGACCGATGCTTGCAATGGTGTGCTTATTTATATTGCCTACAAGTCGAGAAAATTGGCAATTATTGGCGATAAGGGGATTACCGATAAGGTGGGCGTGAATTTCTGGGTTGGCGAAAAGGATATCCTTACCGAATATCTTCGTGCTAAGAAACCTGCCGAAGGTTTGTGTCAGGTGATAAAGATTATTGGCGAAAATCTTTCTAAGTATTTCCCTTACCAGAAAGATGATGTGAACGAATTAAGTGATGAGATTTCTTATGAAGAAGATTGATATACTTAAATCGATGATAGTGGCACTTTTGTTGTGTGTGTCTGTGGTGATGCACGCTCAAGTGCCGGATGCTCCTAACCCTCCTCGATTGGTAAACGACTTTGCTGGGGTGTTTTCTCGCTCGCAGATATTTGAGTTGGAAGATACACTTGCTCGTTTTGCAAAACGTACTTCCAATCAGGTGACTGTTGTCACTGTGTCCGATCTTGGTGGTATGGAAGCGTCTCAGTTTGCCTTCGAACTTGGTGAAAAGTGGGGCGTAGGTGGTAAGAAAAATAATAATGGTGTTGTGATTCTCATCAAGCCTAAAACTGATACTCGAGGCGAGGCATATATTGCCACAAGTTATGGAGTGGAAGGCGCATTGCCTGATGCATCTTGCCGACGCATCATCGACAATGAGATGATACCCGAATTTAAGCAAAACTCATACTATGCTGGTGTGGTGCGTGCTTTGAATGTGATTTTGCCTGTGCTTGCCAATGAGTATTCTATCGAAGAATATGAAAACTCAGCCGATGATTTAGGTGGCATTACAGTATTGTTGTTGGCGATATGTATTGTTTTCGGTATTATTTTTGCTCTAAAAGATAATAACGATAAAGACAACGACCGCAACGGAAATTCAGGCACATTCGGAGGCACTCGTCGAGGTCCTGATGCTGGCGATGTGGCTACGGCTGTGTTGCTTGGTAGCTTGCTCGGTGGCAGTGGTGGTTCTCGCAGCTCAGGTGGCTCATTCGGTGGTGGAGGCTTTGGAGGCTTCGGAGGTTTTGGTGGCGGTTCATTCGGCGGTGGTGGTGCCGGTGGTAGCTGGTAATCGCCTACACAAATAATTGCTTCAAAATCTCAGGCGAACGCAGATTGCCGAGCATAGAATTGTGTATTCTGTAATAATTGAGTGCGATGTCGAGAATTTCTCCTCGTTGCACTCGGTTAAATTGAAAATGGTGAAGATTGCGTGAGGTCATTCTCGATAGCATCACTATGGCTGGAGCTTCGGTTGGCGACAGATATTGATTGTGTGACGGGCATTCTCGTGTAAACACACCGTTTATCATATCAAACCAGTATCCTTTTTGGTAACTGCCTGTATCGGGTTGAATACCTAAGAATGCACCAAGGTTATATAGAAACCATATATGGAAATTTGCCACTCCCATTTCCATGCTGTCGAGCAGTTGGATGGAAGTGGAGATAAAACGGAAGAGCGGGGTGTTTTCCTCGCTCTCTTGTATTGAACGGGATAGAAGTTCGCTCACAAACATTGCTATGGCATTCTTCACAGGATCGGCATATATATTATTATGTGACACTATTGGCCTTGCATCTCTGAAGGTGTGCAGATCGCGACCTGGAAGTATTTTCGCCTCAAACTCTATTATTGATAGTGGCATAAACATAGCATTACGCATTCGCGCACTCTTGGTGTTGCCTTGGGGGAGCATAAAAGCCATTCGCCCACGCCTATCGGTGAGGATATGCACGATAGAGTTTTTGTCACTATATCGTAAAATGTGTAAAACTATTCCGTTAATTTTTTCGTACATTCAATTTTTATTATTATCTTTGCACTCGCAAAGCGAAAAACTATGCAATATTCGTGAAAAAATGCGATGTTTGCAAGCGTTAAGAAAAAAATAACGCAAAAATTGAAAAAAGTTTCCAAAAAATTTGGAGGTTCAAAAAAAAGTTCATAACTTTGCACTCGCTTTTGATAAGCAACGGTTACGGCCCCTTCGTCTATCGGTTAGGACGCAAGATTTTCATTCTTGAAAGAGGAGTTCGATTCTCCTAGGGGCTACTAAAAATAAAAATGCACTAAAAGTTTAAGATTTAAAAAATGGCAAATCACAAATCATCAATTAAGAGAATCCGCCAAACAGTGGCAAGAAGACTTCACAATCGTTTTTATGTAAAGTCTACTCGTACAGCAGTTCGTCGCTTCCGTGCATTGACTGATAAGGCTGAAGCAACAGCGAAGTTGCCTAAAGTAATTTCGCTATTAGATAAGATCGCTGGTAAGGGCTTAATCTCTAAGAATAAGGCTGCTAACTTGAAGTCAAAGCTTACACTACACGTGAATAAGATGGCTTAATAGAAGCGATTTTAAGCAAAGAAATAGATTGACCTCGCAAGAGATTGATTTTGAAGGAGGCCCCTTCGTCTATCGGTTAGGACGCAAGATTTTCATTCTTGAAAGAGGAGTTCGATTCTCCTAGGGGCTACAAATAGGGAAGTTAAGTTAATGCTTAGCTTCTCTTTTTTTATCCTCTTTTATTATTGATTTCCTATTGCTTTGCGTATCTTGGAAATTCTGTGTAACTTTGGTGAATGGTTCTGGATTCTAAAAATAACAACTCTAAATCTGTTAATAATTATTAAATATAACATTAAAAACGATATGAAGAAACAAATCTCTACAAACAACGCGCCTGCCGCCATCGGTCCTTATAGTCAAGCTATTGAAGCTAACGGAATGGTGTTTGTATCAGGCCAGTTGCCTGTTAACCCTGCAACAGGTGAGTTTGCTGAAGGTGGTATCAAGGAATTGACACACCAGTCGCTTACTAATATGAAGAATATTCTTGCCGAAGTAGGTCTTACTATGGATAATGTGGTGAAGACTACAGTATTCCTTGCTGATATGGCAGATTTTGCTGCTATGAACGAGGTGTATGCAAGCTTCTTCCAAGGCGTAGCTCCTGCTCGCTCTGCAGTTGCTGTGAAGACTTTACCTAAAAATGCTCTCGTTGAGATAGAATGTATTGCTGTTAGAGGTTAAGAATTTACTTAATTTCGTTTATGTAGTATTTGTGTCGGCTCTATGTCGGTGTGAGTGCTAAAGTGGCTGAAAAGTGCCTTAAAATGCGTGAGATGACGTGTGACGCTTTTGAAAGCCTGTCTGCGGAAAAATGATATGAAAAAATCCTTGCTTTTATTTCTTGAAGCGAGGATTTTTTTGTATTTTTGTATGTTGGAAATGAGGCTGTTTAGCCTTGTTGATGAATATGAAAATAATAAATAAGAATAAATAAAAATGTCTGAAGAATTAGAACTTAATTTTGGCGTACAAGAAGAGGCAAATTACACTGCCGATAATATTCAGGTACTCGAAGGTCTTGAAGCCGTGCGTAAGCGTCCGTCAATGTATATTGGCGACACAAGTAGCAAGGGTTTGCACCACTTGGTATATGAAGTAGTAGATAACTCTATCGACGAAGCTTTGGCTGGATATGCAAGCCATATTGATGTGGTCATTACCGAAGATAATTCTATCCAGGTATCTGATAATGGTCGTGGTATTCCTGTGGATATGCACGAGAAATTGAATAAGCCTGCTCTTGAAGTGGTGTTGACTGTGCTTCACGCAGGTGGTAAGTTCGATAAAGGTTCTTACAAGGTGTCGGGTGGTCTTCACGGTGTCGGTGTATCATGTGTGAATGCATTGTCTACTTATTTGCGTGCCGAAGTGCGTCGTAATGGTAAGGTGTATATGCAGGAATTTAGTTGTGGTCATCCTACCGGTCAAATGAAGGTGATGGGCGACACTGAAGAGCATGGTACTACTATCTATTTCCATCCAGATAGTTCTATCTTCTCTGAAACTGTTTACGATTATAAGACTCTTGCCACTCGTTTGCGTGACTTGGCATTCTTGAATGCGGGTATCACTCTTTCGCTCACCGATATGCGTGAAAAGGACGAAGAAGGTAATCCTAAGAAGGAAATTTTCTTCTCTGAAACAGGTCTTGATGATTTCGTTCAATATATCGACTCTAATAAGGAGCACCTTATCAATGATGTGATTCACATCAGCATCGAAAAACAAGGTATTCCTGTGGAAGTGGCTATGACTTACAATACTACTTTCAACGAAAATGTATATTCTTATGTAAATAACATTAATACCATAGAAGGTGGTACACACCTTACTGGCTTCCGTCGTGGTCTCACAAGCACATTGAAGAAATATGCCGAAGACTCTAAGATTCTTGAAAAGGAAAAGGTGGAAGTGTCGAGCGACGACTTCCGTGAAGGTCTTACTGCAGTAGTATCGGTGAAGGTGCTCGAACCTCAATTTGAAGGTCAAACAAAGACCAAACTTGGTAACACCGAAGTGATAGGTGCTGTGCAAACTGCAGTGGCTGAAGCTCTTGGTAATTATCTCGAAGAACATCCAAATCAAGCGAAAGCTATCGTAGAAAAGGTTGTGCTTGCAGCTAAGGCTCGTCATGCTGCCTACAATGCCAGAATGAAGGTACAAAGAAAGTCACCTTTGACTGGTGGTGGTCTTCCAGGCAAACTTGCCGACTGCTCATCTCGTGTAGCCGAAGAATGCGAATTGTTCCTTGTCGAAGGGGACTCTGCGGGTGGTACTGCTAAGCAAGGTCGCGATCGTATGTTCCAAGCTATCCTTCCGCTTCGTGGTAAGATTCTTAATGTAGAAAAGGCGATGGAACACAAAGTGCTTGATAGCGAAGAAATCGTCAATCTGTTCCGTGCTCTTGGTGTCACTATCGGTACTGAAGATGATCCTAAGGCAGCAAACCTTTCAAAACTTCGTTATCACAAGATTATCATTATGACCGATGCCGATGTGGATGGTGCCCACATTGCTACATTGTTGATGACATTCTTCTTCCGTCGTATGCGTCCTATCATCGAAAATGGTTACCTTTACCTTGCTACTCCTCCATTGTATAAGTGTTCTAAGGGTAGTCACGAAGAATACTGCTGGGACGAACAACAACGCGAACAGTTTATTATGCGCTATGGTAATGGTGAAGAACGCCAAGTGAAGGTGCAACGCTATAAAGGTCTTGGTGAAATGAACGCCGAACAATTGTGGGACACTACTATGGACCCAGAAAATCGTATCTTGAAGCAAGTACAAATATCTGATGCTGCCGAAAGTGATCGTATTTTCTCAATGCTTATGGGTGAAGATGTGGCTCCTCGTCGTGAGTTTATCGAGCAAAACGCTACTTACGCTAATATTGATAGCTGATAAAAATAGATATTTATAATCTCTTGCAAATGACTGTGATACATATGTTTAGGTATGTGTCACAGTCTTTTTTGTAAACTTTTTTATCCGTGCTTTAAACTTTTATATAGATGTTGTATCAAAGAAGGTGAAAGAGATTAAAACTTATAAAATGAAATGAATTGCAAATATACCGAGGCCGAACTTGTGAGTATGCTTCGCAATCCCGAGGAGCGAGAGCGTGGATTCAGGGCTTTGCTCTCCATATATGGGAATAAACTCTATTGGCACATTCGCCGCATGGTGGTGAGTCGAGAAGATGCGGAGGATGCAATGCAAGAAGCTTCAATAAAGATATTTAGCAAGATAGATAGTTTTAAAGGTGAGAGTGCTTTACTGACTTGGATTTATACCATAGCCACAAATGAGGCTCTTCAGGTATTGCGTAAGAGATGTGGACTATTTCAGTCGATAGATCGTGATGGCGTGGGTGAACGATTGCGTGAAACCTTGTATGCCGAGACTGAATGTGATGCCAATGATGCTGAAGTGGTATTTCAAGAGGCTCTATTACGATTGCCCACTCAGCAGCGAATAGCTTTCAATATGCGCTACTATGATGAATTGCCTTATGAAGAAATCGCTAAGATTACTGGCAAAAATGTGAACACCTTGAAGGCAAACTATCATTTTGCAGTAGAAAAAATTAAAAACTATATAAATAACAATGTGTAATATGAAAGATGATATGAAACAATTTCCTGGCAAGCGAATGCCTTATAAGGAAAGTGATGAATATATTACTTCACTTATACAGAATTGTGCCGATAGGGCAGTGAAAGGTGATACGATATCGTCTAAAATCAATGTGAAGCGTATAATGTGGCAGGTGAGTGCTGCGGCTGCTGTATTGATTATAGGTTTCCTTGCATTTTTCAATTTAGGCACAGATAGTGAATATCAGCGTTATCTTGATAGTGCTCCCCTGAATGAGGTGATTGCATCTATGAGCGACGAGCAAGTGATGGATCTATACTGTTACGAATTAGACGAAATTCCGGAATACTACGAATAATTACAAACATTAAAAACTAATGAAAATGAAGAAAATTATGCTAATTTTGGCTCTTATAGCATCGGTGGCTATGGGTGCTGTGGCTCAACCAAGAAAATTGACCGAAGAAGATAAGGAAAGATTCTTGAACGGAAAGGCTAAGATGATTCAAAAGGAATTGAATATTTCAGATGAACAAATGGTGAAATTCCTACCTATTTATAAGGATTTCCAAAAAGAACTCAAAGATATTAAGCACGATAGAGTGAAGAGTGATACTCTCACTATGGATGCAGCTTATGCGAGTGTGATGGGTCGCCTCGAATATCAGGAAAATGTGATAAAGGTACAGAAGAATACCTTAAAAGAATTGAAGTCGGTGCTTACTCCTGTGCAACTTAGAAAGTTTCTTGATGCCGAAAGAAAGGTGCAAAAAAATATAATGAAGCACAAGCGAGATCGCAAGGGACACAAGATGGATTCAATGAAGCGAAAAATGGAACGCCGTGAGCGTAGAAAGATGAATGCTGAAAGTCGTCATCACAAGAAATTTTCTCGTGAGTGAACGATAAGAATATAAATAAAATTAAGATTGAAATAAGAAGACTGTCGTGTGAGGTAATGTGCTATCACACGGCATCTTTTACTAATAAAAGAGGAGAAATAGTGCAAATTGAATCCAACTGCTTGTTGATAACTTCGGAGTTATTAACAAAAAAGCCCACTTATCAACAATTTTGTCATTTTTGGCTATTAAAATTATGTGTATTTGCATAAAAAATAATTCCTTTGCATTGTGAAATTAGCTTTGACTTACATTATATGGGAAAGATTATAGCAATAGCAAATCAAAAAGGTGGAGTAGGTAAGACCACCACTTCTATCAACTTGGCTGCTTCTCTTGCTGTGCAAGGTAAGAAAGTATTGATTATTGATGCCGATCCTCAGGCAAATGCTACTTCGGGTTTAGGTATAGACCCTAAGCAAATGTCTTCATCGATATATGAATGTCTGGTTGATGATTATCCTCTTGATGGCACACAAGTGAAAACTTGTGTCGAAGGGCTTGATCTTGTGGGTTCGCGTATCGACCTCGTGGGTGCTGAGCTCGAACTTATCAACAAAGATAATCGTGAGCGAGTGCTTCAGATGCTACTTGCTCCTATGAAGGAAGTGTATGACTATATTCTTATTGACTGTAGTCCTTCTCTCGGACTCATCACGGTGAATGCACTCACTGCTGCCGATTCGGTGATTATTCCTGTGCAAGCAGAATATTTTGCTCTTGAAGGTATTAGTAAATTGTTGAATACAATTCGCATCATCAAATCTAAACTTAATCCATCGCTGCAAATCGAAGGATTTTTGCTCACAATGTACGATGCTCGTCTACGATTGGCCAATCAGATTTTTGAAGAATTGAAGGGCCACTTTGGCGATATGGTGTTTGATACTGTTATACCTCGTAATATTCGCTTGAGTGAGGCTCCAAGTCATGGATTGCCTGCTATATTGTATGATGCATCAAGTAGAGGTGCCACAAGTCACCTTCAATTGGCGAAAGAAATCATTACTAAAAATCGCAAGAAAAAGAATTGAAAAAACACAAAATAGAGGAAAAAGATTATGGCATTAAAAAGAAGTGCTTTAGGTAGAGGGCTCGACTCTCTTATTTCGATGGACGATGTGCAAACAAGTGGCTCGTCGGCTATAAATGAGATACCTGTCTGTCAGATATCTCCTAATCCCGATCAACCAAGAAATTTCTTCGATGAGGCGGCTCTTGAAGAGTTGGCTGTGTCGGTACGCGAACTTGGTATCATCCAGCCACTCACTCTTCGCAAGATTGGAGTGGATAGTTATCAAATTATCTCGGGTGAGCGTCGCTATCGTGCGGCCAAACTTGTAGGTCTCGAATCTGTGCCTGCTTATATTCGCACAGCTACCGATACCGAACTTACTGAAATGGCTTTGATCGAAAACATTCAGCGAGAAGACTTGAATGCTATCGAAATCGCACTCACATTTAAGAAACTTATAGAACAATATAACCTCACACAAGAACGATTGAGCGAACGCATTGGTAAGAAGCGTGCTACTATTGCCAATTTCTTGCGTTTGCTTAAATTACCTGCCGAAGTGCAACTTGGATTGCGTGATAGAATGGTAGACATGGGGCATGCGAGAGCCATCTTGATGGTGGAAAAGCCTTCGCTACAGTTAAAACTTTATAACGAGACTATTAAAAAAAGTTTATCGGTGCGTCAGGTAGAAGCTCTTGCTAAGCAATACCGAGAAGCCGATGAAATGGGTGAAATTGCACCTGTAAGTGAGGTTAAAAAGCTGAATAACAACGATTATAAGATTTTGCAAAAACATCTTTCGACTGCATTCAACACCGATGTGAAGTTTTCTTGCGATGTAAATGGTAAAGGAAAAATAACATTTCCTTTCAAAAATGAGATGGAACTTGAGAGATTAATTGCTATCTTTGACAAATTAAAAAATGATGATTCGCAAAATTCATAACAAATGAGGCAGGCGAATTGTCAAAATTTGTGCGTTTGTGAATAAAAAAAGAACAGAAATATTAAGAGGTTTAATGGCGAGTTTGGCATTTTTGCTTAGCTGGCTATTGCCGTTTTGGGCTATTGCTCAAGAACCCGCCGAGCTCAATCCCGCAACCGATGCTCCATTTAAAGTAGAAGCTCAAAAAAAGACTTTTTCAACTACACTTAGAGCGAAAAACTCTTTTATGAAGGCCGATACAGCTCGTGTGGACAGTGTGGCGAAGAATGAGCAAAGTCAAATTGTGAAGAATGCACAAGCCGATTCACTTGCTATGGCATTTGAGCGTGAGATGAAGCATTTGCAAGATTCTTTAGAGCGAGATTCAGCCTTTCGTGCCGAATATGGTAAGGTGAGAGATTTTAATCCCGATCCTAATAGAGCCATGTGGTTGTCGCTTTTGTGTCCGGGGCTTGGTCAGGTGTATAATCGTCGTTATTGGAAATTGCCTATAGTAGTGGGAGGCTTTGTTGGGTTTGGTTATGCCACTTCATGGAACAATCGAATGCTCGAAGACTACACCAAGGCCTATCGCGATGCGATGGATAGCGATCCGTCTACCAAAAGTTATATGGATCTTTATCCACCTAACTACAGCGAGGACAATATTGATATGGAGTGGCTGAAAAGAACTCTGAAATCAAAGAAGGATTTCTATCGTCGCAATAAGGAAATATGTGTGATAGGTCTTGTAGGTATGTATATGCTATGCGTGCTCGATGCCTATGTCGATGCATCGCTTATGCAATTCGATATTAACGACGATATTGCAATGAAGGTGAAGCCAGCTGTGGTAGAGCCTCAACTTGCTACTCAAGGCAAACTGCCATCGGTAGGTGTGCAATGTGCATTTACTTTTTAATTGATAATAAGACAAGGTTATACTTACTAATATATGAAGAAAAAAATAGCAATTTTACTGTTTTCTGGATTGTTGGCTACAGGTTCTGTGGTTGCTTCTAAGAAAAATAATATACTTACAGTGAGAGATTCGCTTACCGATACTCTCGCTGTTACTCCGCCAAGTTTTGAAACTGATACCGAAGCGCTTCTTCAAAATTGGTATCTTCAAAACTATACTATTCTCGATGAGGAGGTGGAAAGTAAAGATGGTGGCGACACAAAAGAAGAAGATTATATTAAGCGTTTGAGTCAATTACCTACTTCTATTGAGATGCCCTACAATTCAGAGGTGCGTCGTTTCATTGATATGTATATCAATAAAAAGCGTACTCTCGTTGAGGCTATGCTCGGTATGAGTTTGTATTATATGCCGATATTCGAGCAAGCTCTTGAGGCTGAAGGTATGCCTATGGAATTGAAGTATCTTCCTGTGGTGGAATCGGCTCTCAATCCTGTGGCTAAGTCGAGAGTAGGTGCTGCTGGATTGTGGCAGTTTATGGTGAAGACTGGTAAGGGATTGGGCTTGGAAGTGAATTCTCTTGTCGATGAACGTCTCGATCCGTATAAGTCATCTGAAAAGGCTGCGAAGTATCTTAAAGAATTGTACAAGATATATGGCGATTGGTCGTTGGCTATTGCTGCCTACAACTGTGGTCCGGGCAAGGTAAATCAAGCACTTGCACGTGCAGGTGGTAGTGGTAAGGATTTTTGGCAAATTTATGCGTTCCTTCCTGCCGAAACTCGTGGCTACGTGCCTGCCTTCATTGCTGCAAACTATGTGATGACTTATCACAAGTATCATAATATCAGCCCTGCTTTGGCTCGCAAACCTATTCTTGTGGATACTGTGAGCGTGAATAGTAGAGTTCATTTCAAGCAGATTTCGGCTATTCTTAATATTCCTATCGAGGCGTTGCGTGTGCTTAATCCTCAATATAGAAATGATGTAATCCCAGGCAATATTCGTTCATACACTCTTGCTCTTCCTTCTCAACAGGTGTATAGCTACATTATGAGCGAAGATAGCATTTGTGGTTTTGATACCAAGAAATATAAACCACGCGCAGTAGTCGAACCTCAAATGGAGGCTATTGCAAGCGACGAAAATGGTGCATATACTTATGAGAAGCGTACTGTTACTAAGACTCACAAGGTGAAAAGTGGAGAAAGTTTGGGTAAGATTGCAGCCAAGTATGGTACCACAGTAAACGCCTTAAAGCGTGATAATAAATTGAAGAATAACAATCTTCGTGTAGGTCAACGCTTGAAAGTGAAAGTAGTGGAAAATGTGAAGGTGTATCGCGCTCCTGAAGTTACCGAGCAAGATGTGGCCGAAGCTGATAGCCTTGCTGTGGTGGGTGCAATGACTCCGGATGAGGAAAAGAATAAATCTGAAGCACCAAAGCAAGATAAGAAAAAGAAAGAAACTATCGAAAAATCTTCAAAGAAGAAAGAAACTAAGAATAGCGTATACACCGAAACTCATAAGGTGCGCAAGGGTGAAAACCTATCTATTATTGCCGAAAAATATGGAGTATCTGTCGATGAATTGAAGGTGGCTAATGGGTTGAAGAGTAACTCGCTTCAGGCTGGACAACGCCTGAAAGTGCCAAAGGGTAAAGATTCAAACGAGTCGGCTACCATTACTCACACAGTGAAATCGGGCGAATCTCTTTATATTATTGCTCAAAAATATGGTGTTTCAATCGCCGCCATTAAGAATGCCAACGATTTGAAGGGAAACAATCTTCAAAAGGGACAAAAACTCACCATCCCTAAGAAGAATACAAAAAACACATCTCGTTCGAAGGCTAAACCAAGCAAAAAACGAAAATAAGCATAACTCGATTGTAAAAGTTCATAAAGATGTATGCCTGTGGGTATGCATCTTTTCTTTTATTAATACATATATAATTAGGATGATATATATGATTTGTAGTTTTTTGCTAATTATGCTAATGATTATCAAGGTTTTTAATAAAATTTGCGTATAAAAATACATTTTATTCACGAATAATTATGTAAATACAAAAAAAGTTATTAATTTTGTATCACGAAATGAAACTTAAACTTATAAAAGGATAAAACCCCATGAGAAATAAAAAAACTCGTTTACAACTAATAGTAAAGTTGATTAAGAACAATTGTGTGGGAAGTCAAGACGAACTTGCTCACCTTCTTGCTACTAATGGTTATGTGGTTACACAAGCCACTCTATCAAGAGACCTAAAGACCTTGAAAGCTACAAAGGTGGCTACTGATATGGGTAGCTATATGTACATCATTCCTGATGGTAATGATTTGCAAGATTCTATGTTATCTAAAGGAATGTCTTATTCTTCGTATTCGGTACATGCTAATAGTTTTGTATCTTTGCAATTCTCTGGTCACACTGCTGTGATCAAGACACGAAATGGTTATGCAAGTGGTCTTGCCTACGATATTGATATGAGTAAGACTCCCGAAATTTTGGGTACTATTGCTGGTGCTGATACTGTGTTTGCGGTGATGCGTGAGGATTTGACTCGCGACGAAGCTCGAAAACTTTTCGCTAAGTTCCTTCCGTTGATGACCGAAGAAGAAGCGTCGGAATAATATTTTATAACAGTAAATATATAAAGATGCTCTCGGAGGTGGGAGCATCTTTGAGAGTTTATCTATATATAGGATAAATGTTTGTTGTACAGTAAAAAAATGATTAATTCAGAAGAAATCGAAATCGTTGTTGCCAGTGCGGAACATGTCAAGTATGTCGATGAAGTACTCGACACTATCAATCGTGCGGCTAAGGTGCGTGGCACAGGGATTGCTAAGCGATCACCTGAATATGTTAGGCAAAAAATGATTGAGGGCAAGGCTGTCTTGGCTCTTTATCATGGCGAGTTTGCTGGTTTCAGTTACATCGAGTGCTGGAGTAACAAGAAGTTTGTGGCAAACTCTGGTTTGATTGTAAATCCTGATTTTAGAAATTTAGGATTAGCTAAGCGTATTAAACGACGAATTTTTGATTTATCGCGTGAAATGTTTCCAGAGGCAAAGATTTTCAGCTTGACCACTGGAGAGGCGGTAATGAAAATTAATAGCGAATTGGGTTTCCGTCCGGCTACATTCCCTATGCTCACCGATGATGAGGCGTTTTGGAGAGGATGTGAAAGTTGTGTAAATTTTGATATTTTGCAACGTAATGGCCGACGAATGTGCCTTTGCACTGGTCTACTCTACGATCCAGAAGAGCATAAATAATCTACTGAAATTTAAACTTTTTACAATCGGGAAAGTCTAAGTAAATACTTTGTAACGATTTTTAGCAATCAAAAATCATTATAAACGACTTATTCCCAATAACTAATGTTTAACCTTTTCGGGGATTTTTTATCGATTCCCCGAAAATTAATATATAATTTAAAAATATGGAAAATAAAAAAGTGGTATTGGCATTTAGTGGTGGTCTTGATACCTCATACTGTGTGAAATACCTAAGCGAAGAATGTGGATATGAAGTGTATACTGCCATTGCTAATACAGGTGGCTTCAATGCACAGGAATTGAAAGCAATTGAAGAGCGTGCGCTGGCTCTTGGAGCTGTGCAGCACGCCACTCTCGATATTACTCAAGAATACTACGAAAAGAGTATTCGCTATATGGTGTTTGGTAATGTGTTGCGTAATGGCACTTATCCTATTTCGGTAAGTTCTGAGCGTATTTTCCAAGCTCTTGCCATCATCAACTATGCTAAGAGTGTAGGTGCAAAATATGTGGCACATGGTAGCACAAGTGCTGGTAACGACCAAATTCGTTTCGACCTTACCTTCCAAATTCTTGCACCTGAGATTGAAATTATCACTCCTACTCGCGATAAGAATCTTACTCGTGAGTATGAAATCAATTACTTGAAGGAACACGGATATGTAGCCGATTTCACTAAACTTGAATATAGTATCAATAAGGGTTTGTGGGGTACAAGTATCGGTGGTAAAGAAACATTGAAGAGCAATGAAACTCTACCAGAAGAGGCATATCCTACTCAAATGACTGCTACCGAAGAGAGTCGCATCACTATCGATTTCGAACAAGGTGAAATCGCAGGTATCAATGGCCTTAAATTCGGCGATAAGGTGGCGGCTATCCAATATCTTGAAGAAGTGGTAGCTCCTTATGCTCTCGGACGCGATATGCACATCGGCGACACCATTATCGGTATCAAGGGACGTGTAGGTTTTGAGGCTGGTGCTCCTATGCTCATCATTGCTGCTCACAAGATGCTCGAAAAGCATACTCTCACTAAGTGGCAACAATATTGGAAAGACCAAATCGCTACTTGGTATGGTATGTTCCTTCACGAAGCTCAATATCTCGAACCCGTGATGCGCGACATCGAGGCGTTCCTCGAATCTTCACAAGACAATGTAACAGGTCGTGTCATTGTTGACTTAAAGCCTTATCACTATGTGCTTGTGGGTGTGGAAAGTCCATTCGACTTGATGAAGAGCGACTTTGGTGAATATGGCGAATTGAGTAAGGGTTGGACTGCCGACGATGTGAAGGGCTTTACGCGCATTCTTGGTAACCAAATGAAGATTTTCCACAATATTCAAAAACGTAACGGTAAAACTGAAGAATAATGATAAAAGCTGGGATTATAGGCGGAGCAGGATACACTGCAGGCGAACTCATTAGATTGCTCATCAATCACCCCGATGTGGAACTAAAGTGGGTGAATAGTAGCAGCAACGCTGGCAATTTGATTACCGATGTGCATCAAGGTTTGCTCGGCGAATTGGATATGCGTTTCACTTCCGAAACTCCTTGGGACGAAATCAATGTGGTGTTCTTTTGTACTCCTCATGGTGAAAGTCGCAGATTTATGGAAGAAAATGCTATGCCTGCCGATTTGCGTATTATCGACCTTTCGCAAGATTATCGCATCATCGATGGCGAACACGATTTCTACTATGGTTTGCCAGAGCTGAATCGACGTCGCATTGTGAAGGAGGGTGCTATACATGTGGCCAATCCGGGATGTTTCGCCACTGCTATCCAATTGGCTTTGCTTCCTTTGGCTAAAAATCTGCTTTTGAATAGCGATATACATGTGAATGCTATCACAGGTAGCACAGGTGCTGGTGTGAAGCCAAGTGCCACATCGCATTTCTCTTGGCGTAACGACAATGTGAGCATCTATAAACCTTTTAAGCATCAGCATTTGGCTGAGATTCGCCAATCGTTGTCGATTTTGCAAAATAGCTTCAAGGCCGATATCAATTTTATCCCAGTGCGTGGATGCTTTGCTCGTGGTATTTTCGTCACTGCATATCTCGATTGCCCAATCGAGTTGAGCGAAATACGCAAACTTTATGAAGATTACTATTCCGACCATAATTTCACCTTCGTGGTGGATAAAATGCCCGACTTGAAAGATGTGGTAAACACTAATAAGTGTCTTATTCACTTAATCAAGGAAGATGGAAAATTGCTTGTGGTGAGTGTCATCGATAACTTACTCAAAGGTGCTTCTGGTCAAGCTGTGCATAATATGAATCTAATGTTTGGATTGCACGAATGCACTGGTTTGCGACTTAAACCATCGGCATTTTAAGGAGTAGAGGATTAGCCTCTTGAGAATATATAGACGGGGCGATGCTCCGTCTTTGTTTTTAAACCAAAGAAAAACTAAATTGTAATGAAACTTTTTGATGTATATCCATTATTTGATATAGAGATAGTAAAGGGCAAAGGTGTTCACACCTACGATGCCGAAGGTAATGAATATCTCGACCTCTATGGTGGTCACGCCGTGATTTCGGTGGGCCATTCGCATCCTCACTATGTGGAGGCGTTGACCAAGCAAGCCGAAAACCTTGTGTTTTATTCTAATTCTGTAATCAATAATTTGCAAAAAACACTTGCCGATAAACTTGGTAAGGCCTCTGGTTACGACGATTATCAACTGTTTCTCGTGAATTCTGGTGCTGAAGCCAACGAGAATGCGCTGAAACTTGCATCCTTCCACACAGGAAAGAATCGTGTGCTATCGTTTAAGAAAGCATTTCACGGTCGCACTTCGCTTGCTGTTGAGGCTACTGATAATCCTAAGATTGTGGCTCCTGTCAACGAGAGTGGCCACATCACTTTTGTGCCTTTCAACGATATTGATGCCGTTAAGGCAGAACTTGTTAAAGGCGATGTATGTGCAGTGATTATCGAAGGTATTCAAGGTGTAGGTGGTGTGCAAATCCCTCACGACATTTTCCTTCAAGATCTTCGCAAGGCGTGCGATGAAGCTGAGACTGTGCTTATTCTCGATGAGATACAAAGTGGATATGGTCGCTCTGGTAAGTTCTTTGCTCACCAATATGCAGGCATTCGCCCCGATATCATCACTATGGCCAAGGGTATTGGTAACGGTTTCCCACTTGGTGGAATGCTTATTTCTCCAAAGATAGAGCCATCTTATGGTATGCTTGGCACCACTTTCGGAGGTAACCATTTGGCTTGTGCTGCAGGTATTGCAGTGCTTGACATCTTTGAAGCCGAAAATCTTGTCGAAAACTCGCGTGAGGTGGGTGAATATCTAATGAAGCAACTCCGCACCCTCCCTCAAATCAAGGAAGTGCGTGGTCGAGGACTTATGATTGGCATAGAATTTGCAGAGCCAGTAAAGGAACTTCGTCGCAAACTCCTTTTCGAGCAAAAAGTGTTCACAGGTGCGTCGGGCACAAATGTGCTCCGTCTGCTTCCTCCATTGGTGCTTACAAAGGCCGATGCCGATGAATTTATTAAGAGATTTAAAGCCGTACTATAATGAAAGTAGGAATAATTGGTGCAGGAAATATGGGTGGTGCTATTGCTCGTGGACTTGCTGCGAGTGATACCATACATTCGTGCGATATCACAGTGTGTTGCCCTGTACAGCACGAACTTGATGCCATAAAGGCATACGACAACGATATAAATGTGTCGCTTCACAATGAGGCGGCTATTACCGATACCGATGTGGTGATTGTGGTGGTAAAGCCTTGGTTGCTCGACTTAGTGCTCATTCCATTGTTGCCTAAGATTGATTATGAGCGTCAGGTAATTGTCACTGTCGTGGCTGGTGCCACTACCGAACATCTTGAGTCGCTTGCCAAGCCATATTGCAATGCTCCGGCGGTGATGTGTGCTATGCCAAACACTGCTGCAAGTGTGCATGAGAGTATGACATTCCTATGTGCTCGAAACACATCTGCCAATCAAGTAGAATTGGTAGAAGACCTCTTCGCTTGTCTTGGGACTACTATGGTTATTGAAGAACGCCTCATGGGAGCAGGTATGGCTCTTGCTTCCTGTGGTATTGCTTATGCTATGCGTTATGTGCGCGCTGCTATGGAAGGTGGCGTGGAAATGGGTATGTATCCAAATGATGCCAAAAATATAGTGCTTCAAACCCTCAAAGGTGCTGTGGCATTACTCGAATCCACTGGCAATCATCCCGAAGTGGAAATTGACAAAGTCACTACACCTGGAGGTATCACCATCAAAGGTCTTAACGCTATGGAGGCTAACGGCTTCACGCATGCTGTAATTGAAGGATTAAAAAAATCTGTTACAAATTAACTTTTAACTATACATATGTCAGTAAATAAAGTCATACTTATAGGCCATGTGGGCAAGGACCCAGATGTGCGATATCCAGGAACTAATCAAGTGCTTGCTACATTCTCGCTTGCTACCACCGAGCGTGCCTACACAAATGCCGCAGGCACTCAGATACCAGAAAAAACCGAGTGGCACAACATTGTGATGTGGGGTAAAAATGCTGAATTGGCAGAAAAATACATTCGCAAGGGCAGTCATCTGTATATCGAGGGAAAACTACGCACTCGTGTGTGGGAAGATAACAACCAAATCAAGCGTTATGTCACCGAAATATATGTCGACACCTTCGACTTCCTCGGAACGAAAAAGGACTAAAAATTGATAAATCGTCTGCTTAAGGGATACACGCATCGTGTGTCCCTCTTCACTTTCCACTCCTAACTCCTAATTCCTCACTGAATGCACGGCTCGTGCGTTCGCGACAAAGAATGTTCTTCTGTCTAAAACGCATAATCACCATAGTCTTCGACCTTACTCCTCACTCCTAATTCCTCTCTCCACACTGATTGTTCTATCTTTCCTCTCACACTCTTTCCTATCTCAAACAAAATTTGTACATTTGTGACTATGAAACACCTTGTTGGTATATTATTAAGCCTAATGTTGCTGTCCACAGCTTGCAATCACACTGTGGATAGTCGCCTTGCTTGTGTGAGTGAGCTTGCCGATAACGGCAGAGCAGACAGTGCTATCACCATACTTCGTGCCATTAATAGCGATTCACTCAGCGAATTCAATTGCCATTATTATCGTCTGATGAGCATTAAAGCTCTCGATAAGGCCGATTACGATATCTCCCAAGATACCACCATCGGCGACGTTATAGCATATTTTGAGCGATTTGAAGATGAAAGTATCCTTGGCGAAGCATATTATTATGGAGGGCGAGTGTGTCGCGAGCAAGGCGATGCACCCCAAGCACTTGATTATTATCAAAAGGCGCTCGATGTGCTTCAATCGCCTGACCACCTCTATCGCAAAGGAAAAATAGCAAGCCAAATGGGGCAAATCTTCCTTGAATTGTATATGTTCGACCAAGCCAAACCAAAATTCCAAGAAGCAATAGCCCTCCAATTGCAATGTGGTGATTCAATCGGATTGATGTACGATTATAGTGATTTGGCATATGCATATAGGTATCTTTCTATTGCTGATAGTTCGATAATATGTTATCAAAAGTCTATAGATTTAGCTCGTATATTATTCCCAAAAGGAATCGAAGAAATTGAGTCAAGAATTGCATTAATAGCTTTTTTGATACATCAAAAGAAATATGAGCATGCTATTAAGGAGTACAAAATAGTAGAACCGATGTTGTCAAAGTCATATATGTCTAACTATATACGAATGACAATGTTAAATATTTTATTAATATTGAAAGATTATAAAAAAGCTGAAATTATATCATTTGAATTACTTCAAACCTCGTCACTTAATGGTAAAGAATTTGCTTATAATGCGTTAAAAGAAATTGCAAAATATCACAATGATGTGAAAAAATTATATTATTACACAGATAAATATAATGATATATTGGATTCAATAAATATAAATTCTTCAAGAGAAGCTGTTATACATCAGAATTCATTTTATAATTATTCTCAGAGAGAAAAGAAAAATGTGCAATTAGAAAAACAAAAAAGCAAAAATCTTATTATATCGTGTATTGTAGTATCTGGATTGTTGTTAACCTTATTAATAATAGTAATTATATATAAAAATGTAAAGAGACAAAATGTAATTTTATTTTCTAATAATATATTGTTGCAAAATAAAAATGATGAGTTGCTAACTGATTATGATGAATTATTGTTAGCATCCGAACGAACAAAAACGGAATTGAAGCAACAATATCAAACAATAAAATTACTTGAAAATGAAAATTTTGTACTAAAAACGGGGCTTTTTGATAATACAGAAACTATTATAGATATAAGTGATAATATTCGAACTTTGGTTCGTGAAAGAATTAAGAATGTCAATTTAAAACAAAAAATATTACCTAAAGAGCTACTTTGTTCAAATGTTTATTGTAAATTAATGTCAGCAATATCTGATGATAGCGTTAAACTATCTAAGGAGGACTGGATTGAATTAGATACATTAATAAATAATTTATACCCTAATTTTAAGAATAGAATATTAATTCTGAATAGTCAACTACGTGAAGAAGAATATAGAGTAGCGATGCTCGTGAAATGTAGAATTACAATAAAAGGAATGGCTTTCTTAATGAATTATGAAAATTCAAATATTCACAAAATTAGGGGGCGTATGTATCGAAAATTATTTGGTGTAGATGGAAAAGCTGTTGAACTTGATAAGTTTATTATTTCATTATAAGGAAGTTATATATTGTCATTTTTTTGTCAGTAAAGATAGTATGAGATTTGTTACTTAACATAGTAACTTTGCTTTCACATATTATTAAATTTATAAAGATATGAGAAAGTATTTCAGTTTATGTTTAACATGGTTTATTTGTTTGCCTGTTTTTGCAGACAAAATTCCAATTGAACCCATTCCTGAAAAGAATGGAGAGAAAAAACACAACAAGGAACTAATCTTGGTTCCAAGTGCGTCAATTGAAGACGGAGTGATTAACATCGAAACGGCTATGGCATCGTGGGGTGTCACTGTTACCTTATATAATGGAGCAGCTTGTCATAGTAGTGGCACTTGGGGGGGCGTAAAACTTATAAAACGATAACAAATCTATATAATATAAGAGGATTTAGTTAATATATTCTAAATTCGGATATTTAACTATCCTCTTATATTCATTTATCATATAACTTTACTTTATGTTTAACTCAAAACGGATTGGTTATGAAAACATTATTTAAAGCATTTTTTGTAATTGTAGCGTTGCTATGCACAAGTAAAACCTATGCATTTGAGCCAGCAGATTATCGTTGGAATATCACACCAAGTATTTCGAGTAATTTCGGAGGTAATAATGTAATAGGATACGATAGAAATCTTCCTGGAAATGGAATTGCACTTGATGCTTCATATCGTCTAAACAAGAAATATGAAATAGGGATACATACAAGTATGTCAAATATTGTTCGACGTTGTTCGAAAGAATATGAAGGAGGTTATACATTCCTATACTATTATGGTTTCTCATCTTTCAATGCAATGGCTACAGCCACCTATAATTATCGAACAAGTCGTTTCGTAGAACTTTCGGCAGGAATTGGTGTAGGCTGGATGTATGCCAATCTTGGTGGCAATTTAACACCAAATCCTCTTGAAGAATTGGATACAGATTGTCAATCATTCGTGTTTATGCCTCGCATTGGCGTGAAGGTGCGTAGTCACGTTAGGTTTTACTTGGGATATAAGTGGCAAAACAAAGCCAATAGTCATGCCTTCTTATCAGTGGGTTACACTTTTGGTATCAAGAAATTTTAATAAAACATATATTTGTTAACTTTTTTACGAGAGTGAATTTATTCACTCAGCATGGAGGGATACACGCATCGTGTGTCCCTTTTTGCTTCCTCACTCCACACTGAATATCACTCCTCACTTTTTTTATGTGGTTATCCTTTTTAAGGAAACTTTTGCCTCCATTTGGTTGTAACTTTGCACAAAAAATCAAATTAATCTATTTGAATGTGTAAGTGCTACTATTATGCGTTAGTATGGCGATAAGTCTTGCTTCGCGTGGTTATATAAGATTCCTTAGAAGTGAGATTTTTGAATTACGAGAAAGAAAAAATTCCGTAATAGTTGCATAAACCGAGAATAAGGATTATTTTTGTAAAAGAATTTAAATAAAATCAAATAACTAATCAAAATTAATAATTAAATTCAGAACTACTATGTGGTTAACTAATTCATCTGTAGGTAGAAAGGTCGTAATGTCATTGACTGGACTTTTCCTTATCCTATTTTTAACATTCCATGTGCTTATGAATGCAGTAGCTCTTGTATCAATGGATGCTTACGAGGCTGTTTGTCATTTCTTGGGTGCTAATTGGTATGCGTTGGCTGGTACTGCAGTAATTGCTGCTGGCGTAGTGCTTCACATTGTTTACGCTTTGTGGTTGACAATCCAGAACCGTAAGGCTCGTGGTAACGACCGCTATGCTGTGAACAGTCGTCCAAAGAGTGTAGAATGGGCATCTCAAAACATGCTTGTTCTTGGTATCGCAGTGCTTGCGTTTATGGTAATGCACCTTGTTCAATTCTGGGCTGAAATGCAATTGCCAGAAATTCAAGAACGTTATCTTGGTGATGTTTATGCCGAAGTGCTTGGTGGTAAAGAAGCTATCTTGGCTGCTTTCTCTTGTCCTTGGACTTTGCCTATCTACTTGGTAGGTTTCGCTGCTCTTTGGTTCCACTTGACTCACGGTATTTGGAGTGCTTTCCAATCAGTGGGTACAAGCAACAACGTATGGCTTCCACGCTGGAAGACTATCTCTTGCTGGTGGGCTACTATCGTGTGTGGTCTTTTCGCTATTCAAGCTATCGTGTTCACTGCAATGGCTCAAGGCTGGTGCTAATCGTTTAACTCTAACATTTAAAATTAATTATGGAAGATATTAAAAAAACTGCTCAGCCTGTAATCGACTCAAAGATTCCTGAAGGTCCTGTTGCTGAGAAGTGGACTAACTATAAGGCTCATCAAAAACTTGTAAACCCTGCTAACAAGCGTCGTCTTGATGTGATCGTGGTAGGTACCGGTCTTGCTGGTGCTTCTGCTGCATCTACTCTTGCTGAAATGGGTTTCAATGTATTGAATTTCTGTATTCAAGACTCTCCTCGTCGTGCTCACTCTATTGCTGCTCAAGGTGGTATCAATGCTGCTAAGAACTACAAGAACGACGGTGACTCTATTTATCGCTTATTCTACGACACTGTGAAGGGTGGTGACTATCGTGCTCGCGAAGCTAATGTTTACCGTCTTGCTGAAGTGTCTAACGATATTATCGACCAATGTGTGGCTCAAGGTGTTCCTTTCGCTCGCGAATATGGTGGTCTTCTCGACAACCGTTCTTTCGGTGGTGCGCAAGTAAGCCGTACTTTCTATGCTAAGGGCCAAACTGGTCAACAACTTCTTCTTGGTGCTTACTCATCACTTAACCGCCAAATCCAACTTGGTAAAGTGAAGAGCTACAACCGTTACGAAATGCACGATGTAGTGCTTATCGACGGTCGCGCTCGTGGTATCATCGCTAAGAACCTTGTAACTGGTAAGTTCGAACGTTTCGCTGCTCACGCTGTAGTTATCGCTACTGGTGGTTACGGAAATGCTTACTTCCTTTCTACTAACGCTATGGCTTGTAACTGTAGTGCTGCTGTGGCTTGTTACCGTAAGGGTGCATGGTTTGCTAACCCAGCATACGTGCAAATTCACCCAACTTGTATCCCAGTGAAGGGTGGTGGTAACCAATCTAAGCTTACTCTTATGAGTGAATCATTGCGTAACGACGGTCGTATTTGGGTTCCAAAGAGCCTTGAAACTGCTCAAAAACTTCAAAAGGGCGAAATCAAGGGTTCTCAAGTGCCAGAATCTGATCGCGACTACTATTTGGAACGCCGTTACCCTGCTTTTGGTAACTTGGTACCTCGCGACGTTGCGTCTCGTGCTGCTAAGGAACGTTGCGACAAGGGCTTCGGTGTGAACGACTCTGGTCAAGCTGTATTCCTAGACTTTAGCGATGCTATCAACCGTCTTGGTAAGGATGTTGTGGCTCAACGCTATGGTAACCTATTTGATATGTACGAAGAAATCACCGACGTTTCTCCTTACGAAGAACCAATGATGATCTATCCTGCTATCCACTACACAATGGGTGGTATCTGGGTTGACTACGAATTGCAAACTTCTGTTAAGGGCTTGTTCGCTATCGGTGAATGTAACTTCTCTGACCACGGTGCTAACCGTCTTGGTGCTTCTGCTCTTATGCAAGGTCTTGCCGATGGTTACTTCGTGCTTCCTTACACTATCCAAAACTACTTGAGCGACCAAATCACTGTTCCTCGCTTCTCAACTGACGCTCCTGAATTTGCTGAAGCTGAAAAGAAGTGTGTTGAAGCTCACAAGGCTCTTCTTAACATTAAGGGTAAGCGCTCTGTTGACTCTATCCACAAGGAACTTGGTAACATCATGTGGGACAATGTAGGTATGGCTCGTACTAAGGCATCTCTTGAAGAAGCTCTTGTTAAGATGAAGGCTCTTCGCAAGGAATTCGAAACTAACTTGTTCGTTCCAGGTGAATTGGAAGGTATGAACATTGAACTTGATAAGGCTTTCCGTTTGAGAGACTTCATCACTATGGGTGAACTTGTAGCTTACGATGCTCTTAACCGTAACGAAAGTTGTGGTGGTCACTTCCGTGAAGAATATCAAACTGAGGAAGGTGAAGCTAAGCGCGACGACGAAAACTACTTCTATGTAGCTTGTTGGGATTACGCTGGCGACGACAACGCAGCTCCTACTCTAATCAAGGAACCTCTTGAATACGAAGCTATCAAGGTTCAAACTCGTAATTATAAAGCATAATAATTAAGGAAAGGATTAAAAATGGCAAAATATATATTGAAAGTTTGGCGTCAAGCCAATCCTAAAGCGCAAGGATGTTTCGTGACTTATGAAGTGGAGTCAACTCCTGATACTTCTTTCCTTGAAACATTGGACATTCTTAACGAAACGCTTGTAGAAAAGGGTGAAGAACCAGTAGCGTTCGACCACGACTGTCGTGAAGGTATCTGTGGTATGTGTTCTCTTTATGTAAATGGTCACCCACACGGTCCTGCTACAGGTGCTACTACTTGTCAGCTTTACATGCGTCGTTTCACTCCAGGTGAAACTATCACTGTAGAACCTTGGCGTTCGGCTGCGTTCCCTGTAATCAAGGACTTGATTGTAGACCGTAACGCATTCGATAAGATCCAACAAGCTGGTGGTTATGTATCATTCAACTGTGGTGGTGCTCAAGATGCTAACGCTCTTCCTATCTCTAAGGTAGATGCCGACGAAGCTATGGACTCTGCTTCTTGTATCGGTTGTGGTGCTTGTGTAGCTGCTTGTAAGAATGGTTCTGCTATGTTGTTCGTATCGGCTAAGGTGAGCCAATTCGCTCTTCTTCCTCAAGGTAAGGTTGAAGCTAAGGCTCGCGTTAAGGCTATGGTGGCTAAGATGGACGAACTTGGTTTCGGTAACTGTACCAATACTGGTGCTTGTGCTGCTGAATGTCCTAAGAACATCAAGCTTAGCAACATCGCTCGTTTGAACCGCGAATACCTTTGTGCAAAGGTTTCTGACTAATCTCAGATTATTAGCATAACATCTGGTCCTGCAAGGTTTTCTTTGCAGGACTTTTTCTTTGTAGATAGATGGAATATATGTAACTTTGTGAAAACTAATAGAATGTATTTATATGGAAAAAAGACTTAATATGATAGCCGTGACAAATTTGCTGAGCTATGTGCTCATCGGTTTGACTCACATTCTCAAGTTGTCGCCCACAGTTGCATTGGTGGCTTTTGTGTTGGCAATAGCCGTGCTTGGATCAAGTATTGTAAATGTGGTATTGGCATTTGAAGAAGGTCCTAAAACACGCAGCTTCCATCTCAAACGCATTATCTATCAAATGCTTATCGCCATAGTGCTTGTGGTTATCTATATGTACCGCTTCAATGGATAAATGATAATTTTTAAATATTTTAATTATGGGAAAACGAATTGGATTAGCTTCTGATTTCATCATATAAGGATATGTTTTGCAGGGCTTAACTGCGGTGATGAATTGGCCGATGGTGCTCACATGTATTTCGTTGGGATTCGCATTGATAGCATTAGGATTTAGTTGTGTAGGCACTTCTCATGCTATTAAGGCAACCGAGGGCAAAAGCAAGAAACTAAAAAAATCGATATATTACATAGTCCTGTCACTTATATTGATAGTGATATGTGCATATAAGGTAGTAAATCAATAATATTGATGATAAAAATAGCTCGATAGTGAAATGCAATCGAGCTTATTTTGTTTTCATAGGAGAGTTTGCTAACTTTGTCATTGAAAATAAATATATGTTAGATATGAAAGAATTGATATTTGGGCTCGGTTTGCCGGTGTTTGGCACTGCAATAGGTTCGGCCTTCGTGTTTTTTATAAAAGATAAAATACCCACTTATGTTGAGAAGGCTTTGCTTGGTTTTGCTTCTGGCGTGATGATAGCAGCCTCGGTGTGGTCGCTTATCATTCCGAGTATGGATATGACAGGTGACGACGGCTTGATGCGTGTGGTGCCTGCTGCTGTTGGTTTTTTGCTTGGTATGGGCTTTTTGCTGATGCTTGATATGATTACGCCACACTTGCATTTCGGTAGTAAGTCGCCCGAAGGGCCTCGTTCCAAACTTTCGCGCACTGCTATGCTCACTTTTGCTGTTGCCCTTCACAATCTACCCGAAGGTATGGCTGTGGGTGTGGTATATGCTGGCACTCTTGCCGCAGGTGGCGATGTTACTCTTAGTGCCGCGCTTGCCTTATCGCTCGGTATTGCAATTCAGAATATTCCCGAAGGAGCTATTGTGTCGATGCCTCTTTACACCGAAAATCGCAACAAGTGGAAATCGTTCGTAATAGGTGCGCTCACAGGGCTTGTTGAGCCAATAGGTGCAGTTATGGTGATACTACTTGCATCGATGGTGAGCTGGGTGCTACCTTATCTGCTTGCATTTGCTGCAGGAGCCATGATATATGTGGTAATAGAGGAATTGATCCCCGAAGCATCGCAAGGCGAACACACCAACATTAGCACCATCGGTTTCGCACTCGGTTTCACCCTTATGATGGTCCTCGATGTAGTATTGGGGTAATCTCGTTAATGACCTTAATGCCTAAGGAGTATGAAATAAAACAGCATCAAAGATGTTGCATAGTAACCCAAAAAAAAGGAATGAGCATTTCGCCCATTCCTTTTGCTATTTGATAGTACCCATTATCTATTAATCTTCTTTCGCAATAGAGTTTGCAAGTTTCACGGCATCTGTGATGTTGTCGCAGATGTGATCTACGCCAATCAAGCGTTCGATGTGAGCGTGTAGAAGCACTTCTTTCACACTTGGCACCACACCCGAAAGCACCACATGGATACCATCTTTCTTTGACGCTTGAATAAGCGTTTCAAGGTTGTGAATACCAGTAGAATCGATAAATGGTACGCGACGCATGCGTATGATTCTCACTTGTGGCTTATCGCCCATTGAGCGCATCAGGTCTTCAAACTTATTAGCTACACCAAAGAAGAAAGGACCATCGATTTCGTAGATTTCTACGCCATGGTTCACGTGCAAGATTTCGTGTGTAGTATTTTCTGTACCTTCGGCAAGGTCGATTTGGTCGCTGAACACCTTGATTTGAGTATTTTCCATCACACGGCGTAGGAATAGAAGCAGTGCAAGAAGCAGACCGATTTCGATTGCGATTGTAAGGTCAAATACCACTGTAAGCACGAATGTTACGATAAGCACTGCGATGTCTGACTTTGGATTTTGGAAGATACCCACCACAGTACGCCAGCCACTCATATTATATGCCACCATCACTAGCACACCTGCAAGACACGCCATAGGCACATAATTGATAAGAGGCATAAGGAACAGGAAGATGAGTAGCAACACCACTGCATGCACCATACCAGCCACTGGAGTGCGACCACCATTGGTGATATTAGTCATTGTGCGTGCAATAGCACCAGTCACAGGAATACCTCCGAAGAATGGCACCACCACATTTGCCACACCTTGACCTATAAGCTCGGTGTTGTTGCGAGTGCGATTGCCAGTAGCACCATCTGCCACTGTAGCCGATAGAAGTGATTCTATAGCACCAAGTATCGCGATAGTGAATGCCGATGGCAGAAGCATATTGATAGTAGCCATATTTATGCCTATTCCGTGAGGAGTAGGGATTTCTACAGGCAGATTACCGAAACGGTCGCCAATGGTTTCGATACCCTCTAATCCGAAGAAAGTCTTTGCCACATACACTGCCAATGTCATCACTATGATAGCAATCAATGCTCCAGGCAATTTCTTCGATAGGTAAGGAGTAGCAGCAATGATACCTATTGTGAGCAATCCCACTACGAAAGTAGGTAGGCTGATAGTATCAAAATGTTGGAAATACACACCCCACTTGCCGATGAAGTCTCCAGGCACTTTGTCTATTTGCAAGCCGAATAGATCCACTATCTGAGTAGAGAAGATTGTGAGTGCGATACCACTCGTAAAGCCCACCACGATAGGATAGGGGATAAACTTAATGATAGTACCCAACTTGAACACACCCAATAAAATCAAAATCAAACCGGCCATAAATGTGGCAATGGCAAGACCTTGCAATCCATAAAGTTGGATGATGTTGTAAACAATCACGATAAATGCACCCGTTGGGCCACCTATTTGCACACTGTTACCTCCGAGTGCCGACACGATGAAGCCACCAAGAATGGCTGTAATCAAACCCACCGATGGAGTCACCCCACTTGCGATACCGAAAGCAATTGCTAATGGTAGGGCAACAATACCTACTACAATCCCGGCGATGAGGTCGCCACGAAACTTAGCCCATGAATAATTCTTTAATTCGCTGATAGCTTTGGGCTTAAATTCAACTTTTCCGCTGAAATTCATAAAACTATATATTTAAACCTTAAATCAATCTTTTATGGGAATTTCTTATACCTAATTCCTTTGATAGAACCACTAATTTTCTCTCCCGAAAAAATAGTGGTGCAAAGTTAACTATTGTTTACATATTTTCCAAGATTTTCACTCCCTATGTTATGCCATATGCTAATATCTTATTTAAAATTTAATCTCTAAACTTTAAAAAATCTTTTCTTATTTTCTTATGTATATCTTTTTGCTGTAACTTTGCATTATAAATATTAATAAATACGTACATTTATGCTTGATAATAATTTTGGAGATGAACTTTTTATCTCAAACTTGCAAAAGACTTTGGTGAAGATTTGCACCGATAGCCAATTGCTGAATAAGCAACTTTACAACATCGAGGAACTGATGGAGAAGTGGCACGAGAGTGCACCTCAGTATATGGCCGATGTGGTGCCAGAATTTGCGCGTTATCCTATGGTGTCTATTGCCTGGGCTTGCTACTATGGTATGGGTGCTGCTGTGTATTGGGATGCTTGTTGGGATAGCGTGAAGGATATTAAAGACCTTTATGTGGAAATTCGCGACAAGCGTGGTTTTGACTATATGGACGACTATGTGCTCGAAACTATGATGGGGCTTAATCAAGAATCTACTAAAGAAAAGGAAGCAGCCGAGGCAAAAAAATGGATTTCAACTATCCAAAAATGCTCGGAATATGCACTTAATGCTGTGACTCATCAAGGCATCGAGCCAGGCACAAAGCAGGCTTATCTCATCTTTGCAAAGGTGGCTCGCTTGTTTTTCCTTCTTGGTGTGTCGCTTGCCTTGTTCTCTATGGGCTACAAATATGAAAAGGCGATGCTCAACTAATAGGGGACTTTTGTATAATGTATAAAACAAAAAAACTGCGATGGATTGAATAGCTCACCCATCGCAGTTTTTTGATATGGTATATAGTTATGTTGCTTATTTCACCAACACTTTTTTGCGGAATGTGCCGTTAGGAGTGGTGACTACAGCTACATACACACCACTGTTGCATTCGAGTGATGTTTCTTGCATCATTGGGGTAGTGCTTGCTACCAAGCTACCACAGAGGTCGTAGATTTCAATCTTTGAAATAACAGAGGTGCTTCTCGCATAGATGCAACCATTGTAGGCAGTCACATTTACAGTGTGTGCAGAGTGGTGGGCATCTTCTACACTTACCACACCTTCTCCCCATTGTTTCACAAGCCAATTGATACGTGATGTGAGTTTGTTGTTGAAGTTTCGTTTTGCATCTGAGATGTTTCCATTGCCATAGCTGCTCCACTTCTTGTAGTTGTATTGTGATGCTACCGATATCTTATCAATGAAATTATCGATATACTCGTCTACACCTTCATATTTATTACCCTTGAACCACTCCCATATTTCTCTCACCTTTGATTGGAAGCGAGGGAATTTAGATATTTCACCTATCCAGGTTTGTCCGTAAGGAGGATTGATGTAGATGAAGTTTTGGCTATTGGTGTAATAAGTGCAACCGAAGTCCCACACTGGTCCAAATTGCCATTTGGTATCAGTTCCCAATTCCTTATGCATATAGCAACTGCCGTGGAACGACTCCGTGTTATCCATAATCTCTTGTACCACATAGAAGCGAGCCAATGTTTCAATGTCAATCAATTGTTCCCATTCGGTAGAATTCTTATTCTTAGCATAGATAGCATCGTCCATAGCATTTACTTGATTTCTCAGGTAAGTCTCTTGTGCTGATGATAGCAATTCTGGGGTTTTATAGGTGAATCTTATTAAAGCACCATTACCTTCGGTGATACGCACTTGCAAGTCTTCGTCGTAGTTGTCGATTTCCATCAACCAACCACCAGTGATGGCTTCGGCATCGGTTTCTTGGTCTTCTTGTTCTACTATATTCACTCGGTCCTTATCCACGCGAATAGTTTCGGTGAGGAAGTATAGCCCAATATAACTTCCGTTGAGCACCACTTCTACAGGGTGAGTAGAAGGAGTCCAAGCAAGTCCCATACGGCGGCTCAATTCAAATCCCACTTCGTTGCGAAGGAAACCTAATTGGTCGTCGGCGTGTGCAAGCAGAGCGAAGTGCTTGCTTTTTTTCATTCCGAAAAGAGCAGTTTTGCTGCCCAATTTTATGCGATAAGGTTTCTTGTTGAATCCAGTCCAAGTGTAATTGCCTCGTCCTCTGATTTCCATAGGCAATTGAGCATCTTCGCTACCAAAAGATTCCATACTTTCGTCGCCCATATTATCGAGGTAATATGTGGCATTGATGTAGTTTTCTTTTGATGTGATGCTTGCACCATTTTCGGTGTTGATAAACATCACAGGGAGCGTGCCAGAGTAACCATTGCCAGCAATAAGACTTTCCCATGCACCTTGAGCCCAATTATCGCCCGATGATGGTACGAATATGCCTCCAACGAGTATTGTGGCACTTGTAGTAGCCGTACGCATCTCGTTGTAGGTTTTGCTGATGGCTTCTTTTACATTTGAGAAAGTGTCGGTAATCTTGCCATCGGCAAGGCTTGTGGCCGCAAATGTGTAGCGATACATATCGGTCACTTCCTCGTTGAAAGTGATTTTCCATCTATCTCCCTTGTCGTGAGTCATACTCACTACATAAGTTTCTTTACGACTATCGCTACCATACACAAATTTTACATGTGAATATTTAGTCTTGGAGTTATCAAAGTAGAATGTACCTTTAGGTATTACCAATGCACTCGCACTGATAGCCACAAATAGAGTGAATAGGAAAGTAAAAAATCTTGTCATATCTATATCCTTAAATTAATTTTATGCAAATATAATAATTTTAAATATGATTTATGGCATAAAATGGCCGTTATTGGTAAATAAATGTTAAATACCCCCCTTAGAGTGATTTTAATTCCAAAAAATATTATATCTTTGCACCATACAAACATATATATTTAATACCTAAATTACTACAACATTCAATAAAAGCAACAACAAATAAGTGAATCATAGGTTAGGAATCCGGTGGCGCGAGATGTGTAGCCGGATTTTTTATTTCCTCAAATTTAACTTATAAAAGCAACTTTTTAGGGTAAATAGAGTTTATATCCAATTTTTTAATGTTATATTTGTACATAAAACACATTTGTTTAATAAAACCGTGGGATTTTTAAAGAAATTCCCTTAATACCGAAAAATGTATGGCAAAGAAGAATCAAAACACTCCGATTGCTAAGGAGGACCTTCAACAAAAAATTATCAATTTCTTCGATACAGAAGATAATATACCATATAATTATAAGCAGGTGTCGGCATCGGTAGGAGTGTTCACACCTCGCGATTTTGCACTTTGTGTGGAAATCCTTGAAGAATTGGCTCTCGCTAATTTTCTCACCGAAACCACTCCTGGCAAATTCAAGATAAAGAAGCAAAAGAAGAAACCTCTAAATATAGCCACAGGCACTTTCTGTCGTAGAAGCAATGGTAAAAATTCAGTAATTCTCGACGATGACAACGATCGAGAAGGTATCTTCGTGGCCGAACGTAATTCTATGCACGCCTTGAATGGAGATAAAGTGGAGGTGCATATAAGTGCAAGCCGTGGCAATCATGAGCCAGAGGCTGTGGTGACACGCATCATCGAGCATAAGGAGCAAGTGTTTGTGGGTACGCTTAAAATTGACCGATACTTTGCTCATCTTATCACCGATAGCAAGTTTCTTGCCACCGATATAGTGATTCCTCTCGATATGGTGGGCGAGGCTAAGGCTGGCGACAAGGTGACAGCTCGTATTGTGGAATGGCACGAAGACACGAATACACCTATAGGCGAAATAGTGGATGTGCTTGGACAAACAGGTGACAACAATGCCGAAATACATGCCATCCTTGCAGAATATGGTTTGCCTTATCGCTATCCAGAAGCAGTGGAAAAGGCTGCCGACGAAATAGACGATCGCATTACCCCCGAAATTATTGCTCAACGCAAGGATTATAGAGATATCACCACCTTCACCATAGACCCTAAGGATGCGAAGGATTTTGACGATGCTCTGTCTATCCGTCGTCTTGATAATGGCAATTGGGAGGTGGGTGTTCACATTGCCGATGTTACTCACTATGTGACACCAGGTTCTATTATCGATAAGGAAGCTCAAAACCGTGCCACATCTATCTATTTGGTGGATCGCACTATACCAATGCTTCCCGAACGCCTTTGCAATCAGATATGCTCACTTCGTCCACACGAAGAAAAACTTGCCTATGCTTGTATCCTTGAGTTGGACGATGAAGCAAATGTGAAGCATTACGACATTTGTCACACTGTAATCAAGAGTGATCGCCGATTTACTTATGAAGAAGCGCAAAATGTAATCGAAACTGGCGAAGGTGAATATAAGGAAGAAATTCTCACGCTCGATCGCTTGGCTAAGGCCCTGCGTAAGGCCCGCTACGACAATGGTTCGGTTGATTTCGATCGCACGGAGGTGCGTTTTGATATCGATGAAACTGGTCGCCCAGTGAATGTATATTTCAAGCGTTCGCAAGATGCAAATAAACTTATTGAAGAATTTATGCTGCTTGCCAATAAGAAAGTGGCTGAATTTGTGGGTAAACCTGTGGGTAAGAAGAAACCTAAACCTTTTGTATATCGTATTCACGACACTCCCGACCAAGATAAGATGGGTAATCTTATGGAAATTGCACATCGTTTTGGTTATAAGTTGAAGATGAATGCAAAGGCAAGTGAAGCCAATCAATCGCTCAATAATATGCTCAAGGCCGTGAAGAATCGCCCAGAGGAAAACCTATTGTCTACTCTTGCTATTCGCTCTATGGCTAAGGCTGTGTACACCACTACCAATATTGGTCACTATGGGCTTGCATTTGACTATTACACCCATTTCACCTCTCCAATTCGTCGATATCCCGATATGATGGTGCATCGTTTGCTCGACCGTTACATTGCAGGTGGGCGTGCTGTGAACGAAAGTAAGCTCGAAGATGAATGCGAACATTCAAGTGGTATGGAGCAACTTGCTGCTAATGCCGAACGAGCTTCTATCAAGTTCAAGCAAGTGGAATATCTTGGCGAACGACTTGGAAATGTGTATGATGGCGTGATTTCTGGTGTTACCGAATGGGGATTCTATGTGGAACTTGATGAAAACAAGTGCGAAGGTCTTGTGCCAATTCGTGACCTTGAAGGTGATTATTACGAATTTGACGAAAAGAATTATTGCTTGATTGGCCGTCGCACAAATAAGCGTTATCAACTTGGAGACAAGGTGACTATACAGATTGCACGCGCCGACCTCACTAAGAAGCAACTTGACTTTGTGCTTGTAGACGAGGATAATCCTGCCGGTACTCATAAGATAGATAAAGCACCTATCACCGAGTCGCGTTCGAAACTTCTTCAAAAGCAGGAAAAGAGTCAATCATCGCGTGAAAAGTCGCGTGAAAAAGCTGATCGTCGTCGCGAGCGTACCGAGAAGAAAGGAAAGCGCAAAGACAAAAAATCAAGCAAAAAAGACAAAGCAAAGAAAAAGAAGAAATAATTAAGGGTAACCTTATATTTGTAAGTGGGTGTCGAGCATCGGCACTCACTTTTTTTGTCTTGGATGCTTAATGCCTTTTGATGGTTCGTTTAACTCACAAATGCCTTTACTATCTCTATAAGTTGAGAGATAGATGATGCAGCGATGGTTGATTGCGATTTTTTGCTGATTGAGAAGTGGTTGTGAGCCTGTGCAGTGATAGTTGTATTTGTATCATTGTTGCCACTTACTGCTATGTCGTTGCGATTAAGGGCGTTGGTTATCCATTTGCGTAGGATTTCATCGTTACAGATGAGGTTTGCCGAATGTGTACAAGATTTATTGATGCAGAAGTCACCTTGCATAAGGTCGAAACGGATATTTTCAGATTTGAAAATGGTATCCATTTCTCCAGAAAGTGCAAGGTCTTCGGTGTTGCCGTAGATGACTTGTCGGTCGCTTGTGACTATCCATAGCTCGTCGGCGAGCATCATAGACTGTGCAAGGTCGTGCGACGAAAGCAGGATAGCTTTGCCTTGCTTATGTGCGAGATTGTGCAAGAGAAGCATAGTCTCAAGACGACTTTCTACATCGAGAAATGCAGTGGGTTCGTCTAATATGATAAATGGGGTGCATTGTGCCAATGCTTTTGCTATCATTGCTTTTTGGCGTTCTCCGTCAGAAAGTTCGGCGAGGAAGCAATTAGCTTTATGTGCTATTTTTGCATCGTGCATAGCTTGGTCCACGATAGAATGGTCTTCGTGTGATAGTCTGCCGAGAAAACCTGTATATGGTTGGCGACCGAGCGAAACAAGTTCTCGCACTGTGAGTGCTCCTGCTTGGGTGCGCTCAGTGGTGACAATACTTAGCAAGTGCGCCAATTTTTTCTTGCTGATAGTGTAAATATCTTCGTCGTTGAGGTGTACGCATCCTTCTATAGGTGCTTGGTTGCCCGTGATGGTGCGTAATAGGGTTGATTTGCCAATACCATTAGCACCTACCAAGGCAATTAGTTTTCCCTGATTGAGCGATAGGTTGAGCGAGGAGATAATGGGAGTTGTTGTATTCCCTTTCCGATAGCCTATTGTGAGATTGTTCGTGCTTAGAATTGACATATTAATTGAAATATTGAAGTTTACGACGATTTAGTATAATATAAATGATAATAGGTACACCTATGATAGGCGTTATGGCATTGATAGGAATGATGCCCAACGACGAAGGTAACACACTCATAAGGGTGCAAAATAGAGCCATTACTCCACCTGCCAGCATTGTGGTGGGTAGCAGAATGTTGTGATTTGATGTGTTGAGCGACATCCTTGCTATGTGAGGTATCACAAGGCCAAGGAAACTGATAGGCCCGCAGTAGGCAGTAACCACAGCAGTGAGCAGTCCTGTGATGATAAGCAACGCATTGCGAGTGTGCTTTATGTTCACACCTAAGTTTTCGGCGTATCTATTGCCAAGGAGTAGGGCATTCAGTGGTTTCACCATGAGTAGCGATGCGATGATGGCTACGATGATGAGCGAAGTGAAAATTGGGATTTCGGGTGCGCTCACGCTTGAGAAGTTTCCGAGTCCCCACACTACAAATGAGTGAACTTCCTGTTCCGAAGCAAAAAAATTGAGCAAAGATATGGCACTTGAAGTGAGGTAACTCACCATAATGCCTATAATAAGCAACATTGTAGCACTTTTTACGAACGAAGAAAATACGATTAGCGCGAAAAGCACAAGCATTGCTCCGATAAATGCACCTGTGAGAGTGCTGATGTATTGCGCCCATTCGGCACCAATTATAGCACTGAGTGTGCCTCCTCCCACGAGCATAAACACTGCTACGCCAAGACTCGCTCCCGATGATATGCCGAGAATAGAAGGATCGGCAAGAGGATTATTAAACACTGTTTGCAGTAGCAATCCACACACTGCAAGTGCGGCACCTGCAAGTGCGGCAGTGGCGATGGTGGGAATACGCGACTGGAATATCACCACTTCCCAAATATGATTGGAGCATTCGCCTCCTGTAAGCATAGCGAAAATCTCATTGGCAGGAATATGTATAGAACCAACGAGCAGATTGGCAATAGCAAGTGCTATAAGAAGCATCATAAGCACCATCACCACTATGATGTATCGTTTGTTTTGTGTTGTAGGATTATTCATTGGCAAGAGGTTGGAAATATTTTGTAGTATAGTTAGTAATTAATTCGGGATGAAAAATTGCGATGTATTCCTTCAATAGCATTTCTGGGTGAAATGGGAAATCTTGGAATAGTGTAGTGCTTTTAGTGTCGCAATGATACACCTTTCTATCCTTGAATGCCTTAAATTCTGCGTTGAGAGGATTTTGGGCTTTCAATTTATTATAGGAGAACGAGTTCTCTAAAGTTTTTATCAACCATATATCGGCATCGTGTGCCTTCTCGAGCACTTGAGGCATATCAAGAGGTGTCGAACCCGATGATTGAGTTTCGCTCCAAGCATATTCTGCTCCTGCATCGGCAAATAATTTAGCCATATAGCTGTTTCCTCCAGGCACATACCAAGTGCCGTTGATCACATTTTCCGATAATACTTTTGGTTTGGATTTAGCTTCTGATGCTTGATGTTTCAGAGCATTGTATTGCGATGCCACACTGTTATATATGCTATCGGCACGTTCTTCTTCATTGAAAAGGATACCAAATAACTTTATCCATTCTGCTCTGCCGAGAGGAGTATTTTCCATATAGTCGGCACATTGAATCACAGGGATACCAAGTCGCTCAAGATTATCAAATTTAGAATTTTGGTAGGGCGACACAATTATAGCATCTGGAGATAGAGCTATGATTTTCTCGGTGATGGGAGCTGTACTTGCTCCAGCGTTCACGATGTTACCATTTTCTACACCTTCCACTATTTCGGGTATAGTGAAATATTGCACATCGCATACACCTTTAATAGCATCAAGATGGCCGAGCTCTTTTATGGCATTAGCGTGCACAGTAGAATACACCAGCACACGGCGAAGAGGTATCTTAATGTTATTGGCAGAAGTGCCATTGATGGTATATGATTTTAAAACCGAGCCTTCTTGCCATGGGTTGAGTATGTTTATCGTGGTGATTTGGTGAGCGTCGGTTTTCACCGAAATACCTTTCGCTTCGCTAAAGACTTTTGCGGGCGAAGCATTGGTATCACTCTCTTTGTTATTGCTTGTGCAAGCACATAAGAGAGCTATAAGTATTATAGAAAAGTATTTTATGAATCTAAATTTAAACATTGTCGTAGTTTTCGTTAGAGGTTAATAATTTTTTGCAAAGTTACTAAGAATAATCGGTAAAAGTTTCCTTAAAAAGGATAACCGCATAAAAAAGTTAGGAGTGAGGAGTTAGGAAGGAGGAGTGATAAGGTCGGTAAGGTCTCTAAATTCAATAAGGTAGAAGACGATGGTGATTATTCGTTTTGGACAGAAAAACTTATTTTAGAGTTTAGATGGTGTAATCATGGCATTTGTTTTCGTTGAAGACGAATGGAAGAAAGGTCGCTAATGTAGTCGGTATCAATATTGGTATTAAGAATGTATTCGTGCTGATATTGTAGTATATCACTTGCTTTAAAACGCACATAAGGTGTCCAAAATTGTTTATTTTCCATATAGAGCGATAGCAAAATGCGTTCAAATGATGAACAATAAATGATGGGGTATACGTTGTATTCGTGATAAAATAACTCATTGAGTTCTTTTAATAATTTGCGGCGTTGTAAGAAATTAGATTGTTTTGTGTAGCTGTCGCGCTCAAAATCAATCACTGGGATTAAGTCCATATCCATCCCTTGTGTGGCATTCTTGAAATTCATTAATTGAGTTTTTGCTGGAATATTATCTTTGAAGAAATGATAACATCCTACTAATAGTCCCGCTTTTTTAGCTTTAGTATAGAATGTTCTGCGTTTGGAATCCATCCATGTTCCTCCTTCTGATGCTTTAAAATAGACAAACTTAAAGTCATTATCTTTTAAATGTTCCCATAATTTATCTGTCATAGGGTTATGATGCGATAAATCTACGCCTTTTGTATGATTAGGGATATTGCTGTAGCCCAGATATGAAATACCAACTAATATTCCAAATAAAATCGTGAATGTGATGAGTTTCTTCATTTTATATTTTTGTGTTGTTATTTATAATTCAGTTTAATTCTAATTTTAGACTAATGGTTTAGATGATTTGCAATCAAAGCATAGAAATTGATAAAATCTTCTTTAGTAGTTATTTTAAAATTCACTTTCTAATGTCGTATTAAGGAGATGGTAACCAGTGATTAGGTATAAATTTATGTCAAAATTAAAATTTGTGATAAAAATGACTCCAAATTCTCAAAATTAGGCAAGGTGGACAAAAAGTAGGATAAAAACGCTGTAATTAATTGAAATTCATATCTTTGTGTAGATTTTCATTGATATGGTAAAAAAAATGCTTTTTTTGTGGCTCGCACAACGTCGTTAGAAACGGCTTGAGAAGCC
>JAZORR010000042.1:0-1175 GCA_045656705.1 Muribaculaceae bacterium | reverse complement strand
GAAGTTGTTTTTGCTCGTTCAGTGCCTTGCTTTTGTCATAATTCGGGGATGACAAAATCTCTTCAATGCGCTTTAAGGAAAAGTCAAGTTCACGGTAAAAGAGAATCTCTTGCATACGAAGTAAAGATTTTTCGTCGTAAAAGCGATAGCCTGTAGTTTTGTCAACAAAGGCTGGCATCAATAGTCCTATTTCATCATAATAATGCAGTGTGCGCACACTTACACCCGTAAAATCGGCAAATTCTTTAATCTGCATTTTCAATTTTATCACCTCACAACAAGAGCATACACTATGACGCAGCGTGAGAGTCAATACCCTTTTGAAAAAATATGGATTGATGTTCGAAAATTTCAAGTTTGTTAAGTGGATAATATCATAACATGAGAATTCATTCAAGAAAAAACCTCTCTTGTCCTGGTAGACAAAAGAGGTTTCTTTCGTGCGAAAGAGCGACTAAAAGTAGTGTAAGTAGGGGTAAGAACGACAAAAAGTAGTGTGTCTGCTTTGTTCGATATCTTGAAATTCACTTCTTCACTACTTTTTTGCACCAAGTGCGTTTGTTACATTTAGGACACATTAAGTGACGGGTAAAGCCTCTGTGCATTGCCATCATCGCTTCTTTATAGGTAGGAACAATTTCGTGACCGCAATTCTGGCATTTATAAGCACCTACGCTTACCTCAAGTTTTACTGCATAGAAGCACGGTATCAAAAACACAATACAAACACTAAGAATTGTGACAAGCTGCCACACTCCTTCGGGAATCAAAAATGCAGCAATAAATATACCTGCAAGTAACGCCGCCATACTTACGATCATAATTGCCCACATGGAAGACCAAATTGTTTTGTTTTTCTTCTCTAATTCCCTTGCCATATCCATCAAAAGCTGTTCGTTTTTCTGATTATTATTTTCCATATTGATTTTCTCCCCAATTAATAATTCATTTACACTGATGCAAAGAATATCACACAGTTCAAGCATTATCGAAGTATCGGGCATTGCCACACCGCGTTCCCACTTGGATACTGCTTTGTCGGTGATATCCAGTTTTTCTGCCAATTGCATTTGTGTTAAGTTTAATTTCTTTCTGCACTCGGCAATAAATCTACCGATTTTTATTTGGTTCATAGACTACCTCCCTTCGCATTCAGTATGGCTAAATAAGAGGAG
>JAZORR010000041.1:0-200997 GCA_045656705.1 Muribaculaceae bacterium | reverse complement strand
TTTTATAACATAAAACAGTAAAAATCGCACTTTCCCCATCTCTAAAAAATTTACTAAAAACAATCAAAAAGTTACGATTCACCCAAAACGAAACATTTTTACTTTCATTGCGAAAAGAAATAGGTTTCGGAACGCAACATTTCACATTTTTGCATTATTCATAAATCACTACTCTCTTTCCATTTTAAAAAAATTACATTATTTTTGTAAAAAATTTAATATTCACATTAATATATAATATAAGATGAAGAAAATATCATTACTTATAGCATTCTTTACTATTTCGGTGGCAGCATACGCTGTTTCACCAATGAATATTCGTTATCACTGCGAAAACGACACTAATAAAATTAACGAGTTGCTAATAAAAGGGCAAAACAGCAATCTCAAGAGCGCAAACGAGCTGATGGTGTTTTACGCCAACCAACTTCTCGGTACTCCATACGTAGCACACACATTGGAAAGTGAATCTGAAATTCTCACTATCAACATAGACGAACTTGATTGCACAACATTTGTAGAAACCTTATTTGCACTTACCCGCACAACACTAAGTAATCGCTCTACATGGCGTGACTACGCCAACAATCTTGAATGCGTGAGATATCGCAATGGTGTAATGGGTGATTATTCATCTCGTCTGCACTATATAAGCGAATGGATTATCAACAACAACCTACGAGGCAACCTTAAAGATATTACACCATCTTTCAAAAAGAGTAAGAATTTAGTGAAAACCATAAATTTCATGAGCAAACATCGTGATGCTTACCCAGCATTGAAGGATAGTGTTATTTTTGAAAAAATCAAGAATTTTGAGTCTGGTTATCGTTCTCATCAATTTCCTTATCTAAAAAAGGCTGATGTGAACGCAAAAAACAGCAAACAAACATTTCAAAGTGGCGATATCATAGCAATGGTGACAAATATCAAAGGCTTGGATATTTCGCACCTCGGCATTGTAATAAAAGAAAACAACGAATTATACTTCCTCAATGCTTCAATGGGTGGAGGTAAAGTGCAAATAGAGAAACGCACATTCTTTGAATACTTAGATAGAGTAAAAAGCTGCATCGGAGTGCGAGTGTTCAGAGTAATGGAATAAAACACCTTATTTACAAAAATAGGAGATATGCCCTAACACCGATGGACATATCTCCTATTTTTTATTTATTAGTATTATTGATTCAAATACCGTAACGTTTCATCACACCAAGTTCATCCTCAATACGGAGCAAACGATTATATTTAGCCACGCGTTCACTTCGAGTCACCGAACCAGTCTTTATCTGCCCAGCATTCACAGCCACTGCAATGTCGGCAATTGTAGTATCTTCGGTTTCGCCACTACGATGCGACACAATTACTGAGTAACCATTTCGCTTAGCCAACTCCACAGTGCGTAGAGCTTCGGTAAGTGTACCGATTTGATTAACCTTCACCAAAACAGCATTAGCACAACCGAGTTCTATCCCCTTCTGCAAAAAATCGACATTAGTAACAAACAAATCATCGCCCACAAGTTGACATTTATCGCCTATAGTATCTGTAAGCAATCGCCAACCGTTCCAATCATTTTCCGCCATTCCATCTTCGATAGAATCTATCGGATATTTATCAACCAAATATTTCAAATATTCCACTTGATCAGCCGAAGTGAGCTTCCTTCCATTAGGCTCTTTCCAAGAATAATCATACACACCATCGTGATAAAACTCAGAAGAAGCACAATCGAGTGCAATAGTGATTTCATCGCCAGGTGCGTAACCAGCATCAATAATAGCAGCCACAATCACACTCAAAGCCTCTTCAGCATCACGAAGATCGGGAGCAAAACCACCTTCATCACCCACCGACACACTTTTACCCATTTTCTTGAGAATATTCTTCAACGAATGAAACACCTCAGCACCCATACGCAAACCATCGGCAAAAGTATTAGCACCTACAGGACGAATCATAAATTCTTGAAACGAGATAGGTGCACTACTATGAACACCACCGTTTAATATATTCATCATAGGGATAGGCAACACCGAGGCATCTACACCACCAAGATATCTATATAGAGGCATTTCATAATGTTTAGCAGCTGCACGCACCACCGCCAAAGACACCCCCAAAATAGCATTAGCACCAAGACGAGACTTATTTTCGGTGCCATCAAGAGCTACAAGTGTTTCATCGATCAAGGCTTGACGTCCAACCTTCATACCCACAATCACATCAGCAATTTCACCATTTACATTTTCTACAGCACGAAGCACACCTTTGCCATTGTAACGAGACATATCGCCATCACGAAGTTCCACAGCTTCATATTCTCCGGTAGAAGCACCAGAAGGCACAGAAGCTCTACCAACAACTCCATTTTCCAATTTCACTTCCACTTCTATCGTAGGATTGCCACGAGAATCTAAAATTTCGCGAGCCTTTACATTCTTTATCTTCATATCTGTCATTTTATTATATTTGTATACTTATAACAATAGTCTCCATTTATTGTTGGTCAAAGGTAGTAAATATCATTGAGCCAAGCACCATTTTCATCATTGTTATTATTTATCTTACCATTCACAAAAACTATCTACAATAAAGCACAGACGTTTTTAGTATTAAATCATTGTTTTTTATTCAAACATGATGGGACATTGCAAGTTATTCTTGTGTACCTTGTACAAGAGAATATATTTGGGATATCTTCCCAACAAAAAGAGTGTAACAGGACATAACCACATTTCTTCATCCATCCAACCCTTATAGAATGCACCTCCGGTGAGTGTTGCTTCCGACTGCCTCAATGACATTCCACAATAATATCTAGCCTCTTCTTCATCTGCGATTTTAAAGCTCACTTCTATCCTTTCATCACCCCTCGAATAATATTCAAGCAGTTTAGACGCACCTCCCACCATCACCGCATGTTCAAACAATTCTTTTGGAAAGCCGGGAACTTCACAGTACCACTTATTTTTGACTTTCACAAATGTTACGTGGTATATTCCATTGCTCTTAATCCTTTGCAAAGATACTTTTACCAACACCCTTGCTACTTTCACATAAGCAATAGCCAAATTACAAGCACATGCGATCTTTTTGAAAAAATTTTTCAATTTACTCATGACAAAATAAAATTTAAAGTGATTAGAAATTTACCGCTTAGATTCAAACGATAGTGCAAAGCTACACCGCATTTTCTACATAACAAAACACTCTGAGTTTCAACTTATTGCAAGCATTTGCATATTCAAATATTATTTTGTATGGGTAAACACGAAAGCCAACTCACCCGACAATGAATAAGTTGGCTTTCTGTGTATTAATTAATATGCTTTAAAAGTATTATAGTATTACCTTAAATGATTTGTCATTTACTTTTACGATGTATAAGCCTTTTGCTGCAACTGAGATAGTTGTTGCGATTCCATTATAAACACATTGACCATTTACGTTATAAACTTCAACATTTGCATTATCTGCTCCACTGATTACAATGTTTCCATTTTCAACTGAAACATTCACGTCATCAACAAGTGTTGATTCTATTCCGATTTTAGTGTCATCTTCTACTATATTTGCAAATCTATTCCAACCAGTAGCACTTGCGTATGCTTCTTTACTTCCAACAGGTACATAAAGAGTTGCTTTTGTATAATAATCAAATGGAGAATAAGCTGTTGGAGGTATTACACTTTCACAAATGACCTCATTCAAGCCGCTACAACCATAAAAAGCTTCAAAATCAATAGTTACTACACTGCGAGGAATAGTTATTGAGGTTAAACCACTACACCTATAGAAGGCACATTCACCTATAAAGGTAACACAATTTGGTATATTTATTGAAGTCAATCCTTCACATTTTAAAAAAGCTCCACAATCAATAACAATCACACTAGAAGGAATAGTAACAGAAGTTAGATCGTTACAATCGGCAAAAGCATCCCCTACGATTAATTTAGCTCCTTCTTTAAGCATTAAAGCCCCTGTTGGCTTTTCTCCTTTATACCCTAAACAATATTTATCTAAATATAAAATTCCATCTGACTGTTTATTGTACCAACCAGTATTTATAAAAGTACTATTATCGAAACTAGTTATGTCATTTAGAATTGTTATAGAATTTAGACTACTACAACCCTCGAAAGCATTTGCGAAAATTTCAGTTACACTATTAGGAAGCACTATTAAATTCAAGCTAGTACAATTTCTGAAAGCATTCTCTCCAATGCTCGTAACAGAGTTCCCAATAGTTGTTGAAGCTAAGTCAGTACAATTTTTGAAGGCTTCATCTCCAATACTTGTAACGGAGTTTGGTATCTTTACACTTGTCAAACCGGTACAATCCGAGAAAGCCCAGCCGCGAATGCTTGTAACTATATACGTTGCTTCTCCAATTATTACAGTTTGTGGAATAACCACATCTCCTGAATATTTAGTAAGCCCACTTGTTACTCCCAACGTTAAATCCGCTGAAGAAGTAATATTGTAATAAATAGTTACTCCATCACTGTTTTGTGCTTCAAAGTCGTGAGCAAATGCGTGTAAGCCGGTCAATAGCACCGCTATCAACATCATCTTTCTAAAAATGTTTTGTGTCATAATGTTTTGAAAATTATTTAGTTAGCAAATATTTCATAATACCATCCTACAGATGTTTTCTATATTTGCGTTATCACGCGCTTACTGCGAAGCAGTTGAATAACAGGAAACCCTACAATGTAGTGAGTTTACGAACGAATTTGTGGGGATATAGGAAAACAACAAGAATCTACGTTGAAAACGTTGTATTTGTGGAACATCTTCGACGTTCATCTATTTTATCTCCTTTTACCCCACAAATAATTGTAGGGTTTACGGCAAAGCCGTGAGCTAAAGGTTTCTGTTATTTAACCGCTTTGCGGTCTTGTTTAAATTTTTGTACTTTTTGTTTTTATGTCTGGAAATACCATTTTTTGTGTTTCTCATCTCCCAATGAAACGGATTAATAATCAATGAGGAATTAGGAGTGTGGAGTTAGGAGTTTTTCCTACCGTTTCTATTCCTATTTTCATACACAGATAAAACAATAGCTCCCACACCGATATTGCTATATTGTGCCACACAAATGTGGCGTAGATATAAGCAATCGACGCAGGCGCCATTGCCAATCTCATCTTCGTACAGTATATCTAAACGACCAAGTTCGATAACAGAAGACAAAATTTCAATAACACCTTTCGTTAATATGTAAAATATTCACATGGCTAACTCTTTAGCTTTTTATTGTGAATACTCTGCAAATATAACGAAAAAATGTTATCGGTGGGATTATATCCACGAAAATATTGGAAAAATGATTAAAAATGGAATTATAATGCAGATGTCACACCTTTCAAATGTGAGAATTAAGGGTATTGCAAACGAACAAGAATTTGTATCTTCTGTCCTTTATGTCTTTTTGTCTCAATATTAATTTAAAAAAGTGGTGAGGTGCAAATTACTTGCACTTCACCACCATATAGAAGACCATACCAAAGGATGTGATGAAACTCCGATAAAACAGGATTTGAGAGCTTTCCGTCTTTGTAATCCGCCTGGTCGCTATGACACTATAAAATAGTTGGGGCCCGCCATTGACAAGAAAGCTTGTCTCGGTATTTCATATAAAATTTGAAGAGTAACCCAATCTACTTCGATATGGCTTTATTTCAGTTTAAATTACACCCACTAAAATAAATCAAGAAGATTTACAGATAGGACCTCTGTCGCTTTGTAGGTGATTTTCTTAATGCAAATTTAGCAAACAGAATCCAAATTGGCAAGTATATAACAACAAAAAAGCCTCACAAGGTGAGACTTTTTTTGTTATTTAACACAATTGATATAATCTTATGCGTTCTTTACCTTTTCTACGATAGCCTTGAAAGCTTCTGGATTATTCATTGCAAGGTCAGCAAGGACTTTGCGATTAATTTCGATACCAGCTTTGTGAATCAAGCCCATCAACTTAGAGTATGAAAGGTCTTCGAAACGAGCTGCCGCATTGATTCTTTGAATCCAAAGAGCACGGAAGTTACGTTTTTTGTTCTTGCGGTCACGGTAAGCATAAGTTAGACCCTTTTCCCAAGAATTCTTGGCAACTGTCCACACATTACGACGGCATCCGTATTGACCTCTTGTAAGTTTTAAAATTCTCTTTCTACGAGCTCTTGAAGCTACGTGGTTTACTGATCTTGGCATTTTCTTAATTTTTTTTGAATGTTAGCGGCATTTCAGTTTGCTCTTTAATCTGCTAAACATTCGGTTAATAAAAAATACGTTAATTCTTTTGTTTTGAAAAATTTTGAGAAATCAAAATCTGAAGCACTTCTTACTTCAAGCAAAGCAATTTGCGAACGTTAGCAGCGTCAGCACCGTTCACAAGAGTGAAGTGACGAAGGTTTCTCTTTTGCTTTTTAGTCTTCTTAGTCAAGATGTGACTCTTGTAAGCATGCTTTCTCTTAATCTTTCCTGTTCCGGTAAGAGTAAATCTTTTTTTAGCACCGGAATTAGTTTTAACTTTTGGCATTTTTGTAATATTTATTTAATTATACATATAAAAGAGCTTGGGCAACCCAAAAAGCCCAAGGCTCTCATTTGTTTTATTTCTTCTTTGGAGTGAGCATAATGGTCATTCTCTTACCTTCGAGCACTGGCATTTGTTCTACCTTGCCGAATTCTTCCAAATCGTTAGCAAAACGAAGCAAAAGCACTTCACCTTGCTCTTTAAAAAGGATAGAGCGACCTTTGAAGAATACATACGCTTTCACTTTTGCACCTTCACCAAGGAAACCTTGAGCATGCTTCAACTTAAAGTTGTAGTCGTGATCATCGGTTTGAGGTCCGAAACGTATTTCCTTCACCACCACCTTTGTAGATTTAGCCTTTTGTTCCTTCAAACGCTTGCGTTGTTGGTAAAGGAATTTTTGGTAATCCAAAATTCTACAAACAGGAGGTTCTGCATTAGGAGAGATTTCAATAAGGTCCAAATCCATTTCGTCGGCAATACGCAACGCTTCGGCAATAGGATATACACCTTGCTCAACATTGTCCCCCACCAAACGCACTTCTTTAGCTCTGATGCGGTCGTTTATTGCATGTTGGTCTTTATTTTCTTTGTCTCCTTTCTTCTTAGCGACATCTGCTGGTCGCTGTGTAGCAGGCTTCTTAGGTCCTGTCCAAGATGGTTTTTTCTCCATTCAGTTATATTAAAAGTTTGTCATTTTCTCTATCTCGAGAGCAAAATCGGTTGCAAAGGTAGTAATTTTTTTCGAACCTTTATCACCTTCGCCCTGTTTTCTTACAGAAACTTCGTTATTTTCTGCTTCTTTTTCACCTACAATGAGCAAATATGGGATTTTTTTCAACTCATTGTCGCGAATTTTCTTACCAATCTTCTCGTTTCTGTCATCGACGAAAGCACGAATATCCTTGTCGGCAAGTTCAATAACCACTTGTTGAGCATAGTCGTTATATTTTTCGCTGATAGGCAATACTACTACTTGGTCTGGAGCAAGCCATAGAGGCAACTTACCAGCAGTGTGTTCGAGAAGCACAGCCACGAAACGTTCCATAGAACCAAATGGCGCACGGTGAATCATAATTGGACGATGCTTTTGGTTATCTGCACCTACATATTCAAGACCGAAGCGTTCTGGCAAGTTATAATCTACTTGGATAGTACCAAGCTGCCAACGGCGACCGATAGCATCCTTCACCATAAAGTCGAGCTTAGGACCATAGAAAGCAGCTTCACCTTGTACAGCCTTTGCTTGCAATCCCTTTTCTTCACAAGCTTCGATGATGGCGCGTTCTGCTTTTTCCCAATTTTCGTCGCTACCTACATACTTTTGAGTGTTGTTAGGATCGCGAAGAGAAATTTGTGCCTCGAAGTTTTCAAAGTTAAGAGCCTTGAAGATGTAGAAGATGATATCCATAACCTTCAAGAATTCTTCCTTCAATTGGTCTGGAGTACAGAACAAGTGAGCATCGTCTTGAGTAAATCCACGCACACGAGTCAAACCGTGAAGCTCACCACTTTGCTCATAACGATACACTGTACCGAATTCTGCAAAACGAAGAGGAAGATCCTTGTAAGAGCGTGGAGCTGTCTTATAGATCTCACAGTGGTGAGGACAGTTCATAGGCTTCAAGAAGTATTCTTCGCCTTCTTCTGGAGTGTGGATTGGTTGGAACGAATCCTTTCCATATTTAGCATAGTGACCAGAAGTCACATAAAGCATCTTATTACCAATATGTGGAGTGATTACTTGCAAGTAACCATACTTGCGTTGAATCTTACGCAAGAATTGTTCGAGACGGTCGCGAAGAGCTGCACCCTTAGGCAACCACAATGGAAGACCTTGACCTACATTTTGAGAGAAGGCAAAAAGTTCCATTTCTTTACCAATCTTACGGTGGTCGCGCTTCTTAGCTTCTTCAAGAACTGCAAGATATTCATCAAGAAGTTTCTTCTTAGGGTAAGACACACCATAGATACGCACCATTTGCTTGCGAGTTTCGTCGCCACGCCAGTAAGCACCAGCAATAGACATAATCTTCACTGCCTTGATAGCACCTGTGCTTGGCAAGTGTGGTCCACGACAAAGGTCGGTAAACGCACCTTGAGTATATGTAGAGATTGTACCGTCTTCGAGGTCATTAATCAATTCGCACTTATAAGTTTCGCCTCTTTCGCCAAACATCTTAAGAGCGTCTTCCTTGCTAATATCAGCACGTACCACAGCTTCATCCTTAGCAGCAAGTTCGGCCATCTTAGCCTCAATCTTAGCAAAGTCGGCACTTGTGATTTGGTTTTCACCTGGATCGATATCATAGTAGAAACCATTTTCGATAGCAGGACCGATACCGAATTGAACACCTTTATAAAGTTCTTGTAGTGCCTCAGCAAGCAAGTGAGCAGATGTGTGCCAGAAAGCGTGCTTACCTTCAGCATCATCCCACTTAAACAATTTTATTTCACCATCATTACAAATTGGTCGTGAAATATCCCATTCAGCACCATTCACAGTAGCAGCAAGCACCTCTTTAGCAAGGCGAGGGCTGATGCTTTCAGCAATTTGATAAGGAGTGATACCACTCTCATATTGCTTCACACTTCCGTCAGGAAAAGTAATATTAATCATTGTTTTTATTTAGTTTTTTCGTGTGCCATACAAGCGGCACAACATTTTACATAAAATTTCAAAGTGCAAAGATAATAAATAGTTGGGAATTAGGAGCGAAGATAATGGATTTTTTTCTTTCAAATACAAAGAAAGCGTGAATTTGGTATTCCCCAATCCACGCTTATAGAATTTGCCTTATCTTTTTAAGGCTATTACTTTTGTGCGATTTCGATGATAGATTCTGGGATTTCCACTTCTACATCGACACAGCTCAAATCTATTTCCACTCCCATATGCTCAGATATGAATTCGTTGGCTTTAGATGCAGGCAATCCGTGCACATAGTCGTCGAGCCATTCGTTGAATGCTTCCGCCTCATCATCGTAAAGCATATCTTCGTCGAACTCGCCATCTTCATTGAGATATTCTTCTTCGTCATATTTAAACTCAAATCCACAGTTTTCCTTGCAATAGGCTTTGAGTTCTTCATAATCATAATCAGTTTCTCCACAATCAAAGGCTTCCATCAACCAATGAGACTCCGTTGCTTCACAAATCATAGAGCAATATGCATCGTAGAGTTTTTCGTAAATCTTGGGATACAATTCTTCCAATTCAAGGTCGTCGATATCGGTAGAATCCTTTTCCTTGATAAGATTTACAAGTGTGTTTACTTCTTCATCGGTGAGATCAACATAGTAAGAGCCGTCAACAACAACGCTACCCGAGTGACTCACACCGAGACTCCATTCTTTTTCAATACTATACAATGCCATTTTTCTGAATAAATTTAAGTGTTTATATTTTTGTAATCAAACCCAAAATGGGAACAATTTCTTAGTTCATACGTTTCAATACGCTATACGAAGGAAGGATACCAAGTTCGCCTGCCTTACTTAGATCACTGATTCCACGTTCTTTATTACCAAGTTGGAGATATGCCAATCCTCTATTGTAGAATGCTTCGCCAAAATCAGTTTTTTCGGCAATTGCAGCAGAGAAACAACTGATAGCAGAAGTGAGATTGTTGTTTTTGGCATATACGCACCCCTTATTATACAATGCATACACATTCTTAGGTGAATATTCAAGCACCTTATCGAGGTCGGCAATCACAGCCTCATAATCGCTTGTGAGTTTGCGTTGCAAGAACATTGCATCGTTTTCTTTTTCAGCATTCAAAGCATTAGCTATCTCTACTTCGATGAGTTTGCAACGCGCTGAGGCTCTCACAAAATATGCAAGTGTAAAATTTGGACGCATATCTACTGCACGATTGAGGTCGGCAATCGCAGCCTCAGGATTTTTCACCATCAAGAAATCAATGGCTCTACCTAAATAATCCACAGCACGAGGTTGTGAGGTGGCAAGCATTCCATTATAATAATCAATCGAATTAAAATGCTTCTGTATTTGATCTTCATAAAGCGAAGGCACTCTATTGGTGAGCTGCACCACATATTGCAAAAGATGAGAAGCATTCACCTCGTCCACTTCCTTCATATAATAAGAATTGTCCTTAATTTCGCCGCCCATAGCATAGTATGACAATTCAAACATCGGTTCGTTGTCAATCTTCATATTACGATTTTGCACACGACCACGAGTCTTATTTTCATACTCAGGCTTGATGGTGTTATCATTTTCTACTATAAGCAGAGTGCTAAACTTATTTTTCACTGCTTCTTCCGATTCAAATTCTTCGTCGGTTGCATCGTCGTTAGCTGAATTATTTTCCTTGTTATCTGCTAACATCTTAGAATCCAATCCACCTTTATTTTTCTTATATAATTGTTGCCAACGATTGTAATCGCGTTCGCCACCTTTCACATCGCCAGAAAGTCGCTTACACTCACTTCGCGAATATAATGCTTGTTGGAAATTTGGGTAAGTATTTAGTAATACATCATAGTCGGCAATCGCCTTCTTATACTGTCCCGTTTCGTGGTAGAGATTTGCACGATTGTAACGAGCAAGCATATTATCGGGATCGCTACGCAACACATACGAAAAATCATCTATAGCCTTATTATTCTCACTCACTTCCATCTTGAGCAATGCACGATTATAGTAGGCAGTGACATTGGTAGGTTCAAGACTTAGAGCATAGTCGTAGTCGGCCATAGCACCGAAATAATCATCGAGTTTATATTTCATAAAGGCACGATTGATGAAGTATCCAGCTTGATGAGGCTCGAGTTTTATAGCCTCATTCATATCGTCGAGAGCCTTTTGAATATCCTTATTATAATTAATATTGATACCCGAACGCATCACATAGGCACTTGCCTCATTGGCGTTCAACGCAATGGCTTTATTCACATCATCGAGAGCCTTCACAGTGTCGCCTTGAGCGAGATACAGTTCTGCCCTACCTATATAGGCATTATCGTATTTCGGATACAAACGCAATAGAGTGGCATAAGTATCGGCAGCATCGTCGTATCGCTTCACTGCCACTTCACACACAGCCTTATTTATCAAGAAATTCTTATGTTCGGGCATATGACGCAAACCTCTATCATAATCCTCAATGGCGTGAAAAAAATCGCTCATAATCTGACGAGCCACACCACGCACTTGATAAGCATCAATAATAAAAGGATTTCGCTCAATAGCCATAGAACAATCTTCTTCAGCTCCTTTGTAGTCGCTCAGATTAAGTTTTGCCACAGCACGATAGAAATATGGTTCGGCAAGATGAGGCTTCACGCTAATCACTTGATTGAAATACTGAATAGATAGCACATAGTCCTCGAAATACATTGCGTTACGACCTATGTTCATCACTTGGTCGGTATTGATTTGTGCGTTAGCCTTCTCGTTGTAGCCACAAAGCAATAGCACCAATATGAGCGATAGTGTATTTATATATTTCATCAATAAATTCTTCATCGTTTTCGTTATTTTGCACAAAGTTATGATTATTGCACCGATATTTCAGTTAATTTTGTGTTAAACACTAAAAAATAGTATAAATTTCGCAACAAAGCCACAACTTTTCAAGGATACAACAAAGGTGTTGGGAACGGAATCCATTCCCAACACCTTATATAATATATATGTGCGATTTTTTCACTTTGAGTATACCACTGCAGGGAGATTGCGAAGATTGTAGCGCGATGCCATAATTTCGCCATAAGCACCTGCTGTGCGAAGTGCCAAAAGGTCGCCACGCTTGGTGATAGGAAGAGTTTCGTTTTCACCAAAGCAATCGCTCGACTCACAAATAGGCCCCACTACGTCATACACCTCGCTACCGGTTTCGGCAGAAGTAATATTTTCAATATTGTGATGTGCTTGATATAAGGCAGGACGGATAAGATCGGTCATACCAGCATCAGTAATGACGAATTGCTTAGCAGTTCCTTTCTTCACATAAGTAACTTGTGTGATAAGCGAACCACATTGAGCCACCACTGCACGACCAAGCTCAAAATGTACTTCTTGACCATCACGAAGTTTCAAGTTCTCTTTGAATACATTGAAATATGCCTTAAAGTCGGGCATTGGATTTTCGTCGGGGTTGTCATAATCTACACCAAGACCACCACCCACATTTATTATCTTCAAAGAAAATCCCATTTGTACTACTTCTTCTTGAAGAGCATTGATTTTGTCGCAAAGCACTTTAAATGGTTCGAGAATGGTGATTTGCGAACCTATATGGAAGTGCAAACCCACCACATTGATGTGTTGCATATCTTTTGCCAAAAGCAATACCTCAGGCAATTGCTCAAGATTGATACCAAACTTATTTTCACTCAATCCGGTGGTAATATACTTGTGAGTGTGTGCATCTACATTAGGATTTACACGAAAAGCCACGTCCACCACTTTACCCTTTTGCTCGGCTATTTCATTTATGGCTTGAAGTTCGGGAATTGACTCCACATTGAAGCATAGAATGTCGGCATCAATGGCAAGTGCTATTTCACGATCGGTCTTGCCCACTCCAGCAAACACTATCTTCTTACTATCGAATCCCGCTTTGATAGCAGCTGCCACCTCACCACCACTCACACAGTCCACTCCAAGTCCAGCGTTTTCTATGGTGCGCAGAATGCAATCGTTGGCATTAGCCTTCACAGCATAATGCACATGAAATGGAGCATCGGCAGTGCAATTATTTATCTCTTGCAGAGTAGCCTCGAGCAATTCAAGATTATAGTAATAAAAAGGCGTTTGCGCTCCTGCAAACTTATCTAATGGAAAATTAAACGACATACTACTATTATTTATTAAATAAATGTTGACTCAAAAGGTTAAGAGCTTCTATCTTATCATCTTTATGAATTAGCACCGAGATATTGTGGTTGCTACCACCATAAGAAATCATTCTCACAGGGATGGTGTTGATAGCATTGAGCACTTGTGCCTCAAATCCACGATTTTGCCATTTCAAGTCACCCACCACACAGATAATCACCATATCTTCGTCGATAGACACATCGCCAAGCGACTTCAATTCTTTCACGATAGTGTCAAGATTTTTAGTATTGTCAACAGTCACCGACACACCCACTTCGGATGTGGTAATCATATCTATCGCAGTCTTATTGTCCTCAAAGATTTCAAACACCTTGCGCAAGAAACCATGAGCAAGAAGCATACGACTTGATTTGATCTTGATACTTGTGATATTATCCTTCGCTGCCACAGCCTTGATCTTTCCGGTTTCGGTAGAATTATGGATGAGAGTACCTGGAGCATCAGGACAAAGAGTATTGAGCAAACGCACAGGTATGTTGTGTTCTTGAGCCGGACGCACACAAGTAGGATGAAGAATTTTCGCACCGAAATATGCAAGTTCGGCAGCCTCCTCAAATGCAAGTTCGTGCACAGGAGCAGTCTTTTCCACAAAACGAGGATCGTTGTTGTGCATGCCATCAATATCGGTCCATATTTGCACCTCTTCAGCACCAATCATAGCACCCACAATCGACGCTGAGTAGTCGCTACCACCACGTTGTAGATTGTCGATATATCCTTCTGGATTGCGACAAATGAAACCTTGCGTGATGTAGATATCAGCCTCAGAAGAAGCTTTTAGAAGAGCTGATAGATGTGCTTTAACATAACCAAAATCAGGTTCATCATTTTCGTCGATACGCATATAATCGAGCGCAGGCAAAAGCACCGACTTCACACCTTGCGATAGCAAATAGTAGTGCATAATGTTGGTAGACATCAATTCGCCTTGTGCGAGGATTTCCTTTTCATATCTTTCTGAAAAGTTACTCATCGTGTGCAGACGAATGAAATCAAATATTTCTTGTATCTTGTTCTTAGCCAAATTCAAGTACACTTGGTCGTCAAACATCTCTTCAAGCGTACGAGCATATTTTTGTTTTAATCCTTCAATGATACCATATGCACCATCTATATCCTCTTGGTGCAAGCGTTCAGAGATTTGCACGAGCGAATTAGTTGTGCCCGACATAGCCGATAGCACAATGATGTTTTTACCTCGTTTAGTGATAAGGTCGGCCACATTCTTGATGCGTTGAGCCGAGCCCACTGATGTACCTCCAAATTTCAATACTTTCATAAGTGTGGAATATCGTAAAGTTTAAAATATTTGTTTATTGTCGCAATGTAACACTTTTCCTGGAAATTGGTCGATAAGCTGCAGATTGTGAGTAGCCATAATCACAGCCGTTCCATTTTGTGCAATTTCGTGGAGAAGCGATACGATTTGGTTTCCCGTATCAGGGTCCAGATTGCCTGTTGGTTCGTCGGCAAGTACGAGAGCAGGTTTATTGAGCAAGGCACGCGCTATCACGATGCGTTGTTGCTCACCGCCCGAAAGTTCGTGTGGCATTTTATACGATTTATTCACCATCCCCACTTGCTGAAGAGCACTCTCTATGCGTTCCTCTATTTCGTTGTTATCCTTCCAGCCTGTAGCTTCGAGCACAAAACGAAGATTGTCATACACCGATCTATCGGTGAGCAATTGGAAATCCTGAAACACAATTCCTATTTTGCGTCGCAGGAATGGGATGTCTTTTTTCTTGATAGTAGTTAAATCGTAGTCGAGAACAGAGGCTTCACCATCGGCAATGGGAATTTCGCAATACATCGATTTCATAAGGCTGCTTTTTCCGCTCCCTACTCTACCGATGAGATAAACGAAATCGCCACTATGCAACTCAAACGACACATTTTTGAGTACGATGAGTTCCTTGCGGTGAATTTCCACATTCTTATAGTCCACAATTTTTGTCATATTCTTCTTTTTTCTTGTTGTGACGATTGTAAAGTGCTTCGGTAAGGTCTTCGATATGCAATCCCTTTTCCGAAAGCAACACGATCAAGTGATAAAGCATATCCGAAGCCTCATAAACGAGTCGGCCCGGAGTGCCATTAGTGGCTTCTATCACAGTTTCGAGTGCTTCCTCGCCCACCTTTTGAGCTATGCGATTGATACCACTCTCAAACAACGATGTAGTGTAAGACCCTTCGGGCATTTCTTGTTTGCGTTTATCGATAAAATCTTGCAAAAACGACAAGAATTGCACTCCATACGAATTGTCGTCGCCAAAACAAGTAGCCGTTCCCGTATGACACACAGCTCCTACAGGATTCACCTTTATAAGCAAAGTATCGTGGTCGCAGTCTTCTTCGATAGATACTACATTGAGAAAATTGCCACTCGTTTCACCTTTCACCCACAAACGCTTCTTGGTGCGACTGTAGAAAGTCACCTTCTTGGTTTCGAGAGTTTGTGCATAGGCTTCTTCATTCATAAAGCCAAGCATAAGCACATTCTTTGTGTATGCATCTTGTATAATAGCTGGGACAAGCCCATTCATTTTTTCAAAATCTATAGCCATAACTTTAAATTCTTATATTTATATCGTTATGTTTCAAATATTGTTTCAACTCGGTGATATTGATTTCGTTGAAGTGAAACACACTCGCTGCAAGTGCCGCATCGGCCTTGCCCTGTGTAAACACATCTCTGAAATGCTCCATCTTTCCTCCTCCACCCGATGCTATCACGGGAATAGAAAGAATGCGATTGAGTTTGGCAAGTGCATCGCAAGCAAACCCCTCCTTCACACCATCATGGTCCATACTTGTGAAAAGTATTTCGCCGGCTCCTCTCTCTTGTGCTTCACGAGCCCAATCAAAGAGTTTTCGTTCAGTAGGTACTCTACCACCTTTCACATAGCAAATCCATTCACCATCGTCATATCGTGCATCTATAGCCACCACACACACCTGACAGCCGAAATTGCCAGCAATGTCGGTGATGAGTTGAGGATTGCGTAACGCAGACGAATTTATCGACACCTTATCAGCCCCCGCATTCAGCAGATTGCCCACATCTTGTACAGTACCGATACCTCCACCCACTGTGAATGGGATATTTACATTCTCTGCCACTCTACGCACAAGATTCACAAAGGTCTTTCTCTCCTCATAGGATGCAGTGATATCAAGATACACCAATTCATCTGCTCCTGCTCTACTATAGGCACGCCCCAATTCTACAGGGTCGCCCGCTTCTCGAAAATTGACGAAATTTATCCCTTTAACGGTCATTCCGTCTTTCACATCGAGACATGGAATTATTCGTTTCGCTAACATTTTCGTTTCAAATTTTCGAGTTCTAAATCCTTGAGCGAAATACGTCCCTCATACAATGCTTTTCCAGCAATCACAGCAGGCACATTTATTTCCTCAAGTTGTCTTATATCATCTATTCCTGCCACACCACCACTCGCAATGATGTAAATGCCTTCGCATTCACCAAGCAATTCACGATAGAGGTCGATGGCCACACCTTGTAGCATTCCATCTCTGCTAATGTCGGTGCTTATTACTTGCGTGATACCTTTAGCAAGATACGAATTCACAAAAGGCACTATAGGCATATTGCTACTCTGCAGCCACCCATCTGTGGCTATCATTCGCTCTTTCACATCAGCTCCGAGTATTATTTTTTCTGCTCCGTATTGCGAAATCCAATTCTCAAATATCGCAGGATTTTTCACTGCAATACTACCTCCCGTAATCATTGAAGCACCACTTTCAAATGCAATGTGAGCATCTTCGTCGCTTTTTATTCCTCCACCAAAGTCTATCACCAAATCGGTACCCGATGCTATGGTTTCGAGAGTGCGATAGTTCACAATGTGACTGTTTTTCGCCCCATCAAGGTCAACAAGATGCAGTCTCTTGCATCCAGCATCTTCAAAAGCCTTTGCCACTTCAAGAGGATTTTCGTTGTAAACCTTCTTCTGATCGTAGTCGCCCTTTGACAAACGCACGCACTTTCCGTCGATAATGTCGATAGCTGGTATTATTTCTATCATAGCTCAATGAAGTTTTTTAATATCAACTCGCCCACATCACCACTCTTTTCGGGATGAAACTGTGTGGCATAGAAATTATCGCGATGCAATGCTGCACTATATGGAGTGATGTAGCTGCATAATGCAATCGTATGCTTACAAATAGGAGCATAATAACTATGCACAAAATACACATATTTACCATCTACTCCTTTTAGCAACGGATTATCACCTGCCTCAATAACATTCCATCCCATATGCGGAATTTTATATTGAGTGCAATCGCTATTATCAAATCGCTTCACATCTACATCAAATATTCCGAGGCAATCCACATCTCCCTCTTCGGAATGCCGGCACATAAGCTGCTCGCCTATGCAAATACCCAACACAGGTTGTTTGAGGCTTACGATAAGTGTGTCGAGCCCTTTCTCCTTGAGGTATGCCATTGCCGAAGACGCCTCGCCTACTCCAGGAAATATCACTTTATCGGCATTGCGAATAGTGTCGAAATCGTCGGTAACGACAGCCTCCACACCGATGCGTTTCAGTGCATAAAGCACCGAAAAGATATTACCAGCATTATATTTTATAATTACAACTTTCAATTTCTTTTTTTTTGCAAAGATAGTGAAACGATATATTATCGTCAAGCAAAATGATTAATAAACCACAAAAACTTTGTATTTATACAGAAAATATAAAACTAAACTATGGTTTATTTCAATTTCAATCGCTTCAATACTGCTATTTCTTTTTCATCCACATCAAGCAGAACTATATTTCCGTCGGGCAATTCCTTGCAGTATTGAGTTTCCTCAAGAGTGCAAAGAAGAGCTGTTTCGATGCGAATATCACGACACATCTTGCGAGTCGACACCAATTCTTGGAATTCTACACCCCAGTCCTTATAGGGATCGATAAACAGAGTTCCATTGAAAATATTACAGCCACTATTGCCGTGAATTTTCATTTCTTGAATGTCAATCACAATTCTCACATTATTAGCAGTCAGATTTTCGCCATTTATAGAATGCACAGTCCACGCACCATTCATGAAATTTATATCCTGATTCTTCAGATACATCAAATCATGTCCTTTAGCATTCATAAGAGTGAGATATTTTATACCATTTTCGTTGGCTATTTTAAATGACGCAGTTTCGTGCAACGCCTTCATAATATTGCGTTCAGAAGTTTCATTATCGCACTTGGCAAGAGTAGTGATAATGTTATCAAAGGTAATCTTTCCTTCACCTTTCAAGTGAACACTACCATTTATAGCATTACAGCCATTATTGCCATATAGCATACTATCTTCAAGATTGATTATCAAATAAGGACGCTCCATTGTGTTGATATCCTTTCCCTTCAGGGTGAGCATAGTCCACTCGCCACCAATATGATTTGAAGCCATAAGGTGCGAAGCCACCGAGAATAGAAAACAAGAGAATAATATTTGTAGTTTCTTCATAATATTTCCAAATTATCAAAAATCTTTGTAAAGTTAAGAAAAATAGTTGAAAGATAAGGCGAAAGAATTGAAGTGAAGAATTTTTTTGGTAATTTTGTACCAAAATTGCAAAATCTCTAAATAATATAACTCAAAATGAAGAAATTTTTAATGTTTTTTTGTGCATCAATGCTCACCTTTGGTGGCTTGATGGCAAAAGATATGGTGTATCACGATGCACGCAATTTTCCACTATATGGCACAGCAGTGAAAAACGATAGTGTAATCTACACTCGTTTGCCTGATTCATTGAAGACAAAAGTTCGCAAAGAACTTTACGATTTGGGAACAAACACTGCTGGATTGTACATTCGTTTTGCTACCGATGCCAAGAAGATGAAAGTGAAATGGAAATCTACATTCAATGTAGAAATGAACCATATGGCTCCATCGGGCATTCGTGGTTTTGATGTTTACACACTCACCGACGACAACAAATGGGAATTTATGGGACCTGCTCGCCCCGTTGTAAACAAGAAGCACAGCAAAGCCACAGTGTTTGCCAACAACAAACCAGGTATGCGTGAATACATGATGTTCTTCCCTCTTTACGATGGTGCCGATAGCCTTTACATCGGAGTGGACTCTGCTGCTACTATCACTATGCCAAAGGTAGACCTTCCAAAGAGCGAAAAACCTGTGGTGATATATGGTACAAGCATCACACAAGGAGCGTGTGCATCTCGCCCTGGTATGTGCCACACAAGTATGCTCGTGCGCGACCTCAACCGCGAAGTATACAACCTCGGATTCAGTGGTAATGGTCGTCTCGACCTTGAAGTGGCTGAAGTGATGGCTTCGGTTGATGCCGGACTTTATGTAATCGACTGCTTGCCAAACAACAAAGTGGATGCACTCAAAGCCAACATCGATCCATTCTTCCAACTCCTTCGCAATCGCCGTCCCGATGTGCCTGTGCTTTTCGTAGAGAGTCCCATGTTCCCAGGATATATGTTTGATATGACCGAAGAAGACACCTTGAACGAGAAGAATGCCGCACTCCGTGCTTACTACAACAAACTCAAAAAGCAAGGCGTGAAAAACATCTATTATTTCGAGGCTAAAAACATCCTCACCGAAGACCGCCAAGGCACAGTAGATGGTTACCACTTCACCGACCTCGGTTTCTATCGCTTCGAGAAGAAACTCCTCCCTGTAATCAAGAAAATCTTGAAATAAAACACATTTGAAATTATAGCAAAAACGGATTGGCGAGGACCAATCCGTTTTTTTATTCTTCGTTATTTCTTATTTCATGTTCCAAAAGTCGGATTATATAGGATCATATTGTTTTTTTGTTCCGAATGATTATCTTTGCAACATATTACCAATACTTTAAACTAATAAACTATGCGTAAAATTTTACTTCTATTGATGTTTGCGCTATCAATTACTGCCTATGCCAAAGATATGATTTCGGTAAAATCAAATGGTGGTGAGGCTTCATGGGCTATATCTACCGTGAACGAAATCTCATTTGATGGCGAGGGCGTGAAAATTTCTTTCAACGATGGCAAAGATGTGTACTATTCGTGCGAAATGTTCAATATGCTTCAATTCAATGCTACTCCCACTGGAGTGAGTAGCGTGAATGGCGAAAATGCTATCGCTATAAAAGGTAACACCATCGTGGCAAAATCAGCTATTAAGGTGTATGCACTCAATGGTAATCTTGTGGCTCAAAGTGCAGGAAATTCACTTGATATTTCTAATCTATCTTCTGGCAGCTACATTGTGAAAGCAGGTAAATCAATCACTAAAATCGTAAAGAAATGAAAAAGACTACTATATTAGTTTCGGCTTTGCTTTCAATGGCTGCTATGACATGGGCTACCGACAATATATGGATAAAGCAAAGCAATCGAGTGACTCTTGGCGTGCCTACTACTATGGCCGATAATATCACCCTATCAAGCGATGGCGATACTATCAACCTTACTCTAAAAGATAATGCAGGCTCTCTAAAGGCTGCTTACACCGAAATTCAAAACATCACTTTCGGCAATACAAAGAGTGCCATTGCGATAACATTTGATGGTGCAGATGCCGATGTGGTGAATCCTTTTGCTTTCAGAGGTGTGACTATCGAAAAGGAAGGTGGCAACATAGTTATAAATTCTACAAGTGCCGAAAATCTTCGTTTCGAAATCACAGGTGTGGCCACCGATGGTAGTGTGACTATCAATTCAGAGTCGGCATTCACACTCGCTCTCAATGGCACTAATATTACAAGTGCTTCAGGTAGTGCCATAAATATAAAATCGGCTGTAGACGCCACTATCGAACTCATAGGTACATCATCGCTCACCGATGGTGCTGAGGGCGAAAATGGATGTCTGTATAGCAAGGGTAATCTCACCTTTGTGGGCGACGGCACACTAAATGTTACTGCTCACACCAAGCACGCTATCGCAAGCAAGAAAGCAATACAATTGGAATCGGGCAATATCAATGTGCTTTCTTCTAAATCAGATGGTATTCATTCAGGCACTGCATATGTGATGAATGGAGGTAAATACAATGCACGCAATACAGGTGGTGATGGTATCGACGGCGACGAAGGTACTATAGAAATCAACAACGGCGAAATAGATATCGAAATCACCGTAGCCGATACTAAATGTATCAAGTGTGATAGCACATTCGTGATAAATGGTGGCGATATTAAAATAAATATGCCTGCCGACCAAGGTAAAGCTCTTCGCACAAAAGGTGCTATGACTATCAACGGTGGTAATATCACTGCTACTGCTTCGGGTAATGTGGTACTCGAAGACAACGACCCGTCTTATTGCACTATAATCAAGAGTGATGGCGATTTCTTAATGACTAATGGCAATATACACATCACTCACTCGGGTGAAGCTGGTAAGGGGTTATCTATCGATGGCAATGCTAAATTCACCGGCGGTGTTGTAGATATCACAGTATCGGGTGGTGGTGCTAAGTATACCGATGTGAATGGCGAAATAGATTCTTATGCGTCTACTTGTATCAAGGTGGATGGTAATATCGAACTTATCGCCGGCACATTCAACCTACTATCTACTGGTATTGGAGGTAAATGTATCAGCACCGATACCAATGCAATAGTGGGCGATGCCACACAAGGTCCTTCTATCACTGCAAAGACCACAGGTGCGCGTTTCGTAGAAATTCAAGGTAGCAACGAAGAAAATACCGATTATGCCAATCCTAAGGTTTTCAAGGCCGACAACAATATGACCATCAACAATGGTGTTCTGAATATATCTTCTACACAAAATGGTGGCGAAGGTCTTGAAAGTAAAAATATAATGACTATCAATGGAGGCGAAATCAACATCAGCACTGTAGACGACTGTATCAATGCAAAGAATTCTATCGTCATCAACGATTGCAAACTTTATTGTATGGCTACAGGCAACGATGCTATCGACTCTAATGGTACGCTCATCATAAATGGTGGTATGATTTTCGTTTCGGGTGCTAATGCTCCCGAAGGTGGTTTTGACTGCGATATGAGCAATAATTTCACTATCACAGGTGGAGTGCTTATAGGTATCGGTGGCTCGAATACTACTCCAGCTACCAACAACACCAAGCAAGCCACTCTTATCTACTCGGCAAGTCTAACCCAAAATCAATTACTTACAGTAACCGATGCCGATGGCAATCACATACTATCATTTGCCAATCCTCGCACAGCCACATCTGGTGGTGGCACACAACCTCCTGGTGGCGACAGACCAGGTAGACCAGGTGGTGGTGGCACACAACCTGGAGGCGGTGGTGGAGGTACATCTATCCTCATCTCTGCTCCAGAATTTGTAAAAGGTGGTACTTACAAGATTTACACCGATGGATCGGTGACTCCAGGCGAAACATTTGAATGCGTAACCTATAAGGGAACTTATACCGAAGGTACACTCAAAACATCTACCACCCTATCGTCGATGGTAACAACAGTAAGATAATTCTCATAACTCAATCAATAATGCAGGACTCTATGTGTTCTGCATTATTTTTTGTATTTTTGTGGAAAATACTTTTCAACAATGAAAAAAATCGTAATAGCGTCTGATTCTTTTAAGGGCTCACTCACTTCCATTGAGGTGGCCGATAGTGTGGCAAAAGGTTTGCTACAGATTAGTCACGACCTATCCATTGTGAAGGTGAATGTGGCCGACGGGGGCGAGGGTACTGTTGATGCTATTATCGAGGCTCTTAATGGCATAAAAATATCGGTTTCGGTGGAAAATCCTATAGGTAAACCTATCTGTGCTTCTTATGGCATTGCCGACGATATTGCCATTATAGAGATGTCGGCAGCAAGTGGTCTCACTCTCCTTGCCGAAGAAGAACGCAACCCTATGCACACCTCCACACACGGCACGGGGCAATTGATATTAGATGCCATAAAGAGAGGTTGCCGACGATTTCTTATAGGCATAGGAGGTAGTGCCACCAACGATGCTGGCACGGGTATGCTTCAAGCACTCGGATATAGATTTTTCGACCATAATCAAAACCACATTTCACGATGCTGCGGGGCTACAATGCACGATGTGGCTTCTATCGACGATTCTCAAGTACCGAAATCTATCAAGCAATCGCAATTTACCATTGCCTGCGATGTAGATACTCCTTTTTGTGGTAAAGATGGAGCAGCCTATGTGTTTGCACCACAAAAGGGAGCCGATGAGGCTATGGTGGAGCATCTCGACCGAGGAATGCATTCATTGGCGAAAGTGATTTTCGATAAGTACCAGATTGATGTAATTCCTATTGCAGGAGCTGGTGCGGCTGGAGGTATGGGTGGTGCTTTTAAGGCGTTTCTCAATGCTTCGCTCAAGCGGGGGATAGATATGGTGCTCGACACTATTCACTTCGATGAAATCATTGCCGATGCATCTCTCGTGATTACAGGCGAGGGTAAAATCGACCATCAAACAGCCAAAGGAAAAACTCCAACTGGAATACTTCGCCGCGCCCAAAAGTGTGGAGTGCCGGTGGTGGCTATAGGTGGGAAAGTGGAAATGTGTGACGAATTATCGCAAATGGGGTTTGTTGGTGTGTATGAAGTATCCGACAGAAACCTACCATTAGAGCAAGCCATGCTCCCACACATTGCTTCAGCTTCCATCACATCATTCGTAACAAAATATCTTCCACATCTTATCAAAAATTTATCTTAACGAAGGAACTTTTTGTCACGCTTTTTTTATAATTTTGCAACCACAAAATAGATATATTTATGATTATTACAGACAGAAACGAACTCGAAAATAGAATTAATAGAATTTGTAGTGGCGATGACGAGCGCGTGGTGAATCTTGATAGAAATGATTTCGCTCCTCTCCTATCATCGGAAGAATTATCGGCCATCGAAGTTGAAGCCGAAGATATGGCCAACCTTGTAGTGACAGCACTACGAGAATTGCGTGAAATAGGTAGCAAAGGTGCAAAGAATGTGCTGCTTTCTATTGCATGCTCTCGCTCCTACGGACTTTCAATGGTGGACATGGACAAATTGAGCAGCGTGATGCGTAGTTTCGACGAAGGTACAGAGTTGATTTGGGGCGTAAGTTACGACAACACAATGCCTATGAGCAAGGTGAAGGTTGCCATCTTCATCGGCAAGTAAACTATGTAGAAATTTCCTAAAAGAAATAAGAAAAGGAGCTGAGTCGCACACGACCAAGCTCCTTTGTTGTTTTTCATTTTGAGATTTTCCTCGATTATTTTTTGCGTTCAAGCTCTTGAAGCGATTCCATCTTCTTAGTAGCAAGGAATTCGTATACACCACATAGGTGTTCGCGCACACGACCTTGCCCAAACTCATACACCTTTGTGGCAAGTCCATCGAGGAAGTCACGGTCGTGACTCACACATATCAGCGTACCATCAAAGTCTTGAAGTGCTTGCTTGAGAATGTCCTTAGTCTTAAGGTCGAGGTGATTGGTAGGCTCATCGAGAATCAACAAGTTTACTGGATCGAGAAGAAGTTTCATCAATGCCAAGCGAGTGCGTTCACCACCCGATAGCACTTTCACCTTCTTGGTGCTGGCTTCACCGCCAAACATAAACGCACCGAGCAAATCGCGAATCTTATTACGAATATCGCCCTTTGCCACATCATCGATAGTTTGGAACACTGTAAGATTTTCATCAAGAAGCGATGCCTGATTTTGAGCAAAATATCCTATTTGCACATTGTGTCCGAGAGTAAGCACTCCTTCGTGTTCAAGTTCCTTCATGATACATTTCACAAGCGTAGACTTACCCTCTCCATTGCGTCCCACAAATGCCACCTTATCGCCACGATTGATAGTGAGATTTACCCCCGAGAAAATGCGTTTATCATCAAAGGCCTTACCCACTCCATCCATCATCACAGGATATTGTCCCGAACGAGGTGAAGGCGGGAATTTCAATCTCAATGCCGAAGTATCTTCTTCGTCTACTTCTATGATTTCAAGTTTTTCGAGCATTTTCACGCGGCTTTGCACTTGCAGAGTCTTGGAATAAGTACCTTTGAAGCGTTCGATGAAATCCTTTGTTTCTTGAATCATCTTTTGTTGCTCTTCGTATTGCTTTTGTTGTTGAGCGCGACGCTCAGCACGCAACTGCAAATATTGCGAATAATTCACCTTATAGTCGTAGATACGGCCCATAGTCACTTCAATGGTGCGAGTTGTAATGTTATCAACAAACTTACGGTCGTGACTAATCACCACTACAGCCTTACCATTACTTATAAGGAAATCTTCGAGCCAACCGATAGATTCAATGTCCAAGTGGTTGGTAGGCTCATCGAGCAATAGCACATCAGGATTGCGAAGAAGCATCTTAGCCAATTCTATACGCATACGCCATCCTCCCGAGAACTCGCTCGTTTGACGATTGAAGTCCTTACGCTCGAAACCCAAACCGAGTAGAGTCTTTTCCACATCTTCCTCGAAGTGAGTCATATCTATAGCATAAAATTTCTCGCTCTTGGTAGCCACCTCTTCTATAAGAGCCATATATTCATCGCTCTCATAATCGGTGCGTTCGGCAAGTTGCTTATTCAGTTCTTCAATCTCAGCCTCCATCTGATGCAAGTGAGCAAAAGCTTGAGACGCTTCCTCAAACACGGTGCGTCCATCTTTGGTCATCAAGTGTTGAGGTAGATAAGCAATCACAGTGTCCTTAGGAGCCGACACGCTACCACGTGTAGGTTTACGCACACCGGCCAATATCTTGAGCAAAGTGGATTTACCAGCACCATTCTTACCCATAAGAGCGATGCGGTCTTTCTCGTTAATTACAAATGAAATGTCGCTAAAAAGTGTACTGCCGCCAAATTCCACGGCAAGTCCGTCTATAGATACCATATAAATTATTCCTTCTCTTTATTTTTTTGCAAAGATACGGATTTTATCCCAATATCTATAACCCCACACTCCTAATTTCTAATTCCTAACTCCTCCCTCCTAACTGCCTGAGTATTTCCTCCTCAAGGTCGCGTTGAGCTATTATTCCCGTATTACGCCACACAGGCACACCTTTCACAAAAAGCATCAAAGTGGGTACAGCACGCACACCATAACTTGTGGATTCGGCATCATACTCATCCACATCCATCTTCACCACACGAATCAAATCGTCATACTTGCGTTCAATCTTATTCACAATAGGCATCATCACACGACAGGGACCACACCATGTAGCATAAAAATCAACCAACACAGGCATACCCTCCTTCAATAATTCACTCAAAGCTTTCATATCACATTATTTTATATTAAAAGAATTCTACAAATTACACACCCTTACAACATCCACCACCCCCACCTTGTTCAAAAAAAATAATCGAGCGATACACTTTGATATCACTCGATTATTTACTGTTATTACAAAACTTAATTATATTTTTCTAATCACCCAAATACTCAATTCATATAACAACCACATCGGGATTGTAACTATAAACATCGTAAACAAATCTGGAGGAGTTATAATCGCAGCCACAATCATAATAAGAATTATAGCATGCCGACGATAATGTCTCAATAAATCAGCATCCACTATACCAATCTTTGCCAAGAAAAACACAAATACAGGTAATTGAAACACAATCCCCATCAGAAAAGTAAGCGATGTAAATGTATCTATATACGATGATATTGTAATCGTACTTTTCACACTCGGATCAACCTCATACGTTGCCAAAAACTGAAATGATATTGGAAATACAAGAAAATAACTTACCAATAACCCTACTATAAACAACGAATAAATTGCTCCTGTTACAGCTACTGAATATTTTCGTTCATTCTCATATAACGCAGGAGATATAAAACGAAAAAGTTCGTATACTATATATGGAGAAGATGCAAGCAAACCCAATGTGCACGACGTACTTAAATGAGCCATAAATTGTGCTGATAAATCGGTACTTATCAAATCTACAGCAAACTGATTTAATTGGAAATTAACGCCTAAGCATTCAGCTATTCTTGCAATAATTCTATATGTAACAAAATCCCATTCACGAGGAGCGAGCAAAAAAGCAAACGTTTCTTCTTTAAAACAAAATATTGTCACAGCAAACGTTAAAAACACACCAACAATTCGAAAGAGCATTTGTCGCAAAACCTCCAAATGCCCTCCAAATGTCATTAACTCTTCACCATTGTCAGAGTATATTTTATCATCTTTTGACATTAGTCTTGCTTCTCGTCTATTTTAGATGAACTACCCCCAGCAGAAGTATAATTTGCATCTTGTTTTTGGTCATCTTCAGGTAACCCTTCACGCATTCCATCCTTAAAGCTTTTAACACCTTGTCCCATGCTCCTCATTAATTCAGGAATTTTTTTCCCGCCAAAGAACAATAATATAGCCCCACCGATAACCACTAATTCTGTAGTACCTATCATTAATAGTATTGAATTCAACATATTTTATCAATTTACTAAATAAATTTCACAAGTATCAAAATTGATTTCCCATGAACCATTCTCAGAGGCTTCCCATTGATACTTTTCACCCATACGATTCCACCAAGATTGAAATTTCATTCCAGTTTCACCCATATCTTTTATGAGTTTCTCATAAAGTTCCGTATTCTCAGCAGTTAAAATCTTTGCAAGTTCATTCAATCCGTTTCTACGCTCGAAAAGAGCTTGAATTTCATTCTTTTCTTCGACAGTAACTTGTCCTACAATTTTCTTCATATCTATAATTTTATATTTGTTATTTTTATTTACCTCTTATAAGGAATTGTATCGCTTGCTTTAGATGAAGATTGACAAGAGCCATAACAAGATCCCTTACAACTTCCTTTACAAATATCAGAACACTCATTACATTTGCCTGAATATTTACAAGTTCCAATGCATACACCAATGCATGCACCTCCACAGCCCACAGCACAAGTGCCGTTACATCTCATAGCACAACCATTAATACAAGTACCCATACAAGACTGCTTACAACCATATTTACATCCTGTTGCAACCGAATCTCGTGCTAATAATTGTAATGGTGCCACAGAAGATGCAACGACCGCTATTATTGGAAGTATCTTTTTACTAAAAAAATCTCTACGCGAAATATTCTTATTCATATTCACTTATTGTACCTGTTCCATTACATGCTTTACAAGCAAAATTATAATAACCATATTCACAAGAAGGACAATCATTTAAACCTTTTCCTCCACAAGATTTGCATATTATTTTTCCTGTATATAAGCACGTAACACAACCAGTTCCTCTACATACAAAACAATAATTAAATCCATTTTGACACAAAGTGCAGTCATTATATCCATTATCACAAACTTCACATCTGGCCCTCCCTGTTCCGTGACAAACACGGCATATCCATGGCGGTAATTCCTCGACGCACGACACAAAAAAGACAACTAATATAATACTCCAAAAATAAACATTTTTCATATTCGTTTAATCTTTCACTCTTCCAAATGGATCCAAATAATCAATCTCTTTGATTTCTTTTTCGGGCATAAACACACCATGTTCACGTATGTTTTGCAACAATTCTCGTGAAGCATTGCGTTCAAGGTGAGCCATCACACATTGTTCGTGGCCCGGAGTGTTTACCTCATATGTAGTCTTGCGATTCAACCACACACAACGTTTACACTGATAAGCATCACATTTTCTGCATATCGGAGCATATTCCAACTTATATAGTTGAGGATTCTTTATGTCAAGCCCGCTTTTCAAATCACCAACGCTGAACTTTGCTTTACCCAGACCATAATCCTCGTCTTCATCGGCAAGATAGAATGCTGGACAAATGTAAAATCGCCCGTCGGGAGCAAGTGTGATATTTTCCACGCCTGCATTGCAATTGTTCATATCGTCGAGCATCATACGATCAGTAAGCAAATTCAATTGTACTTGACCTCCAAATACATATACATCTTTCACTGCATCCTTCAAATCGCTCAACATTTTTTTATATCTACCGAAATCGTTTTCAGTAAATGTTTCTACATCGGTAATAACCACATTCAAGCGTAACACCTTTGACAGCACTGGAACAATCTCACAATATGAAGTAAATAGATTTTCTTTATCAACACGAAGTACATAAGCAATACTTTTCTGCCATTCCACATCTCTAAGAGCCTTAATATCCTCAATCACCAATACATCGGCTTTTCCCTGGGGAGCATAAAGTTTCACACTGCTATGATCTATGGAGTTAATTGCATCTTTGTATTCTTGAGACAATTCATAATCGGGATAGACAAACTGAATAGACAGGTTTTCTTTCATCGCATAGAAAATTCCCTCTTTCAAATCTTCAAGCGAAATGAGTTTGCGCTCAGTTTTCTTGTTTTCGTAATGGCAATACGACACAGATGTATCATCAAGCAATATAACCAAATATTTAATCATAATTTATTCCTCCTCCCGTCAGCAAATTATGTTTGATACTTTCATATTTTCTTTATCCTCTTGCTTACCTACCAATTCAAGTTTGCGATAAAGTTTGTTCCAATAATAGTTATTGGCTCTCACACGTGCTTTATGCATTTTGCAAATGGCTGTGGCACGCTGATAAACGGTTGGTGTATCGGCAGCATCATAGTTCTCACCTTGGCACCAAGCACAACCTTCTGCTACTTCACAATCTATACATTCGTGTGTTGACTGAGTGCAACGGTCAAGCGTAAGGAACGGACGCAACTTGTTTTTATTTATACCATCATGCACATTTCCTATTATCCATGCTTTTTTGTCGCGAAGCGAATACTGAGCAAAGCGTGTACATGGATAGAAATTACCTTTGGCATCAATAGAAAGCATCTTCCCCGCACCACACCAATTTTGATTTTCAAGAGTACAGTCAAGAGGTTTACCCATTCTTTCTGTAAAGAATGAACATGCATAATCATTATAAAATTCGCCTTCTATAATTGCATCGGCAAGTTCTATCAATTGATTTTCAAATAAAGCATCATCTCCCTCATTCCATACATCTTCAAACACAACATTAATATTCACCTCATGTATGCCGAGAGAATACAAGTGCAAGACACTCTCTTTGATATATGGAATATCAGCACTGCTTATTGTCACTTTTGTACCAGCACTAGGAAATTGTTCAAGCCATAGAGGAATATTTTTTACAACATCTTCATATGAACCTTTCTCATCTCCGTCACCTTTCCAGATACGATTTAAGTCATGTTTTTGCTTTGTTCCATCAATAGTTATACCTATGGATAAATGACTATGATTCTTCTTGATGAAATTCTGAACCTTTTCCGAATCATAGTTGATACCATTGGTTGAGAAACTGAAACGATAAGAATTAAACCAATGATGATTTCTTCTAAATAGTTCGGATTTTATGTAATCACAAATTTTATCAATTAAATCAATTTCAATGAATGGTTCTCCTCCTATAAAGTCCCAAATTACAGATTCATAGTTAAATTCACTGTCGTTTACATTATCTAAAATATAGTCTATTGCTTTCTTTGCAATATCCCATGGCATACGTTCCTTTTCATTCTTTCCCACAAGATAGCAATACTTACAAGCAAGTTGGCAGTCCTTCGTAACTATAAAAGTAATATTCTTAGCCATTCCAGACTGCCAAGTTTGACTACTTTCCTTTAATTGAAATTCATCAACCATTTCACTTTATTTTTACAAATAATTCGAGCTTGTACATGTACCATAACAAGTTCCTTCACAACTACCTAAACATGACCTCTGGCAACTACCTGTACATGATCCTTGACAACCACCCGAACAAGTATATTGGCAATCTCTTCTACAAGCGTTATTACTACATGCCATATAACATTCTCCAGAACAACTAACAGCACAGCCATAATAACAATCGGTTGGATTTCTCTCAACTGCTCTAATTATATTAGGAATATTTACCATAGTTACAGAAGCAATAATTGGCAACACACCTTTAGCTGCTTTTTTAAAAAAATCGCGTCTACTTTGTAGTTTTTTCTTATTCATATTATTGTTTTTTTTAATAGTTACTCCTTACACAACTATTTTTACATGTATTTCTACAACCGCCTTTACAACCTCCACTACACTCATACTTACATGATCCTTTACAGCCTCCACTACAAGTACCTTTACATGATGCCATACATTTACCTTCACAATAAGAACAACCCATTTCTCCATTGGCTTCAGCTGCTTTCATAATTTGAGGAACATTTGCAAGAGCTACAGCAGCAAGAATTGGCAGTGCTTTCTTGGCCGCATCTTTGAAGAATCCACGACGTGATTGCAATTCTTCTTTCTTTTTGTTTTCTTCCATAGTTTTAAACTATTTTTCTCCTATAGTTTCCCAAATTCGGAGTGTTACTTTTTGGATATAAAAAAGACGTGGAAACTGTACTCTTCACTCATCCTTAGCAATCAGGCTCTCGCATTGCCCACCACACAAAGGATAAGCAACTCAGCCAGCCCACGCCAAGACGAATGTATATATACAATACTCCACGACGCACAACTATACGACGTGACATACGGATACATCATCCCAATGTGGACGCTTACTATTGCTTTTTCCCTCCTGTGCGGTTCAAATTTGCGAGATTCGATTGCTGGAAGATAAACGCTTTGTAAACGCCTTCTTAATTAAATCACGACCCTCCCGCCACTCTTGGCTGGTGAGTCGCTACAAAGTTAGTATTTTTTCTTAATATACACAAATTTTCTCGCGTTATCCTTTTTAAGGAAACTTTCTTTGTGTTTAGGTGTTATTTTTGTGCCAACATTGAAAACTGAATTATATATGAAATATTTTTACCTATACACAAAATGCAATAACAAATGGCACAAGTTGGTGTGCCTATCGGTGATAATGTGCTTTTGCAATATATACATTAAAGCACAATCTACGACATCACAAGAAATACTTGAAAACATTTCGGGCTTAGTGACCGATGAGAATGACGAACCCATCATAGGTGCATCTGTGGTGGAGTTAGGTACTACGCGTGGTACGCACACCGACGTGGATGGACGTTTCAACCTAAAAGTTGCCCCCAATGCTATACTTAAAATATCCTACATAGGCTACGACACACAAGAAGTGAAGGCTGTCAACGACTTGACCGTAACATTGAAAGAAAACACTACCGCACTCGACGAAATAGTGGTGGTGGGTTATGGCAAGCAACGGAAAGTAAATCTCACAGGAGCAGTTTCCACAGTCGATGTGGCACACACTTTGGAAGGTAGGCCACAGCAAGACCTCAGCAAAGCCCTTCAAGGCTCTGTGCCTGGGCTTTCGGTGGTAAACTCTCAAGGCGGCATCAACCAAGAACCGTCGCTTTCTATTCGTGGCGTAGGCACTTTGAGCAATGGTACGCAGAGTGCCCCCTATATTCTTGTAGATGGAGTGCCTATGGAGGATATTTCTTTCCTCAATACGCAAGATATTCAAAGCATCTCAGTGCTAAAAGATGCCGCCTCGTCATCGATCTACGGAGCAAGGGCTGCCTTTGGAGTGATTCTTATCACCACAAAATCTGCTAAAAAAGCAGAACGACTCACAGTGAACTATTCCAACAACTTTGCGTGGAGCGCACCTACTTATTTGCCCAACTATCCCGATGTACCCACTCAATTGCACGCCCTATCTCAAGCCAATAAGCGTGCAGGCATTGAAAATGAACTTTTCGGCATGTATCTCGACGAAATGCTTCCCTATGCCATAGCGTGGAAAAAACAAAACAAGGGAAAGAAAGCAAAATATCGCGAAATGCGACCATTCGTGAATTGGGACGAGGTTGGCGACTACTTTGTCAATCCCGATGGCTCGGGGGCAATGTATTATGCCGATTGGGATGTGCAAGACATTATGTTTCGCTCATCGTCGCCTGCAATGAGTCACAACATATCTATTCAAGGAGCAAGCGAGAAAATCAATTTTTACACCTCTTTGGGATACAATAGCAAGGAAGGTATACTTAAATTCAATACCGATAAATTACAAAAATACAACGTGAATACAAATATTTCCTACAATATCACACCATGGTTGCAATCTGGTTTGCGAATTAATTATAGCGATAAGATCTACACGCAACCAAACGCTCGTCGCGACACTTATACCTATTTGTGGCGATGGGGTTCGTTTTTCGGTCCGTATGGAACAATCAATGGCATAGATACTCGCAACGACATTGCCTACTTGAAACAGGCAGCCACAGCCCAGGACAATACTTCGCTCACAAAAATCTCGGCATACGCCAAAGCTAATCTCACTAATGCTATCACCATCAATGCCGACTATACTGTAGATATCACCCACCGAAACTACTCCGAACCAGGATTTCCTGTCACCTTCTATAACACTTGGGGTGGTAATATAGAAGCACCCACCACGGTAAACAACAACACCGGCACATATATTTATGAATTGAATGCTCGTGCTACCAAATGGACTCTGAACGCTTATGCCTATTATACTCACACTTTTGCTCAAGACCACAACATAAATGTGATGCTCGGCGCGAATGGCGAGAGCAAGCATTTCAGTGAAAATTGGGCAAAACGAACAAATATCTATTCTACCGATGTACCTCAATTAAATCTCGCACACGGCACACAAACCACAGGCAGCAGAGCATCACAATGGAGTGCTGCAGGATATTTCGGACGCATCAATTATGATTGGCGTGGAGTATGGCTTGCCGAATTTAATGCCCGCTACGACGGCTCTTCTCGCTTTCCGCGTCACGACCATTGGGCATTTTTTCCATCGTTCTCTATGGGATACCGTTTCAGCGAGGAACCATATTTTGAAAAGATAAGGTCTCATGTCTCAAATGGTAAATTACGATTGTCTTATGGTGAAGTAGGCAATCAAGCTGTAGGCGATTATATGTTTCTATCCACCATTTCGCCAATATCTCTCGGTGGAACATATTGGCTCGATTCCGACGGCAATAAAGTAGCAGCACTCGGTGCTCCCACCTATGTAGATTCATCGCTCACATGGGAACGCATCTCCACCCTCAACTTGGGTTTGGATCTAAGTATGTACAACGACCATATATCCATCTCTTTTGATTGGTATCAGCGAAGCACTCACCATATGCTTGCACCCGGAAAGACGATACCAGCCACTCTCGGCACAAACGCACCATATACCAACTCTGGTTCGCTACGTACTCGAGGTTGGGAATTAAGCCTCGCACTTCGTCGCAAATTTGGAGAATGGGACACCTATGCCACTTTCAGTATCAGCGATTCAAAGACGCAAGTAACAAAGTGGAACGATGACTCGCGTCTGCTCAACTCATATTATACAGGTATGACCTATGGTGATATCTGGGGATTTGAAACCGAGCGATATTTCACTACTGGCGACTTCAACGCAGATGGAGATTATGCCGATGGAGTAGCCTCACAAGCTACTCTTGAACAAGGAGCATTCCACTATGGTCCTGGCGATATTAAATTTAAAGATATCAATGGAGATGGCGTGATAGATGGAGGATATGGTACAGCAGAAAACCATGGTGACCTTAAAGTAATAGGCAACTCATTGCCACGATACGAATATAGTTTCCACATCGGCAGCACTTGGAGAGGTTTCGATATCGATTGTTTCTTTCAAGGTGTGGGCAAACGCTCACAATGGACACAGTCGTCATTCGTGATGCCTTTTATGCGAGGTGCTGATGCTCTATACTCCAACCAAACAAGTTACAATTATTATGATTACGACACCAACACCTATCATATAGACCAAAGTAATGAATATCCAATGCTCTACCCAGCGAATGCCGATTATGGCACGATCTCGGTGCTGATGCGAGGATGTAACAATTTCTATCCTCAAACTCGCTACCTTGTGAATATGGCTTACCTACGATTTAAAAATCTCACTTTAGGATATACATTCCCAAACAATCTCGTAGCAAAAGCCTATCTTTCGAAACTGCGTATATATTTCAGCGCTGAAAATATTTGTAATATTATAAAACGAAGCAAATACCCTATCGACCCCGAAATAAACACATCAGAAGGCTCTACCGATCTGGCCAATGGTACTTGGGGACGCGTAGCTCCTATCACTCGCACCATATCATTCGGTATACAAGCCTCATTTTAAAAACATCTTATTATGAAAGTAAAAAAATCTATCAATATCTGGCTCATTTGCCTATTATTTTCGCTCTTGGGATGCAACGACATGCTCGACCTTTCACCCCTCGACCGATTTGAAAACGATGCCACATTTTGGAACAACTCAAGCAATGTGGAAGGTATTACTAATTCCTTTTATAATTCATTCGTAGGCTATGGTAATAATGGAGGCTATGGACTATACTATTTCAAAACCATCAGCGACGACCAAATAGGAAATCCCTACACCGAATGGGAATATACAACAACTCCTGCCACAAGTACAATATGGGACAATGGATGGGAACAAATACGACTTGCCAACATAATTATTGCAAATGTAAGCAAATCCACTCTTTCCGACGCTCACAAGACTCGTTTTTTATCTATTGCCCGTCTTATGCGCGCATGGCACTATTATAATATGGTGCGATGCTATGGCGATTTGCAATGGGTAGATACACCTCTCACCATTGCCGATACCTCCATTCTCTATGGTGAACGAATCAGTCGCGATATCGTAATGGATAATGTTCTCAACGACCTCAACTATGCATCCAATAATATGCCCATCTCGGCAAGTAAAATATCTTGGAGCAGAAATATGGCGAATGCAATGAAAGCTGACATCAGCCTATGGGAAGGCACATTTCGCAAATATCGCACCGAAGCCGAGAATGGTATTGCTCCCGATAGTCAAGGTAGCAAAAGATATCTAAATGCGTGCTTAGATGCCTGCCTATATATTCTATCACAAGACTTCAGCCTCAACGATAGTTATCAAGGTAATTACAACTCAATCGACCTAAGCAACAATCCCGAAATGATTTTCTACAAGCAATACAAGCAAGGAATTCTATCACATTCTCTTATTGCCTACACATCTTCATCTACCACACAAAGTGGAATGACTAAAGATGCTTTCGATAGTTATCTATTCCTTGACGGTAAACCGCTTTCACTCACTTCGCTACATTCATGTGACACAGGCTCAATATCATCCAATGGGAAAAACATCAATATATCTTCACTTCTTGCTGTAAGAGATAAGCGACTTAGTGCCACCATCGATAGCATTTTATGCTATAAAGGAAACACTTGGGCAAGAACGCCAAATGGTATGCTGATGACATCAACCACAGGTTACACTTGCTCTAAATACGACAACACCTCTATCCCTATAAACTATCGCAACCAAACTGCCACAAACTACACTTGCGCTCCCATTTATTGGTTATCGGTGGTTTATTTAAATTATGCCGAAGCAAAGGCCGAACTTGGCACCATTACACAAGCCGACCTCGACAATAGTATAAATCGGCTAAATGCTCGTGCCGAGTTGCCTCCACTCAATGTAATCCCCAATTTTAGCGACACAGCCAACAATCATAATGTGAGCGACCTTCTTTGGGAAATACGCCGCGCGCGCCGTTGCGAACTAATGTTTGACAACAATTATCGCTACTGGGACCTTGTGCGCTGGCATCAACTCGACAAACTTGATTCTTCACACTATCCAAATCTCACACTTGGTGCAAACATACAAAACGAACCTTCTTCGCAAGTGGAAGTAATGAATGGGTACATATATGTGCCACAAGCCACACGCACTTATTATCCTCGATACTACCTCTACCCTATCCCATCGTCACAACTCACTCTCAATCCCAAACTCACTCAGAATCCAATGTGGTGAAATGTATTGTTTCCCTAAAAGCTGAATAATATGCACCAAATTGAGTACCTATTCTATTGTATAGGTACTCCAAAATTTCATCGTCGGTCTTATCGTCCAAATAAAATTTATTCCTCACATTGTCAATCCCTTTTTTAAGCTCATTGTCAACCATTTCAAACAAATCGGTGCCAATAGTTTCGTCATTTAAGGTTTTGTCTATGAGTATAAACGGATTTTTCACAGAATTATATTTCTCATAATGTTTTTTCTTCTCCCAATACTCATTTACCATATTATCCCCATCGGGATAACTATAGACGAATGAAAATAGTCCACTACTACCAACCATTCGAGCCACAAAATTTTGTTTAATATTAAATACGATGTATGTGTCTTGATTTAGAGTTAGATAATGATGAAACTTTAGGTAAAACCTCAGTTTCTCTCTTTGCTTTTCATTATTTCCTATAGTGGTGATTATGGCAAAATTCATAATATTATTATAAGACTTGCCATTCAGGAAAACCTTCTTTGATATTTCTATTGTTTGTATTTCGTTATCCATATTTTTAAGTTGTATTATATATATATCAACAGAAGGCAAAAAATTAAATGAGTTTAGCAACTTTTTTTCTAAAAAATCATCACACCATAGAACAAAGGTGTTTAATCACTTAATAATAAGCAATTAAACACCTTATAAACTTCATTCCTCAATATGTATCATTTTTTCTTAGTTACATAGTCCTTATAACTATCACAAGTAGATAACAGATGCTGAGCATATTGAGTGTGAGAATAGCGCTCTGCTATTTCTTTATATCTGTATAGACGTGCATGAGCTTGTGCCGCCAATTCAGCATCTGTGTACATAGCTAATGCACGATTCTCTATATCATCAGCACGCTTGATTGTTTTATCCACAAAAGTATCATTTATATCACCCGAATTTGCAGCCCATACATATCCTTTTACATACTGAGTAAGTGCCCACGATTCGTCAACCGATTTTCTCATACCTAATGCAAAACGAAGCATCATTTCAGCCTTTCGATTTGGATTGCGATTAACTTTGATATCTTCTTCAAGCTGTCGCATTTCCCTCGCAAACTCATATTTCGCATCATTAGTAGCCTTTCGCACACGATTGCCATAATCAAACGGATAGATATCGAGATATTCATCGGTATTCAATCTCTTCTGATACCCATAATTCACATCTCTAAAATATTTCTCAGCCTCGGCATATCGCATCTCACGCAAAAGCATAGTGCCTACTGCATCATACAAGTAATCCTTATCTATGTAACTATGCTTTGCGAAATATCTATCACGCTCGGTTTTAGGATTGAGCGATACTTTTACATATGTAATAATATCATCTACATCCACAAAATTAAGTTTCGTAAAAAAAGCATTTGAATAGTCCCAATTGTTAAATTCTGTTGTGGCTCTGTATTCTTTCATCGTTATATCAGCATATTCTCGCTTTTTGTAATCATAAATTGTGAGCTGATCGCATAAATTCACGTAATAATTATCGGCCATATTAGCCAATTGCAAAGCATACACATCGCGTCCATTCTCTATCAATCTTTTACATGCTACTCCAAGCACCATTTTTCGCATCATATCATTCCAATAGTGGAAACTTAAACACCCTTTCAAATCCCCAAAATACAAGTTACCTTCACCTATATTAGCCTTTATTTTTGACGCATACCAACGAACCTGAGCATATACCCAATCTTCATATTTGCTATCACACTTCATAGTTTTTGATGTGAAATAGATACGAGCCACCTTCAATGTTTCGCTATATGCCGGATTATTACAAGTTTGTTCAGCCTTAACTATATAATTAAGAGCATCATTATCAAGTTCCAACTTTTCGGCAATAATAGCAGCAGAATACCACCAAAAAGTTTTATCACGCACCTGCGACCTACTTGCAGTAGCCACACACAATTTTAGCAACTTAGTATATCTGTCCTTCACTTCATCTGTTTCTTCGTCCCAACGCCAAGAAGGACATCCTCTAATATCCAATAATGACACTTGATCACTTACAAATTTCTTTAATTCTGCAGTATTAGGAGCATGTTTAAGCCCGATTTCAAGTTTTGAATATGTTCCCGATGGAATAGAGTCTTCACATTCCAAAATCATTTGCCAATTATTGAGCTTCACATACATCGCACGAGCCTTATTTTTATTCCCTCTCTTATATTCACATGCTGCGGCATAATCCATAATCATATTCTTCAGTACATCGTTGGGTAAAGTGTGTTCAATTTTCGCCCAATAATCACAACAATCATCCCATTCGGCCAAAGTATACATAGCTCTTACAGCTTGCAATGCATAACGCGACTTCAATCGAGTACCCTTGTAGGCCATTGCATCAGTTATCACATTTTGCAGGCTATATTTAGTACTATCCTTTTTACTTGGATAATACCACGCAGAATATAGTCTGAAACGCAAATCTTCACATCGCTTAGCCAATATCAGAAAATCTATCACTTCCTTATCCTTACGCTTAATTATCCATTGTACAAACTTATTATTACTTTTTAATGAATCGGAAAGCATAGTTTCTATGCCTTCGATGCTATAAGCATACACCACCTCTCTAATATCATCTATAGGAAGCGACGAGGATGTGTGTTTTTGCCATAGTTCACAATTAGCCTTCATTTTATCAGTTTCTTTTTCAAGTATTGGGAAATACATCATATATTCCTCTGGCTCATAAGAAAATATCATACAACCCATAGCAACTGAATGCGACATAAATATCGCACATAGCACACTAATCCATTTTATATATACTATTGATTTCATCTTCACTTATGTTTTTAATATCCTTACTACTTAAATGATAAATTGCCACAGAATAGTCCTTTTGATTTATTGCTTTTTCTACCACTCTTTTTACTTTCAACACTTCTGCCACATCTGCACCCTCATGGCGTAAAACATCACCACACTTTAAGTCTTGACCACTACAATTGTGATTCTTCAGCACTTGATACTTATTTTCGCCAATATTCTTATATAACTTGGTATCTTTTACATTTACCTCGCTAATCAATGCTTGAAACTTATTATCTCTAAACCACACATTCCATGAAAATGCCGGATACGCCACATCTAAAGGCAACGCATAATTACATTTTGTGAGGTATGGTTTCACTTCGTTATAAGATAGAATTGAGTTTTTTGTGTCAAACGCTTTCACACCTCCCGTGTTGTAGAGCATCAATATGCCATAATGAGCAGGAGGACAAGGCTGCGACAATTGGTGAAGACGAATAGTGACACCAAGTGCAATCTCTTTCTTTTCAAGAATATCTTTCACATTATCGCAAAAATTGAAAAATATATTGCGTGTGCTTTCGGTCCAGTCACAGTCTAATTGAATTTCTTTCACATCGCCAAGTTCGTTATAATCCATCATATTAAGCACTCGCGTCACTAATAACTCAGCAATTTCATCTCTTACACTTGCATAATTCATAGATCGCAAAGCATCAAGCGTGATAAAAACACATGGTACTATACTCACACCCTCTCTCGGTTTCTGTTTGAATTTTGTGGTGGCTACAGGCGTCACATGATAGCTATCGTAATTAGTAAATTCATCACTCGTCACATCAAACATTCGCACATAGAGTTTCTTTACGTTGTGACGCTTAATAAAGTCCCATTCCTCATCGGAGGGATTGAAGGTAGTGTTCCAATGATACACTCCGTTTCCCATCTCTCGCTTGATATTGACTACTTTCGCTTTGGAATTTTTCCTTTTATCTTGTACTCTGCTATTACATTTTATAAGCAATAGAGCACACAAAACCACAGCAATCAATGCCACTACTAAATAAACCTTCTTTTTCATTCTGATTTTAATGTTTTTACTATTTATATTTTTCCTATTTATTACGCGTATGGATAATACACTGCAATATTCGCATTTTTTTCTGATTTATGCAAGTGTTTTCATTGCGAAAAGTCAGCTTACGCATCGAAAAACATATTTTTCTATCTTATAAGTCGCAACAATTTACTATCTTTGCAACATAAATATAAATTTGGATAATTGTGTACATAAATTATCCCTAAAACCAATAATCATTATGACAGAAAATATCGAAAATACAGCCGAAGAGAAAAAAGGTCTGAATTTCGTGCAACAAATCATTGCCGATGACCTTGCTGCAGGTAAGAATGGAGGACGACTTAATACTCGTTTCCCACCAGAACCTAACGGCTATCTTCATATTGGTCACGCAAAGGCTATTTGCATGGACTTCGGTGTGGCTGAAATGTTTGGTGGTACTTGCAACCTTCGTTTCGACGACACAAACCCTATCAAAGAAGACACAGAATATGTTGACGCCATCAAGGAAGACATCAAGTGGCTCGGCTTCGATTGGGAAGACCGTGAATACTATGCTTCCGACTATTTCCCTCAATTGTTTGACTTGGCTATCCAACTCATCAAGGAAGGTAAGGCTTATGTAGAAGAACAAACATCTGAAGAGATTGCAGCACAAAAGGGTACACCTACCACTCCTGGTCAAGAAAGTCCTTATCGCAATCGTCCGGCAGAAGAGAGTCTCGACCTATTTATGCGTATGAACGCAGGCGAATTTGAAGAAGGCACTCTCACTCTTCGTGCAAAGATTGATATGGCATCGCCTAATATGCACTTCCGCGACCCTATTATGTATCGCATATTGAAGCACGCTCACCATCGCACAGGCAATACCTGGAACGTGTATCCAATGTATGACTTTGCTCACGGACAAAGCGACTACTTCGAAGGCGTTACTCACTCTATCTGTACACTTGAATTCGTTCCTCACCGTCCTCTATACGACCTATTCGTAGATTGGGCAAAGGGAGGTAAGGATCTTGACGATAATCGCCCACGCCAATACGAATTTAACAAACTCAACCTAAACTATACACTTATGAGCAAGCGCAATCTGCTCATCCTTGTAAAAGAAGGTTTGGTAAATGGTTGGGACGACCCTCGTATGCCTACTCTTTGTGGTCTTCGTCGTCGTGGTTATTCTCCAGAGTCTATTCGCAAATTCGTGGACAAAATTGGATACACTACCTACGAAGCTGTAAACGAATTGGCATTGCTTGAAAGTGTAGTACGCGAAGACCTAAACACTCGTGCTACTCGCGTATCGGCTATTCTTGATCCAGTGAAACTTATCATCACCAACTATCCAGAAAATCAAGTAGAGGTGATGGAAACTGTAAACAATCCTGAAGATCCAGAATCTGGTAAACACACTATCGAGTTCAGCCGCGAATTGTGGATGGAACGCGAAGACTTCATGGAAGATGCTCCAAAGAAATACTTCCGTATGACTCCAGGCAACGAAGTACGCCTAATGAATGCCTACATCGTGAAATGTACAGGATGCAAAAAGGACGAAAACGGCAACATAGTAGAAGTGTATGCAGAATACGATCCAGAAACTAAGAGTGGTATGCCAGGTGCAAATCGCAAGGTGAAGGGTACACTACACTGGGTAAGCTGTGCTCACTGCTTGAAGGCCGAAGTTCGCCTATACGACCGACTATGGAAGGTAGAAAACCCTCGCGTAGAAATTCAAAACATTCGCGACGAAAGAGGTTGTGAAGCACTTGAGGCTATGCGTGAGGTTATCAACCCAGATTCGTTGAAGGTACTTAGCGAATGCTATGTAGAACGCTATCTTGCCGAAGCAAAACCACTTGACTATTTGCAATTCCGCCGTCTTGGTTACTTCAATGTAGATAAAGACTCTACTCCAGAAAAGCTAATCTTCAACCGCACTATCTCACTAAAGGATAGCTGGGCTAAAGAGCAAAAGAAGTAAATTCCAAACTTTTATAATACGAAATGAGATGTATTCCACTGGAACACATCTCATTTTTCTTTGCTACCAATTAATGAATATTTCTACCAATTGCAAAAAATCGCGCCAAAGCCTACCTATCAGATACCAAATCATTATCATTCTGCAGCAGAATCGTAGACACACAAAAACAACCGTTATTATCTCATTATTTGATAACAACGGTAATTTTTATATACCTCGCCCTCCACTAAATATTAGGAAAGCTCAGCCATGTATGCGCTCACGCGCTTTCTGATTAGTGCTTGTAAACTGAATCAGATACTGAAAGGCTGTAACGACCCTTTGCACGACGGCGTGCCAATACCTTACGACCGTTAGCTGTCTTCATTCTAAGACGGAAACCGTGCTTATTAGCTTTCTTTCTGTTTGAAGGTTGGAATGTTCTTTTCATTACTCTAATTTTATTTTGTTTTACTTATTTTCAACTTTCGGAATGCAAAATTAGGCACTTTTTCGCAAATAAACAAATCTTATTCATTTTTAGGTGCAACTTTTTTGCGTTTTTTGCTAAAACTCATTAATTTTGCACTCGATTTCATAAGAAACACAATAATTTTCAAAAAAATAAATTTCGAGAAAGCATTATGATGAACGCTCAAGACATCAAGAACGGTACTTGTATCCGTATGGACGGCCGTCTTTATTTTTGTATTGAATTCCTACATGTTAAGCCAGGTAAGGGTAACACATTTATGCGTACTAAGCTTAAAGATGTAGTAGATGGTCGTGTATTGGAACGCCGCTTCAATATCGGTGAAAAGCTTGAAGATGTACGCGTAGAACGCCGTGACCACCAATTCCTATATGTAGATGGTGGTGACCTTATCTTTATGAATAACGAAACATTTGAACAAGTAGCTATCAATCGCGAACTTGTAACAGGTGTAGATTTCATGAAGGAAGGTGACACAGTTTCTGTGGTTTCTGACGCTTCTACCGATACAGTTCTTTACGCTGAAATGCCTGTTAAGACTACTCTTAAAATCACTTACACTGAGCCAGGTCTTAAGGGTGACACAGCTACTAACACTTTGAAACCTGCTACAGTGGAAACTGGTGCTACAGTGCGTGTACCTCTTTTCATCACTGAAGGTGAAACTATCGAAGTAGATACTCGCGATGGTTCTTATGTAGGTCGTGTTAAGGCTTAATTACAAGCAAGAATAACCATTTATTGATTACGACGCAATTCTCATCTGAGGATTGCGTCTTTTTTTTATGTCTAAAAACATAATTTTCAAACATCCTAAAAAACTTGACTCATTTCAATATTTTCTCAAATAATTTTACTAATTTTCGCCCAAAATATTTTTTTTGTAGATAGAAACTATAAATAATACCTTTTATTAACCTTATAAAACTTACGATTATGATAGTTGGTATTCCAAAAGAAATCAAAAACAACGAGAGTCGCGTAGGTTTAACACCTGCTGGAGTTAAGGAACTTGTAAAACGCGGGCACACAGTATATGTGCAACACACTGCGGGCGAGAACTCTGGTTTCTCCGACCAAGAATACATCGATTATGGAGCAAAAATCCTACCTACTATTGCCGATGTGTATGCCATTGCCGATATGATAGTGAAGGTAAAAGAACCTATCGAGCCAGAATACGAGCTTATCAAAGAAGGACAACTCCTTTTCACATATTTCCACTTTGCTTGCGACGAAACTCTCACACTTGCTATGAAACAACGCAAAGCAGTGTGTCTTGCTTACGAAACTGTTCAACTCGACGATGGTTCACTTCCTCTTCTTATCCCTATGAGCGAAGTAGCAGGTCGTATGTCGATACAAGAAGGAGCTCGTTTCCTCGAAAAGCCTCAAGGTGGTAAAGGCAAACTTATGGGAGGTGTTCCGGGAGTACGCCCTGCACGCGTGCTTGTGCTTGGGGCAGGTACTGTGGGTACTCAAGCCGCTATTATGGCAGCTGGAATGGGAGCTGAAGTAATGATTACGGACATCAACTTGAAGCGTCTGCGCTATCTATCGGACGTGCTTCCAAAGAATGTAAAGACTATTTATAGCAATAGCCACAATATCAATATGGAACTCGGTCACATCGACCTAATTATCGGTTCAGTGCTTATCCCTGGTGATAAGGCTCCTCACCTCATCACAAAAGATATGCTAAAACTCATGAAACCTGGCACAGTGCTTGTGGATGTGGCTATCGACCAAGGAGGTTGCTTCGAGACATCTCACCCTACTACTCACTCCGACCCTACTTACATCATAGATGGAGTGGTTCACTACGCAGTAGCAAACATTCCAGGTGCAGTACCTTACACTTCAACAATTGCACTTAGCAATGCCACTCTTCCTTATGCCATCCGTCTTGCCGACAAGGGTTGGAAGAAAGCGTGTCAGGACGACCCAGCTCTTGCCAAGGGCTTGAATATGGTAGAAGGTAAAACCACTTACGAAGCTGTGGCTAAAGTATTCGGATTGGAATATACTCCAGTAGAAGAAGTGCTTGCTTAAATCGCTAACACAAGATTTTCTCATATTTTCCAAAATAATTAACTCGAAGGGTTGCGTTTTTAACGCAATCCTTTTTTTATTCGTAAATAATTGACTACATTTGTATTGTTAACACGATAACATATAGCATATGCCATATTTTTCTGTAATTGTACCAGTTTACAATCGTATAGATGAGGTGAGCGACCTACTTGAAAGTTTATCTCACCAAACCAATCACGACTTTGAAATCATTCTCGTAGAGGATGGTTCTACCGAACCATGCAAACACATTGCCGACAAATATGTCGACATTCTTGACATTCAATATTATCACAAAAGCAATGAGGGACGAAGTATTGCTCGCAATTATGGTATAGAACGTGCGAGAGGCGAATATTTCATTTTTTTTGACTCTGACTGCGTAATACCCGAAGGATACTTCGATGCTCTAAACATGAAACTTAAGGAAAACTACACCGATTGTTTCGGTGGTCCAGATGCTGCCCACGACTCTTTCACCGATGTGCAAAAGGCCATCAATTACAGTATGACTTCATTCCTCACCACAGGTGGAATACGTGGAGGTAAAGTGCAAATGGAAAAATTTGTACCTCGCTCATTTAATATGGGTTATTCACGCAAAGTGTGGGAAAAGGTGGGTGGTTTTCACGAGATGTTCTCCGAAGATATTGATATGAGTACACGCATTCGCCAAGCCGATTTCAGCATTCAGCTTATTCGTGATGCTTATGTCTACCACAAACGACGCACTTCATTGCCAAAGTTTTGGCGTCAAACCTATGTTTTCGGTATGTCGCGCATTACATTGAAACTGCTTTATCCTGGTTCTATGAAATTAGTTCACTGCCTTCCAGCATTTTTTGTACTCGGCAGTGCAGCAATGATATTATTATCGCTCTTGTGGCAATGGTGGGCAATACTTCCACTTGCAGTATATCTGCTCGCAGTGTGGTTCACTGCCATCATCTCCACTCGTAGCCTAAAAATAGGTTCTTTGGCTGTAATCACCAGCATAATACAACTCGGTGCTTATGGTTGTGGATTTATTAAAGCATATGTGTGGAAAATACTTCTCGGCCACGGACGCAACATAGAAGAAGAAATATCCATACGCAAAGGTAAATAACTACACTATGGAAATCGATAATCAATATACTCGCGCCATAAAGGACCTTGCAGCCGAAGATCGTCCGCGTGAAAAAGCCGAACGATTGGGATTTCGTGCGCTCACCACTGCCGAGCTTTTGGCTATTCTTGTGGGAAGTGGCAGTAGAGGTGAATCGGTTATCGATCTCTGCCAGCGTATTTTAAATGCCAACGATAATAAACTTTATAATCTCGGACGACGAAATATAAAAGACCTCACAAGCGCATTTCACGGCATAGGAAAAGCTAAAGCCGAAACTATCCTTGCCTCACTTGAGTTAGCTCGTAGGTATCACGAAGAGGACTTCTACGAGGAAAAACCTCAAATTACCGATTCACGAAAGGCCTTTGAATATATCAAGCACGACCTTCGCGACCTTCCAAACGAAGAATTTTGGATTATTACACTCAATCGAGCAAAACGCGTCACCGGGAAATACAAGATAAGCAGTGGAGGCACTGCTGGCACGGCAGTCGACGTGAAAATGGTGCTAAAAACAGCTATTCAGCAACTTGCCGACTGCTTCATTGCCGTACACAATCACCCCTCAGGCAATCGCTGTTCAAGTCCACAAGACAACGAACTCACCGAAAACCTACGCAAAGGAGGTATAGCAATAGGCATTCCTCTTCTCGACCACATCATTGTGGCACACAACGAATACTATAGCTACCTCGACAACGGAAAACTTTAAACATTAAAAAACTAACAACATATTATTAACTAATCAAAAAACTTAACCAAATGAAACGAATCAGTACACTTTTCGTGACCATCGTAATGTTTGCGATGTGCATCACAGCAGCGGTACACAAGCCTATTCTTGTGGGACACCGTGGTAGTTATTGGGGACTTGAAAACTCCGAAGAAGCGTTTATCAATGGTGCTAAAAAGGGGTATGAATACCTCGAAACCGACGTTAAGGTAACCAAAGATGGCAAGCATGTATGTTGCCACAACGACGACCTAACCACTTGGGGTGGTACTCTCACTATCGCAAGCAACACTCTTGAAGCATTGCAAGCCGAAACTCTTTCACAAACTCGTGGTGGTGTGAAATACACTGGTCATCTTTGCTCACTTGAAGAGTATCTCGACATTTGTGCTCAATACAATGTGAAACCTCTTATCGAGCTTAAATGGGCCACTGGTATCAATTCCAACGACTGCTCTGGTATTCCTAACCTTATCAAGGTGATTGAAAGCAAAGGTTTCCGTAGCACTTGTATCATTCTCACTTCAATGAAGCCTTGTCTTCAATACATCAAGAATAACTATCCTGATATCAAATTGCAATACCTTTGCTACTCATCATCATTTGCAAGTTCATTTGAATGGTGTAAAACTTGGGGCATCGGTATCGACTCTGCTACAGGTTCTGAAATCAATCGCGATGCTGTAAAGAAATATCAAGATGCAGGTTTGCCTGTAAATGTGTGGACCGTAAACAACAATACTAACTACTCTATCTATGGTGGTTATGGTTGCGACTACATCACTACCGACTATCTCGAACCATCATCTCTTCCTGAAATCGTTCTTGAAGAAGAATCAGTAGTCAAAGTTGAAGTGGTGTGGGAAAAGAGTACAACTCTTGGCAACGCTCCTGAAAACATCGATGGTATCTATGCTCTTCAAGGTGGTGGACACGACCAAAAATTCTATGTTCACAACCACAACGAACAAAAACTTTACATTTTCGACAAGACTGGTTGTCTTGGTAGCATTCCTGGTACATATGGTCGTGGTTGTGCTATTGACGATGCAGGTAACATCATCCTACGCACCGACTCTTTGCACGAAACATCTCACAGCTTTATGGTTTACCCTGCTGGTGCTACAGTCGAAAAACCTGGCACACCAGTACACATCAACGTAACAGTGCCTGTTGGTGGACAATCAAACGTATTCTCAGCTTCGGGTAATGTGCTTGGCGATGGTGGATACATCTACACTTATCCTGCTGGAAACACTGCAGTGAACGTGATAGCTGTAGCCAATGGTGCAGTTACCGAAACTAAGCAATCAGGCGCTCTTTCTCTCGAAGGTACTGTAGAAGGCTATGTAATACCTAAGAACAATAATCCAGAAGAATGGATTTACCAAATTCGTGCAAAGGGTTATTACACTTACACCAAGGGTGCTAATGCCGAATTGCTCACAGGTTCTTTCTCTGCCTCTGCTCCTAATCGAAATACTACTATCGGTGGTGCTTACATCACTCTTGGCGAAAAAGAAATTTTCCTACACAATAGTGGACCTCACTACAAAGGCGGCTTCACAGTACGTGATTTGAGTTTGGGTACTGTAGTAGATAATATCGATCCTATCGGTTCTCTTGGCTATGTAGATGGCGGCAACAAGACTTGTGGTAACTGGATAAATATCGAACGCATCGATGAATATAGCTGCTACATTTATCAATACTGCCCTGCTAATGGTATGGCAGTGTACAAGATGTATGATTCTTCGGCAGGCGAAGAACCTACACCATCTGAAGAAGTAGAATTCGTATTTGAAGAAGTTTGGGAAAAGAGTACAACTCTTGGCAACGCACCATCAAACATTCACGGTACAAATGCTCAACAAGGTGCAGGACACGATGGTCATTTCTATGTAAACAACTGCGTAGAAAAGAAACTACACATCTTCGGCAACGATGCACAATATCTTGGTAGTGTAGCTGGTGGTAGCGGCTGGGGTTGCGACTGCGACGACGCTGGCAACATCGTTATCCGTAACGACAAAGACACTGGTACCGAACACAAGTTTATCATCTATCCTGCTGGTACTACTGTAGCCAACCCTGGCACTCCTGTAGAATTAGATGTTACAATTCCTCTCACAGGTCAAACCAACTTTATCAGTGCATCAGGTAATGTATTAGGCAAAGAAGGTGGCTACATCTATATGTTCCCTAATAGTCAAACTGCTGTGTGTGTGATCACAATGGTAGAAGGTAAGGTCACTGCTACCAATTCTTACACAGGTCTTGCTATCAAGGGCTCTACTGCTGGTTATGTGATTCCAATGGAAAACAACCCAGAAAAATGGATCTACCAAGTGCGTAGCGATGGTTACTACCAATTCAATAATGGCACAAGCAAGGCTTATATGTCGGGCAGTGCATCTACCACTCAACCTGCACGTAATAGCTCAGTAGGTGGTGAATACTTAGTGCTAAGTGGTCACGAAATATTTATGCATAGTAGTGGTGCCAATTATAAGGGTGGCTTCACAGTGCGTGATATGACCGAAGATAAAGTGATTAAAAACATTGAGCCTATCGGTACACTTGGCTACACTACAGGAGGTAACTATTCAGTATCAAACTGGGTACGCGCCGAAAAGATTGACGACCACAGCTGCTACATCTATCAATATTGCCCAGCTAACGGTTTGGCAGTATATAAGTTGTACAACAAGAATGCAGTGGTCACTGGCGTAGAAAACATCAAGGTTGCAAAGAACACAAGCATCAAGGTATATCCTAATCCTGCTGTAAGTAATGTTACAGTTACTGCAAGCCAAGACATCACCGACATCGCCCTATTCAACCTTGCAGGTGCACAAGTAGACGCTAACGCATCGGTAGATGGCAACCAAGCTATTCTAAATGTAAAAAACCTTCCTTCAGGCATCTACATCGTGAAGGCTAACAACCAATCTACAAAACTTATCAAAAAATAAAATAAGTCTATAATTCCTTTTTGAGGGCTATGTTTACACAACGAGCATAGTCCTCATTTTTATTTCATAAACTTTCAGAGGAATTATTTGTATTATATTGTAAAATCTTATATTTTTCATTAGTTTTGCATAATCATTTATTTTATTTAGATTTTTATGGCAAAAATAGCACATAATCTCACCGACCTTATAGGTAATACTCCTCTGCTTAGAGTAGAAAAATATAGCCAAGTCGCAAACGCAAAGGCCACAATACTTGCAAAACTTGAATACTTCAATCCGGCAGGAAGCGTAAAAGACAGAGTGGCATATTCAATGATTCTCGATGCTGAAAAGAGAGGTCTGCTGAAACCAGGAGGCACTATCATTGAGCCAACAAGTGGCAACACAGGCGTAGGCATTGCTTTCGTGGCAGCTACGCGTGGCTACAAATCCATTTTCACTATGCCCGACACTATGAGCCAAGAGCGACAAATGCTATTGAAAGCTCTAAACGCACAAGTGGTGCTTACGCCAGGAGCTGAAGGTATGGCAGGTTCTATAAAACGCGCCGAAGAACTTAATGCAGAAATTCCAAACTCTATCATCTTGCAACAATTTTCCAATCAGGCAAACCCTACGGCACACATTGGCACTACTGCCGAAGAGATATGGCGCGACACCGATGGGCATATCGATATTTTCGTAGCAGGAGTAGGAACCGGCGGAACAATAAGTGGCACAGGATATAGACTGAAAGCTCATAATCCAAACATCAAAATAGTGGCAGTTGAGCCCGATTCATCGCCTATGATTACTGAAGGACGTGCGGCACCTCACAAGATTCAAGGTATAGGGGCTAATTTTATCCCCAAAACATTCAATCGTGCCATTGTTGATGAAGTCATTAGAGTAAAAGATGACGATGCAATTCTCACAAGTCGCAAACTATCGCAAACCGAAGGGTTACTCGTAGGCATATCGTCAGGTGCTGCTATGTGGGCTGCTACCGAACTTGCAAAGCGTCCAGAGAACAAAGATAAAACCATTGTCGTTCTACTTCCCGATAGTGGCGAACGTTATCTCTCAACCGTCCTCTACGACCTCGACGAATATCCTATCTGATTTCAATTATCCACATTTATTCACATAAACAAGGCGATGCGTATCCTCACACATCGCCTTGTTCACTTTATTCCTTTACCACATATTCTTTTCTTCGGGTCGATACCACACTTATGTTAGGATTAGTTGTATTGTCTATTTCTTGTAAATCTTCATTAAAACACTTTCCTTCGGTTATTATTTTCTTCACATCAGCATTACTTATGTATATTTCACCTTCACCTTCGGCATACATTTTTGTCACTTTCGACTCTGCCATATACACTTTGGAGTCACTCATTTTTACATACACATTATCTATTTCAGTTTCTCCATTTAAGTGCAAATTTCCTTTATAACTTTTCAGTGTCACGTCTTTTATTTTACAATCCTTTAAAGTAAGTTTTCCGCGGCTTTTCGTTTCCAGTCTATCATCATCAAAATTTAATAGCGTAAGATTTAGATGCCTACTAAGTTTCGACGCATCCACTACTTTTAACATCTTTCTTGGCACTTTCAGTTTTATATCATTTGAGTATAATTCGAAATATGTATCTAACCCTTCCATTTCTCTCATTTTATCAAATAGCACTTTCATTTCCAAAGTGTCATTATTTGTATCGAATGAAAGATACTTTCCCCAATCACTTTCATATTCGCATCTTATGCTATCCTCTTCGTATGCTTCTATTATCACATTTATTTTTGTGCTATAACGGAGATGTTGAGTATTACCACATATAACAATATTGCTCTTTTGTAGAAAATCTTTGCTCACATATTCTCCTTCTATTCTATACGATGATAATTCATACTTATTATCTCTATCAACCATAAATGGCACCAATGCATAGCCCAATACTACCAAGGCTATAAACATATATGTCGACCGTTTCATAATATTTTATCCTTTATTTTGTTTACAATATTCATTATACATCTTCACTAAATCGTCCCCGCTCACGCCCAAGCTACGCAGTTGACGAAAAAAATACTCTATCTCATTATCCATAAATTGTTCCTTTCTCGCACTCAGTATTCGGTTCTTCGCTTCCTCTCCCACAAAGTATCCTATTCCACGCTTGTTGTAGATAATCTCTTGCATCTGTAGATAATCATATGAGCGCATCACCGTGTTGGCATTCACCTCCACTATTTCGGCATATTCACGCACCGAGGGCACTCGTTCTCCTACGCCATACTTACCGGCAAGGATTTCATCGCATATTCGGTCCACAATCTGCAGATATATAGGTTTATGGTCTTCAAATATCATATTCTATTCCGATTTTTTATTAATTTACACTCTTTTCTTTCATAGCAAAATATGCAATCACATACAATAGCATAGATGCCACACTAATCATTCTCTCAAATATTTCTCGCGTTATTATATTTTCTATAAAATTCAATTCTATCGCAAAAAGCAAAATAAATGTTATTACCAATCCCGATGTCTTTAGAAAAGATAACCTCGGCATAACCACTCCGCCCCACATATATATTGCTTGTAAAAATATATACGAGCATATCCACAAACTTACTTCAGATTCATTAATTCCACAGAACTCTATTGCTTGCATGTTAGGATAAACTCCACATAGCATCATATAACTCATCAAACGCACCATTTCAACCACTCCTCCATACACCACAGGAAACAACAGCACGCACACCACCCATTTCACAGCATATTTTTCAAGCACCGATGCCGGTAGCATTATTTCCGATATTAGTTTAGCCTTATTATCTGCTCGACTGAACACCATCGTTGTAAACACACACGACAAAGTCAAGCATATCATATACAAAAGTTCCTTATCTACCCTCACATCATAGCTTCCATTCATGTCTTTATAATTACCACTTGAAATGATATACCAGCAGAAGACTATCATCTGTACTCCAAATGTCAGCAGCAATCCAAGCAGATACATCTTTTTGTTTTCCACTATATCCTTGCAAAACAGCTTACCGAAACGCGACAAACTGAATATATTATTTACTCCTGTTACCATCTTTAATTCCTTTTTTTGTTCTCTACTCTCTATTATCTAAATAGTTTCTTTATCAATTCTCTATTTTCAAGAGTTACATTAAATAGCGTTTCCAGATTCAACTCACTATCTTCGCCTTCTGTATTTTCAAGCACCATACAACATCCTCCAAGCGAATTTTGCGCATATATTGCACTCTGAGCCAATTCTCTGTTTCGGCTTTCCACAAATATAAGTCTTCTGGTTACCTCACTTACCGATGCATTCAATGGCATCTCATTTTCATCAAGTATCATCACATGATCTATTATCTTGTCTATATCTTTCACTTGATGCGTTGATATCACCACCACGCGGTCGTCTCTCATCCCCGATGCCATAAACTTGCGAAACTGGCTCTTGCTTGGTATATCAAGTCCATTCGTTGGTTCATCCATTATCAACAGCGAAGCATTCGTTGCAAGCGCAAAACTCATAAACACCTTTTTCTTCACGCCCATCGATAGCGAGCCAAGATTCACATTTTCGTCTAACTCAAACACTTTAAGACATCTCTGCAAGTCATTTATGTTAAACTTCGGATAAAACTTCGCATTTTGCTTCACATAGTCCGCCAACTTTATCTTTGGCAAGTCAAACTCCTCCGGCACGATAAATATATCGCTTAGAGTTTCAGGCAATCGTTCTCTTACATCCTTGCCGTTAATTGTCACACGACCCTCTTGCGGTAACAACAGGCCGCATATCAAATACAGCAATGTCGATTTTCCTGCACCATTTTTTCCCATCAGGCCATACACTTTACCCTTTTCAAGACTTAGATTGAAATCCGAAAATATAGGATTTTCCGATTTCCCATACGCATAAGTCAAATCTTCAATTTTTACCATTTGTGTTTTTTGTTTTTTATTAAATGAGTGTATTAGTATATTGGTACACCACAAAAGTACATATAATTTTCAAACTACCAAACTTTTTTTAAAAAAATATTTCAAAAAAATGCGATGAGCTTCACCAGTTCATCGCATTTTTATCAATATTAGTAACTTATTCCATTAAAATGGCGTAGTTTCATCGCCTGGACTATTCAAGAAATCCACATTTTGCAATGGCATATTTCCTGGCAGTGGAGCTGATAAATCTACTTGTGCAGTATTTGCATTATTATCATCGTCGTCGCTATTAAGCGTTGACTCATAAGTGTCGCCACCACCACGAATGGCATTGTAATTTTCGTCCCAGTTGTCAAATCTCGCATAGCTACCTATAAATCGCATCTTCACATCGTCTACAGCACCACTACGATGCTTTGCAATTATAAATTCGGCAAGACCACGAATATCATTACCCTCACTATCCTCAGAAGATTTAGTATAATACTCAGGACGGTGAATGAAACACACGATATCGGCATCTTGCTCAATCGCTCCTGATTCACGCAAGTCGGATAGCTGAGGACGCTTTCCATCGGTACGGTTTTCCACACTACGGTTCAACTGCGACAAGGCAATAATAGGAATTGACAATTCCTTAGCCAATTGCTTCAACGAACGCGAAATCATACTTACTTCTTGTTCACGGCTACCAAACTTCATACCACTTGCATTCATCAACTGCAAATAGTCGATAATGATAATCTTCACATGATGTTCACGAACAAGGCGACGGGCTTTGGTACGCAACTCGAAAATAGACAAACTTGGAGTATCATCTACATATAATGGTGCAGAATAAAGCAATTTCACCTTCGACATCAATTTATCCCACTCATAAGTTGACAACTGACCACTCTTGATCTTGCTACCTTCAAGCTCGCACACATTACTTATAAGACGGTTCACAAGCTGCACGTTCGACATTTCCAGCGAGAATATAGCCACTGGAATATTGAAATTCACTGCCATATTCTTTGCCATCGACAACACAAGAGCCGTCTTACCCATCGCAGGACGAGCAGCGATAATCACCAAGTCGCTCGCTTGCCAGCCAGAAGTAAGTTTATCCAAATCGTGATAACCAGTTTGCAAGCCACTCAAACCACTTTCTCGCTTACCTGCTTCTTCCATCTTCTTAATGGCTTCGCTGATCACAGGGTCGATTTGAGTCACGTCTTTTTTCACGTTGTGTTGTGTGATTTCAAAAAGTTTTCCTTCAGCCTCTTGCAAGAGGTCATCTACGTCGTTTGATTCGTCGAAAGCCTTAGTTTCAATCATCGAGCAGAAACTAATCAATTGGCGTGCAAGGTATTTTTGAGCTACAATGCGAGCGTGATATTCCACATTGGCAGCACTCGACACACGACCTGTCAATTCAGAGATACGCAACGGACCACCCACATCTTCGAGATTTCCATCGAGACGCAACTGCTCAGTAACGGTGAGCATATCTATAGGGCGTTGCATAGCACCTAATGATTGAATAGAAGCATAAATCTTCTGATTGCGTACATCATAAAAACTATCTGGCTTCAAAATATCACACACCTGCACATAAGCATCTTTTTCGAGCATCAAGGCTCCCAGAATAGCTTCTTCCAAATCGGTGTCCTGAGGTTGCACTTTACCCATATCAAGTGCAGATTTATTGTTTTGCTGATTATATCGCTTATAATTTCTTTGTTCGTCTGCCATTTCTTCGTTCTGTTTATTTCCACTTGCAAAGTTAATGATTGCTCACTTATATCAAAGCATTTTCTTCTTTTTTTATCTTAACAAATTATCAACACCCCGTTAATAATGAAAACTATTTTGTAACTTTGCGTTGTTAACAACTCAAAAATGGTTATGATTAAATTCCCTAACGCAAAAATAAATCTCGGACTTAACATCGTGAGTCGTAGGCCAGATGGCTATCACAATATCGAAACAGTGTTCTACCCTATCGCACTCACCGACATCGTGGAAGTGGTGAAAGCTAAAGGCGATGAGTCTACTCTCACTACAAGTGGCAGAGATGTGAATTGCCCTGCAGAGAAAAATCTCGTAATGAAAGCATATCGCTCACTTGAGAAGGAATTTAAACTGCCACCAGTTGATATTTACCTGCACAAAAACATACCCGATGGAGCAGGACTTGGGGGTGGTTCGTCAGACGCTGCAAGTGTGTTACTCATTCTCAACGAAATGTTTGCACTAAATCTCACTAAAGAAGAACTTGCCACTCGTGCAGCACGCATTGGAGCTGATTGTGCCTTTTTCGTTTACAATACGCCTATGATAGCCACAGGCATCGGTGACATTTTGTCACCAATCGAAGTGCAACTCAAAGGCAAGACTTTACTACTCGTGAAACCTAATGTGAGTGTGCCCACAGCCGAAGCATATTCACGAGTCACCCCTGCTGCAAGCGAAGTAGAACTGACCGATATTTTATCAAATCCGGTAAACAAATGGAAAGACTACTTGAAAAATGATTTTGAACCAAGTGTTTTTGCACATCACCCATCACTCGCACTCATTAAAGAAAAAATTTACACACTCGGAGCTGAATATGCGTCGATGAGCGGTTCTGGTTCATCCATCTTCGGCATCTTCGAGAGTGCCAATATGGCAGAAAATGCCAAGTCGGCATTTACCGAAATGGATGCGTATGTTATAAATCTATAAAAGAAAACGTTTATTAGGTGTATTTTGTTATTATAATGACATTTTGGCAATGTTTTTGTAATACTGAACAATGTATTAGTCATAATTGTGACTAATCGGGTTATTTTGTATAAAAAAGAAGAAACAAACATATATGAGTACTCAAGAAAAAGAATTAAACGAAGAAATCGTTAACGAACAAATAGAAGAAACTGTAGAAAATAATGATGCTTGCACTGAAAACGAGCAAGCAGAAACTCCTCAAGCCGAGCCTACTCCAGAAGAACGTATTGCTGAGCTTGAAGCACAACTCGCAAATGAAAAGAAGGAATATATGTTCCTAATGGCTGAATTTGACAATTTCCGCAAACGCAATGCTAAGGAAAAAGTAGAACTCATCAAAAATGCAGCCGAAAAGGCGATGAAGGATATTTTACCTATTATCGACGACTTTGATCGTGCTATCCAAGCTAACGCTGCTACCGACGATGTGAGTGCTGTGCGTGAAGGAGTGGAACTTATCTACAACAAACTTATCAAATACCTCGAAAGCAATGGCGTGAAGGAAATGACTTCTACAGGCGAAACTTTCGACGCTGACATACACGAAGCAGTGACCACTTTCCCAGCTCCAAGCGAAGACTTGAAGGGTAAGATTATCGACACTGTGCAAAAAGGTTATTCTATCAACGATAAAGTGCTACGCCACGCTAAGGTGGTGGTAGGACAATAATTCAAAACCCTACAATTATGGCAGAAAAAAGAGATTACTACGAAGTGCTTGGCGTGAGCAAGTCAGCTTCAGCCGAAGAAATCAAAAAAGCATATCGTAAAAAAGCAATTCAATATCACCCCGACCGTCAAGGCGACAAGAGCGAAGCCGAAAAGAAAGAGGCTGAAGAAAAATTTAAAGAAGCAGCCGAAGCTTACGAAGTGCTAAGCGACGCCAACAAGAAAGCTCGTTACGATCAATACGGCCACGCAGGTCTTGGAGGACAAGGTGGTTTCGGTGGTGGTGGTATGTCAATGGACGACATCTTCAGCCACTTTGGCGATATCTTTGGCAGTGCCTTCGGTGGCGGTTTTGGAGGTTTCGGTGGTGGCGGTCGCCGTGGTGGTCGCCGTCATCAAAATGTAGGCGAAGACCTTCGCATCACAGTGAAAGTTACATTGCAAGACATAGCACACGGTCTCACTAAGAAGATAAAAATTCCTCGCGACGCAGAATGCCAATCTTGTAAGGGTACAGGTGCTGAAAATGGTACTGAATTCACTACTTGCTCGGCTTGTAACGGCACAGGAACACAAGTGCGCACGCAACAAACTATGTTTGGCATGATGCAAAGTGAAGTGGTGTGTCCTAATTGCCACGGCAACGGAAAAACTATCAAAACCAAATGTAAAGACTGCGATGGCACAGGCGTGAAAAAGGTAGAAGAAGTGATTTCTATCAATATCCCAGCTGGTGTGGCTCATGGAAATATGCTTCGCGTGCAAGGCAAGGGTAATGCACCTCGCTATGGCGGTATCGCTGGCGACCTTCTTGTGGCTATCGTAGAAGAAAAAGATCCTGAACTAATTCGCGAAGACAATAATATCTTCTACAATTTGATGATAGATTTCCCTACTGCCGTATTCGGTGGTAAGGTGGAGGTGCCTACAATCGATGGTATGGTTAGAGTCACCATCGAGCCAGGAACACAACCAGGAAAGGTGCTTCGTTTAAAGGGTAAAGGTCTACCTTCGCCTAATTATTATGGTGTGGGCGACCAATACATCAATATTTCGGTGTATGTTCCGGAACACCTCAACAAGGAAGAGCGTGAAGCTATTGAGAAACTTCGTGATAGTGAAAACATCAAACCTACCGAAGAAACAAAGAAATCAATCTTTGAACGCATGCGCGACTTATTCCAATAATTTGACGAATATATTAAACTACACAAAAGCCATTGACATATGAGTCAATGGCTTTTGTAGTTAATAGGCTATTACCGCAACCATCCTTCTCTCAAGAAAACCGTATCATTGCAAATTTCTATAGAAATAAAACTTCCATCCCAATCCAGAACTTTTTCGCCGTCAATTTCTACCATCCTGTCACACATACCACGACTACGATCAACTGGTGTACTATCTGGATATATCCAATATTTATATATCTTTTGTTCTCCCACCTTATGCGATCTCAAACCTTTATAAAAGCTATCAAACATGCTGCCTTCGGAATAGCCCCAATGAGTAGAATCTGTTTCACACGCTCGTTTGAGCCGATTATAAAAATCCTTATTCATACCATCTTTAGCAACAAACATAAATTCGTCCCAATAATTTGTTGGCCACCCACCATCATCATAGTAAAGAGATTCCACTAATTCCAATTCTGGAAAGACGACTCCTGTGAGTTTATAAAAATCTTCTCTTGTAGTGTAGGTGGCAGTTTTGTCACTTTCTTCTATTCTAGGTCGACTTTCTTCATTTAGCATTTCTATAAATGCTACGCAAAAAAATATTTTAATCGCCACATTCACGAAAATTACAATTGCATATAATATCCACCAGAATTTCTTCCAGCCTTTGCCCATTTTATTCCTAAATATCTTACTGGGCCATATAAAATATAGCCCAGTAGTAATTGGGAACAAAATCCAAGATATTATCCATAAAGTAGCTTTCATTACTGCTTTTATGGCTTCTCTTATATCACACAAGATTATAATGAGAATAAGTAATCAAACTCTGATTTTGTGTAATTTTTCACTACAAGCGTATTACCTTTGTAACTGAACTTTAGATCCACCCCATTTGCTTTCTTAATTGGAGTAATGCGAACACCAGCATAAGTAAATCCTTTACTACCCGACTTTTCTATTTTTGATGCAACGGCCTTGTAATTTTCGGCACATAGATCTTTTACATTTTGAGGCATAAGTTTATACACCAATTCCAAAGTCTTAGCATCAAAATCAAAACTTTCATCAATGCCTGCTATAGTTGCAGTCACTGAGTAATCTTGACTATCTGACACATTTGAATCAGAGTTAGTCACAGTTGCTGAAGCGCAAAGAACAGAAACAAGCGAAACAATCGCTACCAAAAAAAATTTCTTCATAATGTTTAATTTTAAAGTGTTTATTAATTTGTTTTCACTCTATAATGTCACTATGAAGAAAAGGTAACCGATTAAATTCAAAAATATTTAATTATTTCATTAAACCATCGTAAAGTATCTGTAAGAATATAACTCGGATATTCCCAGAAAACCCTACTTAAAGCATTGAGTACGCCTCCTTTAGGTATAGCAAAAATCAGTGACAACATAGCAAGGTGAATAAGCATTAAAAATGTTACCGACCTTGCACGACCACAATTTTTAATATCCGACTGTGTAAATCTTGTCTGCCTGATAAATGAGTGCACATGAAATGCATAAGTGAAAGCTATCAGCACATCAAATATTATCATATAATGGCTGTCGCCCGTAAACCTAAATGGAAATATCATTAATGTGTAAATAGGCAGGCAGAAAGGAGATAATGTGATAGGCACATATCCTATCCTACTCTTCTCATAAAACACATAGCACTCTCTACCTCTTACCACAAATTCATATATCTTTCTCCAGAAAAACAAAGCCACAAAAGTGTGGGTAAGTTCATGAGTGAACTTCATCAACCAATCCAAATTGTGTTTCACTTTCGGCAAGAACAAGAAAAACATAAGAAAAACATATGCAGCAAATCCTGCAAATAGTCCCACATAATTTCCAGTATGCCTCCAGTCCCAACCTATCCTTACACACATATCTATAACATTCTTTTCAATCGAAGTGACAAACACTCCAATGAAAAGAATTGCCAATACTCCAAAGAATATAGTAGAAGCTAAATAGCCTGCTTTATTAAGTTTGTCTTTCACTTGTTTTCGGTATCGTCGTCTATATCCAAAGCTGCCATACAAATGCCATTCTCGGCATACTCTTTTTCTTCATTTATGAGTTCCTTCAAAGCAGCTCTTTCCACAGCTGCCTTTACCGATTCTTCTGCAAACTCACCACACTCGATGAGCATGGTTGCGATGTCCTTAACCTTTTTCATACACTTACTTTTTTTAGTCTTGGCAGAATCAGCATTACTCATGCCCAAAATATTTGCAATGTCATCCATAGTCTTACGCTCCCAATAAAAATACTTAAAAAGCTCCTTACATTCAGAAGGTATCCTATCAAACACTTTATCTATAAATTCATCTTGAGCCTGTTGCTTTTCATCTACCGAAATATCATAATCCTCATCATCTTTATGTAGATAATCGGGAATAGTAACCATATCATCTATTGATATTGCACTTTTTTCTTTATAAGATTGCAAGCAGTAAGTTTACCGATTTGCACAAGATAACTAAACAATGCTCCGTCACGCGACACGGTCACAGCTCCTTCTTTTACCTTTTGCATAAGCACAACGCAAGACTGTTGAAATAAATCATCAATATCATCTTGGTCAAATTTGTTAAAAGGGAATGACTGCACTATGATTGAAGCAAATCCAGATTTCATATTTCTACAGATAAATCGCCATGCACGATTATCATTCTGCATTATCCCAATTAATAGTTGAGAATCTGTCATATTTTTAGTATTAGGGATGCTTATTCTATTTTTAAACGCAATCGAGCTCTAATAGAATTAGAACTCGATCGATTTATTACACTTTATTAATGTTGGTACAAGAAGCGTTTTATGCTTCGTTTTGGAGTCTTTTCAAACTCTTCACTTTGCATCTTCACACTTGCAATCTTTGAGTATGCAGGAAGCTCCTTATTCAAGCTGGCGATACTTGTCTCCATTAATTTAGTCAAAGCATCCAAATCCATACCTTGTTTTGCACCATTTTCCATATCGGGATAAATAAGAGCCACAAGTTTACCTCCATCTTCCACCACAAGCGATTCACACACATAAGGAAGATTATTTATCTTTTGTTCGATTTCTTCTGGATAGATATTTTGTCCCGATGGACCAAGAATCATAGTCTTACTACGACCACGAATGTAAAGGAATCCGTTTTCATCAATTTCACACAAGTCACCTGTGTTTAACCAACCATCCTTCATCACAGCATCGGTAGCCTCTTGATTCTTATAATAACCAAGCATCACATTTTCGCCACGCACCCACAGTTCGCCAGCCACATGTTCGCCTTGCACTATCTTACCTTCCATACGAGTCACTATCTTACCACATGCACCTACTGGATTCACATCCCAAGGAGCATACGAAATCAATGGAGCACATTCTGTCATACCATAACCCACTGTTACAGGGAAATTGATGCGATGCAAGAAATTAGCCACATCCTTATTAAGTGCTGCACCACCGATAATCATTTGTTTAAGATTACCTCCAAATGTAGTTTCAATCTTTTCCTTGATTTTACCCAACAAATAGTCATCTACAAAAGGCACCTTCATCATCAAGCTCATAATTGGCTTTTCGAGCAATGGGAACACCTTAGTCTTGATAATTTTTTCAAGGATAAGAGGCACTGCTATAATCACCTTAGGCTTAACTTGAGCAAATGCATCCATAATCACCTTAGGCGAAGGTACGCGAGTAAGAAAATAGATATGGCAACCCATACAGAATGTGTGGAACATCTCAATTACCAAGCCAAACATATGGGCAAGAGGAAGCATACAGATGATACCATCACCCGGCTTCAATATCTTCAACTCTTCCATACAGAACTTCGTATTGCTCCACAAAGCACGATGAGGAAGCATTACACCCTTAGAGAAACCAGTAGAGCCCGAAGTGTAATTGATAAGAGCAAGTTCTTCAGCTTCTGGCTCGTAATAATTCACATCATTTTGAGTGAAACGCTCTGGATATTTCTTACCAAACATCTCATTTAAGTGATGACGAGCCTCGTTAAGAGCTTCACTATTTGAATAGAAGAGAGAGTAATCGCTTATTTGCAATACGCCACTCAAATCAGGCATACTCGCTATATCAAGGTTTTCCCAAATCGATGAATCTGTGAAAAGCAATTTTGCTTCACTATGATTTACAAGATGGTGGATATTATCGGGTTTGAATTCGTGCAGAATAGGCACTGTCACAGCTCCATAGGTTATAGATGCAATAATAGCAATAGACATTTGCGCACAATTCTTGCCACAAGTAGCAATCTTATCACCACGCTTCACACCACAATTTTCAAACAAGATGTGCAATTTAGCCACTTTGCGAGCAATATCCTTATATTGATAGGTTACACCATTAAAATCGGTAAGAGCAAGTTCTTCCCAATTTTTCTTTATGGATTCGGCCAAAAGATAATTCAAAGAATGGTCCATATTTCCTTATATTTTATACATTTTCAAGCACTTACAAGAAATGCTTCATTATTAAACTTCTCTTATTTATAGCAAAAGTAGAAAACTTATCGCTAAAAAGCAAGAATTTCACTAATAATCTACCTTTGCCGTTATCTACAACAATTTACAATCCACTCCTTGCACAGTTGAAGTCTTACGAATATGATTTTGCAAAAGATTGGTAAATTCATAATTCTTCAACCCCCAACGAGGAGATATAAGCAAATGCTCTGGCGACTGCGACACAAATCGTTCCACGGCTATATGAGGCGATAATCTACGCAGAAATGCCACACACACCTCAATATATTCCTGAGCAGTCCATTGTAGTATTTCAAGTTCTCCGTCTTCCACTTGCTGAGCCAAGCGTGTACCTCGAATCAACTGCAACTGATGAAGTTTCACTGTGGCAAGTGGCAACTGCGACACAGCATCGGCAGTGGCCAAAATGTCTTCTATACTCTCACCGGGCAAGCCCACAATAAGATGCACCCCACATGGTATGCCATAACTATGAGTGCGCATAACTGCATCTACAGCATCTTCCCAAGTATGTCCCCTATTTATTACACGTAGAGTTTCGTTTTTTGATGTTTCCACACCATATTCCACAAGCACAAAAGCCTTTTTACTGAGTTCTTGCAAATAAGCAAGTAATTCATCGGGCATACAATCAGGACGAGTTCCTATCACTATTCCCACCACATCATCCACACTTAAAGCCTCTTCATAGAGACTTTTGAGATGTTCTATCTCGCCATAAGTATTGGTATATGCTTGGAAATAGGCAAGGAATTTCATATTAGGATACTTGCGAGCAAAGAATTCTTTACCCTTCTCCAATTGCTCGGCAACGGACATTACAGGTTTGCAATAATCGGGATTAAATGTTTGATTATTGCAATAAGTACAGCCTCCTTTCCCTTTGCTACCATCGCGATTGGGGCAAGTAAAACCTGCATTTATTGATATTTTCTGAACCTTATATGGAAAATACTTTGCTAAAAATTCAGCAAAGTCGTAATATCCTTTCTCTATACTCACAATGTGGTAGTTTTATTAATGAGATAATTATCTAAAATCACCATTGCCGTCATAGCCTCCACTATAGGTACTGCACGAGGCAACACACAAGGATCGTGACGACCTTTAGCGTGCAATGTAATACTTTCGCCTTGTGCATTTATAGTTTCCACATCTCGTAGCAAAGTAGCCACTGGCTTGAATGCCACACGGAAGTATATATCTTCGCCATTGGAAATACCACCTTGTATACCACCAGAATTATTGGTACGAGTATTCACCTCTCCATTCTCACATACAAAAGCATCATTCACTTCGCTACCCCGCTTCGATGCAAAATCAAATCCAAGACCGTACTCAAAACCCTTCACTGCATTGATGCTCAACATTGCAGCTCCAAGTTGTGCGTGCAGACGACCAAACACAGGCTCTCCAAGTCCCACAGGTACACCTTTCACCACACAAGTTATCACTCCACCTATAGTATCGCCTTCACTTTTCACTTGCGAGATAAGATCTATCATCTGTTGTGCTTTTTCGGCATCGGGACAACGTACAATATTTTTCTCAATATCAGCCTTATCATATTGGTGATAATCATTATCAAGAGTAATATTTCCCACTTGCGAAGTGTAAGCATAAATTTCTACACCTATCTGTTCCAATGCTTGACGAGCAAAAGCTCCTGCAACTACACGAGCTGCAGTTTCGCGAGCCGACGAACGCCCTCCACCGCGATAATCACGTACACCATATTTAGAAGTATAAGTATAGTCGGCATGCGACGGACGAAATGCGTCTTTTATATTTGAATAATCATTTGAATGCTGATTGGTGTTTTCTATAACAAATCCAATAGAAGTGCCTGTGGTCACTCCTTCGAAAATACCCGAAAGCACCTTTACTTGGTCGCTCTCGTTGCGAGCAGTAACAATAGCCGACTGCCCCGGACGACGGCGATCAAGTTCTTCTTGCACACGTGCCAAGTCAATCTTTATGCCTGCTGGCATTCCATCTATCACGCCACCAATGGCAGCCCCATGCGATTCGCCAAAACTTGTAAGGCTGAATATTGTACCTATTCTATTCTTCATATCACAAGTCATCTTCTTCAGTTTCTCTATCGGTAAGTGAAGCAAGGTTTGCCTTTACATATCCCACCAAATCAGCAGGATTAATTTTAAGTTGCAATCCTCTTACGCCTGCACTCACATATATATAATCGTAGTTTTCACATGATTCATCAAAAAAAGTAGGGAACGGCTTTTTCATCCCTACAGGAGAACAACCACCTCTTATATAACCAGTAGTGGCAAGAAGATCCTTCATAGGAATAAGGTCGGCTTTTTTGTTTCCGCTCACCTTAGCCGCTTTCTTTAGATTCACTTCTTCATCACCGGGAATCACACACACGAAGTGTCCGGTCTTATCACCACGTAGCACAAGTGTCTTAAACACTTGCTTAATATCTTCGTTTAGTTGCTCTGCTATATGAGTGGCAGCAAGATTATTCTCATCTACCACATATGGAATAAGCTCGTATGCTACTTTTGCTTTATCGAGCAATCGAGCTACATTGGTTTTATTTATCCCAGCCATAAACATTTATTTTATTACAAATTTAAGAACTTTTTCTATAAATCACACTAATTAATTCCAAAAACACTAACTTTGTACAAATTAACTATTAATAACAACAAAATGAAAACTTTTATTACTCTCATCAGTTTGATTCTTGCTACAAGTTACACTTATGCACAGAAAATTTTATACATAGGTAATAGTTACACCTATCTCAACGATACGCCTACCATGATGGATTCTATGGCAAGAGCACACGGTTTCACTCCCGAAATTTCAAAATTCACTAAAGGAGGAGCCACTATGGGTTATCACATAAAGAATGAAACATGTCGTTCACTCGTAGAAAAAGGTAATTACGATTTTATCATCATTCAAAGCCAAAGCGTACAGCCTGCCTTAGTAGGAACTCCCGATGGTATGCCAATTATGGAAGAAATGATGAATATGATTAACTATGTGAGAAAGCACAACGATAAAGCAAAAATCTTCCTACAAATCACTTGGGGCCGCGAACACGGCAACGATGGACTTAAAAATAAAGACTATTATCCAAAGTACCCCGAGATTTTCGAAAGTTACGAATCGATGCAAGCCGCTCTCAACAAAGGCACTCGTGCCATGGCTCATATTTTCAATGCCGACGGAGTGATAGACGTGGGTACAGTGTGGGCTTATATGCGACACAAGCATCCCGAGATATATCTCTATGGCAAAGATGGTTCACATCCGGGATATAATGGTTCTTATCTTGCCACAAGTGTGATTTTCTCCCACATCTACAATCAGAAAGCCAATGCCAAGAAATATTGTGGCAAAGCCGATAAGAAAACAGCACAAACCATCAACAATGCTGTTTGGAAAAATCACAAATCAAAAAAATAACAGATTATAAAAACAGACTATTAGGTATCCCAATAGTCTGTTTTTTATATTATCAAATATCAGACTACTATTTAGTCGTTCATTGATAGGAGTAGTTCCTCGTTTGAACGAGTGCGTATCATTCTCTCCTTGATGAATTCCATTGCTTCGAGCGAAGTGCGATCGCCTAAGAAGCGACGCATAATCCACATACGATTCAATGTTTCTTGGCTCAATAGCAAATCATCTCTTCGTGTACTTGACGAGATAATATCAACAGCAGGATATATACGCTTATTGGCAAGTTTGCGGTCAAGTTGAAGTTCCATGTTACCCGTACCCTTAAATTCTTCAAAGATCACTTCGTCCATCTTCGAACCTGTTTCGATAAGAGCTGTGGCAATGATAGTCAAACTACCACCATTTTCTATATTACGAGCAGCACCAAAGAATCTCTTAGGACGTTGAAGAGCATTTGCATCCACACCACCCGACAATATCTTACCCGAAGCAGGCGACACTGTATTGTAGGCTCTCGCAAGACGAGTAATAGAGTCCAAAAGGATTACTACATCATGACCACATTCCACCATACGCTTTGCTTTTTCAAGCACAAGACCTGCAATCTTCACATGGCGTTCGGCAGGCTCATCAAAAGTAGAAGCTATCACTTCGGCATTTACGCTTCGAGCCATATCGGTCACTTCTTCAGGTCGCTCATCTATGAGTAAAATCATCATATAAGTATCGGGATGGTTTTCGGCAATTGCATTTGCAATATCCTTCAACAAAACTGTTTTACCTGTTTTAGGAGGTGCCACAATCAAACCACGTTGTCCCTTACCTATAGGAGCAAACATATCCACTACTCGTGTAGACACATTACAAGTTTTTGCGCCACCGGTAAGATTAAACTTTTCTTCTGGGAAAAGAGGCACAAGGTGTTCGAAAGGTATTCTATCGCGAATAAAATCTATACTTCTACCATTCACGCTCTCGATACGGCTCAATGGGAAATACTTTTCACCTTCTTTTGGAGGACGAATAAAGCCTTCTACTATATCTCCCGTTTTCAACCCATTGTTTTTGATTTGTGCTTGCGACACATAAATATCATCGGGAGAATTTAAGTAATTGTAATCACTCGAACGAAGGAAACCATATCCATCGGGCATCACTTCAAGCACACCTACGCCTTTGATAATACCATCAAAATTGTATGGTTCTTCTTGTTCTACAACAGGTTCTTGTTGTTTAGCCTCCTGAGGTTGTTGCTGCTTTTGCTTTTTCTTCTTAGCCTTACCTTGATGTTGTTGAGGTTGAACATTAGCCTGTTGTAATTGAGGAATTTGTTCCTGTTCAGTTGTAGGCTCATTTATTACAATAGTAGATTGTGCAGCCTTTTCGGCAGCTAAGCGTTCAGCTTCTTCTCGTTCTTCCTTTGAGCGAGGTTTAAAAGTTTGTCGTTCCATCGTATTGAAGAACGAACCGAGCGATACTGCAGGCTTTTTCACTTCTGGCACTGCATCTTTTTTAGGTTCCTCTACGACTGGAGTTTGCTCGGTCTTTTCTTCTTTCTTATCATCAAGTTTCACCTCAGTTTTCTCATCCTTTTTAGGTTCTGCAGTCACAGACACCTTTTCTTCTGATTTCTCAGCTTGAGGTTCAACTATTTTTTTAGATTTAGGAGTTTTCTTTTCACCTTCATCTTTTTTTGAAGAAGTAGTATTTTTACGTTTTTCTTTTTTCGCCTTAGGCATCTTCTCGGTAACAACAGTTTCCTTCTCTACAGAAATTTCCTTTTCTTCCACTTTTTCGGGAGCAGGAGTTACTTCCTTTTCAGAATCTGCTTTTTTAGGTTTGTCTGTAGTTTTTTTGGCACGTTTTTTCTTGTCGGCAGTTTTAGCCTCAGGTTGCTTCGCTCCAATTTCGGCCTGCATATCAAGAATTGCGTAAATAAGACTTTCCTTATCTAAAGAACTACTCTTTTTAAGATTCATCGACTTGGCAATAGCCTTTAGTTCCGACTCTTCTTTTAGATTTAAATCCTCTATTTTATACATATAAATTATGTTAGTAAATTCTATTCTTTTTAGTTTGAGGTTTGAGATATCATCCTATGCTCTTTCTTTCGCATAGTATAGTCATAGATATGTACTATATCTCAATGATTTTGTCAGTGAAAATGTAATATAAATACGAACTTAAAAAAGACTCTATATTTTGCTCAGCTCAGTTAAACGTGACGATTTTGGTATGGCCCCACAAAACCTACGTCAAAAGCCAACAATCCTCATAGAGGCTCAATTTTAAATAAATTAAAGGGAAATGACTATCAACTATACGACTGCCGATAGTATTCTTTGAAATCTGCGACAAAATTACTACATTTTTTATAAAAAACAAGCACTCATCACAAAAGTTCTTCAAATATAGTATTTTTCACCCATCATTTTCCTTGAGAAGAATAAAACTATGCAAAGTTACAATATTTTTTACCTGATTTATTCCTTAAAAAGGATAACTAAGAAAAAAATTAACAAGAATATTCCAATTTCAAATACATCTCATCGTCGGCAGTCACTGCATAGTGGCGTGAGGCACGAAGGTTTACAGCCCATAGAATAGTATCGCTTGTAGCTGTTGCCAATAGGAGAGCATTATTCTTTTGAAAAGCTGAATACTTATTTTCAGTGAAGATATCACTCACCAATTTTGTGCCATTCATTCCGTATGGGCTGATAGTATCGCCCATCTTCCATCCACGAATCACTACTTCGGGACATTCTTCAAGAATCTTCACATTAAGTGCTATCGACGATTTACCATCAATGCCCTCGATGCGTTTACTTCCCTTTTTCTTTTGTTCAATAGATGCCGAAAAGCCTTGTATTCTATCCCTCGATTTCAATAAATCGTTTAGGTTTAATCGTTGTTCAAAATCACTATCTTGTCGAAGATATATTTCAAGTATTTTCCCCTTCAAATTTGCACTATATTTTGCCGAGAAAAAAGTATGAGTTTCATTACTATCCTTAACCACACATTTACAAATCATCTCCGCATCGTGCGATTTGAAACCAAAGTCCTTAATGAGTTCGTAAACGGCAGTAGTGGCTCCCCCCTCATAATCGTGTTGCGATGACAAATCAATCTTCACTAATCCATCTTGAGTAATAGTGACCATATTTTCACGCATCACGGCTACAGAATGTTGATATAGGTCGTTGCAACCTTGCATATTTTGCAAAGTGCGTTCCATCCCCACCGTGTAGTCAGGGAAAAGTTCGTTTAAAGTAGGAATCAAGACATTTCTTATTTTATTTCTCTTGAAATCATTTTCGAGATTAGTACTATCCACTACATAGGTTTGCCCTAACTCATGCAGATAGTCTTCGATTTCGGCACGAGTCAAACACAGCAACGGACGCACCACCTTGCCATTTTTCACTCGTATGCCTGTGAGGCCCTGAATGCCCGTACCTCTCAACAAATTCAAGAAAAAGGTTTCTACACTATCGTCGTGATGATGAGCCACAGCAATAGCCACGGCACATTGAGAAATGCATTCTTCATCAAACCACGCATATCGTAATTCACGACAAGCCATTTCGGTGGATACCTTATGTTCACGCTCATAAGCACCCACATCAAAATGTTTCACCTTTAAAGGAATACCCAATTTAGAACAAAGGTCTCTCACAAACGCTTCATCACGATCAGATTCATCTCCACGCAGATGAAAATTGCAATGCAAAGCACTACATTCCACGCCAATAGAATGCAAAATACGCAATAATGCCACTGAGTCGGCACCGCCACTCAAAGTCACTATTACACGCTCACCCGAAGCACACAAATCGTGTACTTTAGCATATTCCGCTACCTTTTCTTCAATTTTCCTCACTTTCATAATGACAAAGATACATTTTTTTCTTAACTTTGTGGCACAAAAATTTAAGTTGACTATAACAATGTTAGAAAAAATAGAAAAACTCACTGCTGAGATTGAAGCGTTGCAAGTAGCCAATGCAGAAGAATTGGAAGTGCTTCGCATCAAATATTTGAGCAAAAAGGGTGAAATTCCTTCTTTGTTCAATGATTTCCGTAATGTGCCAAATGAACAAAAAAAGGAAATCGGACAAAAACTTAATGTGCTAAAAACATTCGCTACCGACAAAATCAACGCTCTTCGCGCTGCTTTTGACGAAAAGAAGAACGATGACGATAGTATCGACCTAACTCGTTCGGCTGCGCCTGCTCCACTTGGAACACGCCACCCTATTTCACTCGTACGCGAAGAAATTATCGACATTTTCTCACGCTTAGGCTTTACCCTTGCCGAAGGTCCAGAAGTGGAAGATGACTGGCACGTGTTTGGTGCAATGAACTTTGCCGATGACCATCCTGCTCGCGATATGCAAGACACATTCTTCATCCAACGCAATCCTGCCGATGTGCTTCTACGCACTCACACCTCATCGGTGCAAAGTCGCGTAATGGAAAATTCTCAACCTCCTATTCGCATCATCTGTCCGGGACGCGTATATCGCAACGAAGCAATTTCTTATCGTGCACACTGTTTCTTCCACCAAGTAGAAGCATTGTATGTGGATAAGAATGTATCATTCACCGACCTAAAGCAAGTACTACTATATTTTGCTCGCCAAATGTTTGGTGCAGAAACACAAATCCGTCTTCGCCCATCTTACTTCCCATTTACTGAGCCATCTGCCGAAATGGATATCTCATGTAACCTATGCGGTGGTAAGGGTTGTGCATTCTGTAAGGGAACAGGTTGGGTAGAAATCCTTGGTTGTGGTATGGTAGATCCTAACGTACTTGAAGCAAGTGGTATTGATAGCACTAAGTATAGCGGTTATGCACTTGGTATGGGTATTGAGCGTATTACCAACCTCAAGTATCGTGTGAAAGACCTTCGTATGTTCTCTGAAAACGATGTTCGTTTTCTTGAAGAATTTGAATCGGCTCACTAATATTATAAGAATATAACATAAATAGACGCATTACTCCTATATTAAGGAGTAATGCGTTTACAATTTTCAAACACTTCTCATTATTATGACCATAAAAGAACGCTACACAGGAGTAATAGATTATTTCCAAACCAATATGCCTGCTCCTACCACAGAATTGCATTACAGTAACCCCTATGAACTTCTCGTGGCTGTGATACTTTCGGCTCAGTGCACCGACAAGCGTATAAATATGGTCACCCCAGCACTCTTCAAAGCATACCCTACCCCCCATCTTCTCTCAAAGGCTTCGGTAGAGGATATTTTTGAATACATAAAGAGCGTTACATTCCCCAATAATAAGGCCAAGTCGTTGCTCGGAATGGCAAATATGCTTGTTGACGTCTACAATGGCGAAGTTCCTTCAAGTATTGACGAACTTGTAAAAATCCCCGGCGTGGGACGCAAAACAGCAAACGTGATTCTCTCGGTAGTATTCAACCAAGCAGCAATGGCAGTGGACACACATGTGTTTCGAGTATCCAATCGCATCGGTCTCACAAATAACTCAAAGACTCCTCTTGAAACCGAGCAAACACTCGTGAAACATTTTCCGAAAGAACTGATTGCGACAGCCCACCATTGGCTCATCTTGCATGGCAGATATGTATGCACTGCACGCAAACCAGACTGCCTAAACTGTGGAATCTCACACCTATGCAAACACTATTCATCTGATAAATAAATTCGACATTAGATTCTACCCCGTTTTATTTTGATTTATTTATATTTATTTCTAATTTTGCACATATAATCCGAAATAAGGTATAAATACATTAAAATATTATGAAATTTAATAGCAAACTGTTTCTCATAGGCTCATGCCTATTGAGTGTAGTTGCCGTTACTTCTTGCAATGAGGAGTTCGACATCACAAAAGAGATAAACACAGAAATAACCGTTGGGAAAAATCTACAAATTCCAATAGGTAGCACAGTCCAAATCCCTCTAAGTAGAATCATCACAGAAAGTGAAGACATTTCTGCCGGTCCAAATGGCACCTATCAACTTCATATAGATGGCGGTTTCGATTCTCACATCACCGACATAGCTCCTTTTGCCGTAAATGGTCTTAATCCACAATTCTCGGATTTCGTGATAGACAATCTGCCTAAGGTGAACCTTCCTTATATTCAAGAAATTCCTATAACTATTCAAACGAAGGCTACATATGAGATGGCAGAAACACGCACCGAATTGCCTTCGGAAGTGGACGCTCTATTCTATGCAGAATTCAACAATAGCAATGGTGCTGTATCGCATATTACCATCTCAATCCCAAATATCGACAATGGTACGAATGGTATCAATGAAGTAAACTTGCACAATGTGCATATCAAATTCCCTGATATGTTCACCCTACAAGATGGTAGTCACGAACTTTTCCGTGAAGATATATTCCTAAATGCTTCAAACAATTTCACCGAGGATATTCAAATCCTTATCCACGACATACAAATAAGTGCCGAGGAACAAAGCAAATACATCACTGTGGAAAATGGTAAGAAATACTTCTCGTTCCACGAAAAAATAAGTTTTGATGCAGAAACCACAGTGAAGGTTACTCCAAACCAAATAAAGGATACAAAAATGCACTTCACTTTTGGCTATTCTATTGAACCAGCTTCTATCACTCGTGTGAATGGTATTGTATCACCTCAGGTAGAAATCAATGAAGTGCTTTCTCTTAATGATATCCCTGAATTTATCAAAGACAAGGAATCATCGTTTACACCTAACGACCTCGCATTTGAATTTGCACTCACAAATCCTGTGGGTATGTCGCTCGAAACAACTATCAGCATCACACCTTGGGATAATTCCACAAATTCAGCTCTTGGCGAAGCTGTGACTATCGCTCTTGATGGTGAGAATGCTATCAAGCCAGAAACTACTACTCGCTATGTAATCGCAAACACACATCGCGAAGTGGCAGAAGGCGTAACACTAATTGTGAATGAAACACTACCTACATTGCTTGCTACTATTCCAGATGCCTATCACATTTCTACCAATAGAATAGTGGCAGATGGCACCAATTGCTCTGGTTTGGAACTTGGAAAGAGCTACAATCTTGCAGGTAACTACAATGTGAATGTACCATTCTCATTCTCTAATATTGCTATCAGTTACACCGACGAAGTGAGCAATCTTCACAAAGATATTGATGATTTTGCTGAACTTACCAACAATCTTATCTTGGAATTTGATGCAGTGAGCACTATTCCAGTAGACCTTGAGGCTTCTGTGGAATTTTGCGATGCCAATGGCAACACACTCAATGGCATCAGCCTTTTCGGACAAGAAAACAACTATGTGTATGTGAAAGGTTCTGAAAACGGAGAAGAAGCTACTACTCACATCACTCTTTCACTTGAAGAAAAAAGTGGCAGCAACGACTTAGAACTATTAGATGTAATCAGATACTCTATTAAAGCAAAAAATGCTACCGATAAGGACATCGTACTCAAGTCGTCACAATATATTATGATAAAAAATGGTGTTGCAAAACTACCTAAAGGCATCACTTATAAAGACTAATCTTACACTCCAAAAAAATCAAGATAATGAAAACATCTATTAAATATATGCTATCGGTAGCCGTGGCTACGCTATCAGGTCTTTCGGCATTTGCCCAAGCTCCTAACTCTATCTATTTTCTTGATGGAGTAACACAACGCCAATATCTCAATCCAGCCCTTATGGCAGATTGTGGATGGGTGGAAACTCCTTTCTTAAATAATCATTTTGTATATAGCTCGGATATAGGAATGGGTGCTTTGATGCGTCCGTACAACAATGACGAAATGATTACATTCCTTCACCCTTCTATTTCTACAGAAGATGCAATGTCGCATTTCAAGAAAATGAATGCTATAGAATTAAATGTAGATATGACATTATTGAATGTAGGATTCAAGGCATTCGGAGGTGTCAATTCTGTAGGCATAAGCGTTCATTCAAGAACAGGTGAATACATTCCTAAGGAAGTGTTCCGTTTCCTTAAAGAAGGACAAGAGAATGGTGTAAACGAATATAACTTGGCGGGACTCAATTCGCAACTCCACAACTACGCATCTATAGCCTTCGGACATTCTCGTAAAATAAACGACCGTTTGACAGTGGGTGCAAAAGCAAAGTTATTGTTAGGCATGGGATATATCAATTCCAATGTAGACAATATGCGCATATATATGGGTGCAGATAAATGGACAATAGAACAAAGCACCTCTCTTGTGGCATCTAAATCGGTAGGATTGGATATCAATAAAAATAATGAAATCGTAGATTACAACATCTCACCAAGTCTTGATGGTTTCGGTGCTGCATTGGATCTCGGTGCTACTTATCAAGTGAACGACAATCTTAATGTGTCGCTTGCCATCACTGATATAGGTTTCTTGAAATGGAGCGATGCTTCACTTTATCGCAATACTAACGATACATTTGAATACACTGGCTTTGATAATATTGCCGACGAAGACAGCAAAAAATTTGAAGACGCAGCCGACGATATAGCCGATCGCATAGAAGCACTTTCTCGATACACAGAAGACGAAAGTTACTCATCGGCATCATCTTCGCTTCACACCACATTCCGTGCTGGTGCTGAATATCAAATTCTTGATAATAAGATTTCGTTCGGTTTGCTCGGAACAGTTCGCGTAGGCACTCCTAAGACTTATGCCGAAGGTATGCTCACAGTAAACCTTAAGCCTCATAAATATTTCAAGATGGCTATCAATGGTTCAATGTCGAGCATCAACCACTCATTAGGTGCGACTATCACCTTAGGCAATTTCTTCGTAGGAGCCGATTATATTTTGGCAAACTATGGTAAGTATATGGTTCCTATCGATGCAGCTAAATTTAATATCTCAACAGGATTAAGCATCAAATTCTAAAAATAGATTTTAGACATATTAAGCACCGTTCTCTATATTGTGGGGAATGGTGCTTTTGTTTATAGGATTGTGACAAACTCGGCATAAAGTAATTTATATAAGTTCACTTTATTAAATGCTCGTTTTTTATTAATTTTGTAGTCTTAATTTTAAAAATCTATATTTAGATGGAGATTACATTCCTATTAATAGTAGAAATCATAGGCACACTTGCCTTCGCTATAAGTGGTATTAGACTTGCTGCACTCAAAAATTTCGATTGGTTTGGGGCATTCATCGTGGGCCTTGTTACAGCAATCGGAGGTGGTACAATTCGCGACTTATTCCTTAGCACCACACCTTTCTGGATGCTAAATTATTGGTATCTTATAGTCACAGCTATAGCACTTATCTTAGTGATATTATTTAAGAAATACCTTGTAAGACTGGACCACACAGTGTTTATATTCGACACTATAGGTCTTGCACTCTTTGTGGTAATCGGTATGCAGAAATCACTCGATTTCGGTTTCCCTATGTGGGTAGCCATCATTATGGGTACAATTACAGGTGCCTTTGGTGGAGTATTACGCGATATCCTTATAAATGAGGAACCTCTTATCTTTCGCAAGGAAGTGTATGCCACAGCATGTTTGGCAGGCGGACTTTGCTACTGGCTGATACATCACTTAGGTGGCTCTATGATGCTTCAACAAATTACATGCGCTGGCATCATCATAGTGGTGCGTGTACTTTCGGTAATCTACAACTGGAGTCTGCCCGTAATGAGTAACGACTCTAAAGAAAATTAATGCCTCAATCAACCTATGTCACATAAAATAGAATCGAAAAAAGCACTCACCTTCGTATTAGTAGGAATTATAGCACTTATTATATTTCCTATTATCGACCATATACGCATTGGGTTAATCCCTACCATATTGCTCACCATTCTATCGGTGGGAGTATTTTTATTTGATAGCAGAAAAGGAAACCTAAATAATTCATTCCTATCGTCGCTTGTATTTTTGGCGAGTGCACTCACACTTGGTAATATATATAGTGCAATATATGCAAGCCTTCCCCTATCCAATAAAATTTATGGGGTGCTAATAGTGGCGTCACTATTCTTATTTACTCCACCTATAGTAAGATATGCACTCCAATTATTCAAAAACAATCCCACTCTGCTACTCATCACAGGCCGTGTGATAGCAAGTGTGGCGGCAATAGGCACAGCCACATTTATATACTTGAAATTAGGTTACAATTTAAAGTTTTTCGGTTACTCTATCGATATATCTGATGGATTTACCTTTTGGTCGACCTTCGTGGTGGGTTGGATTTTAATCCATCTATACCAAATGTGGAGAAACGGACGAGACATCACAGCCAATCATCGTTTCCTCTACAATGCCGTAGCACTTTACATTTTATCGCTTATTATATATATAGGATACATCAGAGATTTCATCACAATCAATAGCATATAATCTATATGAACCAATCTAAAAGAATTGAATATATCGACGCACTTCGAGGTTTTACTATGATTTTGGTTGTGCTTAATCATATTGAAACTTATAGTCTTGTCAATGATCCATCTGTTATAGGACTAATCTTTATGACATTCAGAATGCCATTATTCTTCTTCATTAGTGGACTCATAGCATACAATGCAACCAAAATTTATAGTTTTGGATCATACGTAACAAGCTGCTTTAAAAAGATAAAGGTACAACTTATACCCACCTTATTTTTCGGTATAATGTATACCTATTTGATAGCAAATTCTAATATTTCAACATTCTTTTCGGAACCATTCAAATTGGGATATTGGTTTACTCTCACATTATTGTTGATGTTCATTATATATTACACTATAGCATTCCTTTTTTCTCAATTCCAAAACTTCAAGGATAAGGGGCAAGGAATGTTTGCAATGCTTCTATTATTGGTGATGGGTGTGGTACTTGTTTTTGAGAAAACATTTTTCCACATATTCCCAAATTATGAACTTGTGTATAATATACTATCACTTAACCAACTTGCATCATATTTACCTTTCTTCTTGTTTGGCATTATAGCTGGAAGCTACAAAAAACGTTTTGAAGAAATATCAAATAATAAATATGTAATGGCTCTAACGATAGTGTTGTTTACAGTTATCACAACCATTAGAATTTTACTTCTTCAACAACCAGAAGAAGTTATATCGCAATACAATCTATACATTAAATTGGCAATGGGCGTAAATGGTATACTTGGCATAACTATCGTATATAACTTTTTCAAAAATCACCAAGAATCGTTCACCCAACAAACTTTACTTGGGAAAACGTTGCAATACATAGGTCGTAGAACTCTCGATATATATCTTCTACACTATTTCCTATTGCCTGATTTGAAGTGGATGGGAGATTATATGGGTTCGTCATCTACCGTTGTAGGATTATTCGTGTGTCTCGCTGTGGCTATAATAGTGGTTATTGTGTGCCTTGTTATAAGTAATACAATACGACTTAGTCCGATACTTGCACACTACCTATTCGGAGTGAAAAAGAAATAATAGACAAAAGAAATGAGTTGCATTGATGTGGTGCAACTCATTTTTGTTTATCATTCCGACACGGGTTTCAGTCCCATTTCAGCAGCTACTTGATATAGATAAGCAAGAGCTTCCTCTCGGTCGTTACCTATCACTCCATCGAGTATGGCATTCTTTATTTTCTCTTTCAATTGTCCCACCTCCTGGCAAGGCTCAAGAGAGAATATTCTCATAATCTCCAATCCATCTACTGGTGGTTGGAAATTGCGAATACGGTCCTTTTCTTCGATTTCACGCATCTTTTCACGCACAAGCTGGTAGTTATCAAGATAACGCTTCACCTTCTCATTATTCTTTGAAGTGATATCTGCCTCGCAAAGTATCATCAAGTCTTCTATATCTTCGCCTGCGTCGAATAGCAAACGACGCACAGCCGAATCGGTAACTGTTTCCTCAACCAATGCAATAGGACGCATGTGCAATTCCACCATTTTTTGCACATATTTCATTTTAGCATCCATAGGCAATTTCATCTTCTTGAAGATGCGTGGTACCATCTTAGCACCTATAAAATTGTGGTTGTGGAATGTCCAACCCATTTTTTCGTCGTATAGTTTTGTAATAGGTTTTGCAATGTCGTGCATCAGAGCGCCCCATCTCAACCACACATTATCACTCTTTTGGGCAACATTATCAAGCACTTGCATAGTGTGATAAAAATTATCCTTATGACCTCTTCCTTTTACGACTTCCACTCCACTCAGAGCAGCCAATTCGGGCATAATTAGTTCCAAAAGTCCGCTATCCTTCAACAAAATGAAACCACGAGATGGCACTGCCGATTTCATAATTTTCATCAATTCATCTACGATGCGTTCTCGTGTGATAATCTTTATACGTTCACAATTGCGTTTAATAGCTGCAAATGTTTCATCAAAGATTTCAAAGCCAAGTTGAGTAGCAAAACGCACCGCACGCATCATGCGCAACGGATCGTCGGAAAATGTAATATCTGGATCGAGAGGAGTGCGAATAAGTCTACGCTGAAGGTCGCCAATACCATCAAACGGATCGAGTAATTCGCCATAGCGTTCACTATTCACACATATAGCCATAGCATTGATTGTGAAATCGCGTCGACGTTGATCGTCGTCGAGTGTGCCATCTTCCACTATGGGATTGCGGCTTTCTCTATTATACGACTCACGGCGAGCTCCCACAAACTCCAATTCATACTCGCGATTTTTCACTTGTGCAGTGCCATAAGTGCGATACACAGCGAGCGAAGTGTACTTGCCCATAGACTCAGCCACAGCTTCAGCCACCTCTATCCCACTACCAATGGTCACAAAATCTATGTCCTTGGATGTGCGTTCAAGAATAATATCTCTCACATAACCACCCACCACATAGCATTCTCTGCCAAGTGCATCGGCAACACTTCCCACCTTGTGAAAAACATCGCGACTCAAATGTTGGTGTATATTATGTTCTATCTTTTCTTTCATCTATTTTTCTAAATTTCACTTTAAGGAGATGCTTCAATCAACCCAATTTTTCCAATTCTTCGGGATAAGTGGTGATAGATTCCATACCATTTTCAGTGACCACATAAGTGCTTTCCACGCCCACAGCTCCTACACCAGGAATCACATACTTAGGTTCAAGAGCTATCACATTACCCTTTTCGAGTACTTCGCGACTGCGAGGAGCCAATACAGGTGCTTCATTCACCTCTATACCCACGCCATGACCTATGTAGCCAGCTTGCTGTTTATGCCCCATAAAATAGGCTTCCATACCAGCCTCTTTGGTCATTTCAAGTGCTATTTCGTATAATCGGCTTGCTGCCACTCCAGGCTTACCCTCTTCCATAAGGCGATGATGAATATCTATCGACAACTGATGTGCTTTCTTTGCTGTTTCGTCAAGGTCACCCACATAAAATACACGAGTCATATCGGTCATATAACCATTGAAATTGCCACACATATCCACCATCACAGTCATACCTGGCTTTATCACGCTACCATTGCATCCCACAGGAAGCGAATCGTCGAGTCCTGCACCACCCATAGCAAAATCGTAAGGCGATGGACTATCGGCATTGTCGCCACAAAGCACGCTACCCATAAATAGTTCCATACTTTCGCCATGAATGCGGAAAATACCAAGCGAACCATTCAGTCGCAATTGGCGTTCAACCTCAATCTGCAATTGAGCATCGGTCATTCCTTCATGATAGAAGTGCTTGATGTGCTCATAGGCTTCGGTGTGAAGTTTTCCACACTTTCGCATCTTTTCCACTTCATATTCAGTCTTCACCGAACGCATATAGCGTAATATCATAGATGCGTCCACCACTTCACAACCATCAAAGACTTTTGCAAGTCGGCGATAATCATTGACGCAAAGGCTATCAAGTTCCAATGCCACTTTTTGTGGTTTCACAGGAAGCATATCAATGATTTGCTCTGGCTTGCGAATGTATTTCACATTATCACCTTGCAAACCCACAGGTCGCTTCACGAAATATGAAACTTCGCCTTGAGCAGTGATATAAGTATATCCACTAAACACCCTGCCCGATGTATAATATAAGTTAACATTGCTCGACACGAGCATAGCATCATAATTATTCTTCTGCAACGCATCTGCAATGCGATTCACACGCTTTGTTATCTCCTTAACTAAATATTCTGCTATCATAATAAAGGAATTTCAAAAAATAAGTATCAATGTTATAATTTACTCATTGGCTTCAAGTAGCACGCCCACCTTTTCCACAAATGGAAGTGTGTCGCAATCAAGCCCTTGCCACACCTGTATCTTATCAAACGAGGAGCTTGGCAGATTGTCCTTCACACGCTTCGCCACCTGATACATCACACCAAATCCCGATGCACTCCAATTGCCATTGGCATCGGTGAGTTCATAGTCTACAATACAACGCTCCACAAGCGAATCTTGTTTTAGGAAATCCACCACCACACTTGCATTGCGATAGGCATATTTGTGCGACACACACAATGCCACATCCACATTGTAATGAGATGCAGTGTCTTTATATTCGGGAACAAACTCGCACCCCACACTTTTAGCCCATCCTTCTTGAAGTATCTCCTTAAACTCACTATACGAAGAATGCTTAGGAGTACAAGCTCCTAAGCATAAAATCATAAAAATAACGAAAAGTGAGTTCACACGATACCCTTCACATAAAACATTAATCAGCCTTTGGAGTATTGTTGCCGTTCTTTTCATTTTCAGCACCTTGTTTGTGTTCACCGTCATTGCGTCGGTCGCCTTTGAAACGACGATTACCATTGTTTCCTCCTCCGTTGCGAGGACGGCGTTGCTGTCCATCACCTTCGCGAGGAGCTCGTTCGCGTTGACGATTTTCGCCATCATTTTGCTGATTACGATTTTCATTTCGCGCACCACCTCTTGGTGCATCAGCATCACGACGCTCTCTATTGTTGCGATTTTTATTCTTCTTTTTCTTCGCCTTATCAAAACGAGTCACACTGTCTTGTCCGATAATGTCGCCATACATATTCATCTCACGAGCGCGTTCGTCGCTATCGAGATTTAGTTTGTCGGGACGCACACCATTTTTATTCAGAGCCATCACCTCAAACACTCGTTCGGCACTCAGCGTCACAAGGTTTGCTGCCATATTTCTATCGGTAGAATATGTGATTTCACGCTTGAAAATATCGGTCTTGAAGTGATAATAAAGATTATCCTTGGTTTCAAGCACCACATTTCTTTCAGGCAATTGCTTTACAGCTTCTACATAAGAGTCGATCTCGAAATTGAGACAACACTTGAGTTTAGCACACTGCCCAGCAAGTTTTTGAGGATTGAGCGAGATATCTTGATAACGAGCAGCACCTGTAGCCACCGACACGAAATTCGACATCCAACTTGAGCAACACAACGGACGACCACAAGGACCAATACCACCAATTCGACCAGCTTCTTGACGAGCGCCGATTTGCTTCATCTCGATTCTCACCTTAAACACATCGGCAAGCACCTTGATGAGCTGACGGAAGTCTACGCGTTCGTCGGCTATGTAGTAGAAAATAGCTTTGTTTCCATCACCTTGATATTCCACATCGCCAATTTTCATATTTAGTCGCAAGTCTTCGGCAATCTTACGCGAACGAATCATCGTGTCCGTTTCCTTTGCCTTAGCCTCTTCGTAGCGTTCCATATCGCTCGGTTTCACCTTGCGAAATACTCGAAGTATTTCCAAGTCGGGACGAAGGTTAGCACGCTTCATTTGCAACTTTACAAGTTTGCCCACCATAGTCACCTTACCAATATCGTGACCTGGATTGGCCTCAACAGCCACCATATCGCCTATTTCGAGCGGAATGTGCGAACTATTTTTAAAGAAACCCTTTCGCGTATTCTTGAACGACACCTCTACGATATCGAAGTCATTCAATCCTCCTGGCACATCGGCAAGCCAATTGGTGCTTTGAGTTTTGCTTCGTGGTCCCACCTCATTGCTGGTGCATTGTCCGCAACACTCTTTTTTCATTTCTGAGTTATTGCTTTCCATATATCACCTCAATTTCTTATTTTGCAAAGCTTACCGCTCTTGTTTCACGAATAACGGTGATTCTCACTTGACCTGGGTAAGTCATTTCATCTTGAATCTTCTTAGCGATTTCAGCCGACAATTGTTCGGTTTGAGCATCGTCAATCTTGTCAGCACCCACAATCACGCGCAATTCACGACCTGCTTGGATAGCATAAGTCTTGATAACACCAGGATAAGAAAGAGCCAATTGCTCAAGGTCGTTCAAACGCTTGATGTATGCCTCAACCACTTCGCGGCGTGCACCTGGGCGTGCACCTGAAATAGCATCACACACTTGCACGATAGGAGCAAGAAGGCTTGTAGCCTCTTCTTCGTCGTGGTGAGCACCGATAGCGTTGCAAATATCTGGTTTTTCCTTATACTTTTCGGCAAGTTTCATACCAAGCAATGCGTGTGGCAATTCTGGTTCTTCATCTGGCACTTTACCTATATCGTGAAGCAAACCGGCACGACGAGCTTTCTTAGGATTAAGACCAAGTTCAGATGCCATGATAGCACAAAGGTTGGCAGTTTCGCGAGAGTGTTGTAGCAAGTTTTGACCATAAGATGAGCGATATTTCATCTTACCCACCAAGCGAATAAGTTCTGGGTGCAAGCCATGGATACCAAGGTCGATAGCTGTGCGCTTACCAGTTTCGATGATTTCTTCTTCTACTTGCTTTTTCACCTTAGCCACCACTTCTTCGATGCGTGCTGGGTGAATGCGACCGTCGGCCACCAATTGGTGCAAAGCAAGACGAGCAATCTCGCGGCGAACAGGATCAAAACCTGAAAGCACGATAGCTTCTGGAGTGTCATCAACGATGATTTCGATACCAGTAGCAGCTTCAAGAGCGCGAATGTTGCGACCTTCGCGACCGATAATGCGTCCCTTAATTTCATCGCTATCGATGTGGAACACAGTAACCGCATTTTCAATAGCAGTTTCTGTGGCTACGCGTTGGATTGATTGCACCACGATGCGTTTAGCTTCTTTGTTTGCAGTCATCTTAGCCTCATCCATGATATCGTTGATGTAAGAAGCAGCAGCAGTCTTAGCTTCATCTTTCAACGATTCCACAAGTTTTTCCTTAGCTTCTTCAGCCGAAAGTCCTGATACATGCTCAAGAGTATCCATCACTTCTTTTTGCATCTTATCAAGTTCGTCCTTCTTAGCATCTACTTGGCTCAATTGATTTTCCAAGTTAGCCTTCAACGCTTCATTTTCGTTTTTGCGACGTTGATTTTCCGACTGTTGTTGGTTGAGCTGCAATTCGCGTTGTTTCAATTTAGCTTCGGCCGATTGCACCTTCGACATACGTTGATTGGCTTGCTTTTCAGCCTCGCTCTTGATCACCATTTCAGCCTCTTTGGCTTCGATGATTTTGTTCTTCTTGATAACCTCAGCCTCAAGCTTAGCTTCTTCAATAATGCTATTAGCTCTCGACTTGGCTATAATACGAGTTATAATCAGTGTTCCTACGATTCCGATAGCCAAAGTGGCAACGGCAATCAACACCACGGGTACTATACCTAATGTCATTTTGTTTAGTTTTTTTAGTTTTAAATTTAGTTATATATACAAAAAATGCACTTATCAATGCGTATGTCCACCACTGTGACTTTTGCATCAAAAAGTGCAGGTAAATCTCCTTATATGATAAATAAATATATTCCACAACGCCAACAAATGGCATCATTTTCAGTCTTTTAGATTCATTTAAGCACAATACTGACTTATCAATCCACTTTCACGATTATATCGTCGAGTTTCTTTTCAAAGCCAGCGAGCACCTCTTCCATCTTGCTATTCTTATTACGCTCTTCCAAATACAAACGAGCCAATCTGAAAGCAACTCGCGACATCATCACCTCTGAATTATATACTGGTGAATTCACCTCTTCTTCGGTGTTTGCAACATATTTGTTCATCCAAGCGCCCCACAAGTTATTAACCAACTCTTCGGCTTTTTCGCAAAGACTTTTATCTTCCTTTTTCACATTGTAGCTTTGCTGTTTTGCACGACCGAGGTCGAGCCACAATCTTTCCAAGCCATCATCTTTTATATCGTCAGCCATCACTTACAAGTTAATTGTGAGATACACTTATCTATTTCCCGCACTAATTGCGATAAAACAGCTTTACTATCGGCCATTTGCTCAAAAGAGGGTGAAATAGTGCGAGCAATACGCAGATATTCATTATCTTGCGATAACACTTCGCGTTCCTTCTTCAAGGTATTCACTTCTTTTTCCAAAGCCTCTATTTGCAATTCCAATTCTCTACTTTTAGCCAACAGTGCGTTATACTTTTCCACAAGCACCGCTGTCTTTCCTAACAATCGTTCAGTAGTAGAATGCAAATCAGTTGCCATCTTTTTATCCAATTTTTTACAAATGTAGCAATATTTCCCTCATTAAGCAACTTTTCTACCAAAAAAATCACTTAATTATCCTTTTTAACACCTAATATGCTAAAAAGGCTTGCGATACTTATCGTCAGCACTATCTTCAAGAATACTCAAGTAACTTGTGTATCTCGATTCACTAATGTAATGATTTTCTACAGCTTCGAGCACAGCACAACCAGGTTCGTGGGTGTGAGTACAATTGTTATACTTGCAATTGTGCGACATTTCAAATATTTCTTTGAAATAGTGTGCAACTTCGGCCTTATCAAAGTCGATAGTACCAAATCCCTTCACCCCTGGAGTATCTATCACACTACCTCCATCGGGAAGATCAAACATTTCGGAAAATGTAGTGGTGTGCATACCAGTATGATGCGATTCTGATACACTACCTGTGCGTAGATTCAGTCCTGGTAGCACGAGATTGATAATCGACGATTTTCCCACACCAGAATTTCCCGACAATAGAGTGGTCTTGCCTTGAAGCACCTCTTTAAGTTCATCGAGTCCCTCACCTGTGAGAGCATTCATCTTTATCACCTTATAACCTACCACCTCATATAGAGTTTTCACTCCTTCGAGGTATTCTTTCTCATCTTCGTCTTGCAAAAGGTCTATTTTATTTATCACTATCACAGCAGGCACATTGTAAGCCTCGGCAGTGGCCAAGAAACGGTCGATAAAAGTAGTATTGGTCACCGGTTCTTTCAGAGTCACAATCAAAAGCGACTGATCGATATTAGCAGCCAAAATTTGCGATTCTTTCGACAAATTAGACGCACGGCGAATTATATAGTTGCGCCTTGTATCAATGCTAACAATATATGACGCATCGGCCTTCACATCCACCTCCACCATATCTCCCACAGCCACAGGATTGGTGGTGCGAATTCCCTTTAATCGAAAATTCCCTTTAATTTTGCAATTGGCAACCGCCCCATCTTCAAGTCGCACCACATACCAACTGCCCGTATTTTTCACTACAAGTCCCTTCATATCTTGCAAAGATACAACAATTAAAGGTAAAACCTCCATATTTCATCTTGAATTTAGGTCATTTTTCAAGAAATTGCTTAAATTTCAGGGGGGTCACGCATTTTTATCCCCCTTAATATGTGATTATTCGTAAAAAATGTGTAATTTTGCACCGATATTTGAGAAAATACAATTTATTAACTATTTTTTTATTACTAATGAACGTAGAAATTATTGGCGAATGGGCTGGTAAAGCATGGACAGCTCTAAACGAACAAGGTGCTTTGAATATGAAGGCCCTAAAGAAAGCTACAAAGCTTAAGGAAAAGGAACTTTACGCTGCAATCGGTTGGTTAGCTCGCGAAGGTAAACTTAACATCAACGAAACAGAAGAAGAAATCGTGATTTCACTTATCTAATTTTGATTTCAAAGAAACATTACATTTATATAAGAAAGGGAAGGCATATTGCTTTCCCTTTCTTTGTATAGCATCGAATGGGGAATTTGGTATATACGATAATTTTTAGTAATTTTGCGTAAGAAATTAATTTTTAAACCAAAATAAACATTATGGCTAAAATAGGCTCGTTGATGACCAGTGTTGGTCGCAAAGCTCTGCTTCTTGGTAGCGGAGAACTTGGCAAAGAAGTGGCAATCGAACTTATGCGTCTCGGCGTGGAAGTGGTAGCTTGCGACAAGTATCCAAATGCCCCTGCAATGCAAGTGGCTCATCATTTTCATGTGTTCAATATGCTTGATGGCGAAAAACTACGCGAAGTGATCGAACTCGAACAACCCGACCATATCATCCCTGAAGTGGAAGCTATAGCCACTCCAGTGCTTGTAGAACTTGAAAAAGAAGGTTATAATGTGACTCCTACAGCCAATGCTGCATGGCTTACTATGAATCGCGAAGGTATCCGCCGACTTGCAGCCGAAGAACTTGGCATCACTACATCTCGATATAAATTTGCTTCTACCGAAGAAGAATTCTACACTGCAGTAGAAGAAATAGGTATCCCATGCGTGGTTAAGCCTATTATGAGTTCATCGGGACACGGACAAAGCACCATCAAAAAACAAGAAGATGTGGCAGCAGCATGGCAAAATGCACAAGAAGGCGGACGTGCTGGTGCTGGTCGTGTGATTGTGGAAGGATTTGTGGATTTTGACTATGAAATCACTCTTCTCACCGTGCGCAACATTCTTGGTACTCAATATTGCGAACCTATCGGTCACATTCAAATAGATGGCGACTATCGCTATTCATGGCAGCCTCAACCAATGACGCCTGCAGCACTTCTTAAGGCTCAAGAAATAGCCAAGAAGGTGACTGATGCACTTGGCGGATATGGTATCTTCGGAGTGGAATTATTTATCAAAGGCGATGAAGTGATTTTCAGCGAAGTGTCGCCTCGTCCACACGACACAGGTATGGTGACAATGATTTCACAAGACCAAAGCGAATTTGCACTACATGCTCGTGCCCTACTTGGTTTACCTATTCCTTCAATCCGTTTCTTCGGCCCTTCGGCATCGCGTGCTGTGGTGGTGGAAGGCGAAACCAACCGTATAGAGTTTGACAACCTTGAAAAAGTGCTTGCCGAACCAGGTGTGCAAATGCGTATCTTCGGTAAACCAGAAATCAACGGTCACCGTCGCATGGGTGTAATCCTTGCTACTGACGAATCGGTGGAAGCTGCTCGCGCTAAGGTTGAACGCGCTTACGAAGCACTCACAGTGAATGTGCTCACTCGCGGCGAATAATTAAAATTCATATATATAGAATAAGGAGACTGGAATCTACGATGGATTTCAGTCTCCTTATTATTTTTTTTTAAGGACAAAAGGTAAATACTACCTTCAAGCCATTGATTATTCCATAATCTTGGCGATTTCTGCCTTTATGGCTTCTTTATCTTTGAATCCTACAGTCTTTTCGTAAGTGCCATCGGCTTTCATAAACACCAATGTAGGTATAGCCTCTACATCATATTCTTGCGCCATCGCAGAATTCTCGTCTACATCCACTTTTTCAAATATCACTTTTCCTTCATATTCTTTAGCCAATTCCTCAATGATAGGTGCTATCATTTTGCATGGTCCACACCAAGTGGCATAGAAATCAATTACCTTTGGCAATGCTTGAGCTTCAGCTGTTTCCACCTTCGCCGGATCAGCTACAACTTCCACACTCTCTGCCACCTCGTTTTGCTTAGCCTTCTCAGCATTGCACGACACAGCCACAAACATCATTGCCACCAAAAGGATCATCACATTCATTTTCTTTTTCATAATCGTTTCAATTTAAAGTTATACAATAATAACACAAATATAGCACAAAACTATCATAAACGCAAAAAGAGACTCACGAGGAGTCCCTTTTTGTTTAGTTGTATTTTGACTAATGGATTAGTTCAAAGCACCTTCAAGAGCAGCGTTAGTGTTCTTACAAGCAGCAACGCTCTTATCGAACAATTCCTTTTCTTCAGCAGTAAGTTCAATTTCTACTACCTTTTCGATACCGTCCTTACCAAGGATTACAGGAACACCTACGCATACGTCTTCGTGACCATATTCACCTTCAAGCAATGCGCTGCAAGGAAGAAGAAGCTTTTCGTTGTGAAGACAAGCCTTAACCACTTGAGCAGCAGCAGCACCTGGAGCATACCAAGCACTTGTGCCAAGAAGACCAGTAAGAGTAGCACCACCCACCATAGTGTCAGCAGCGATCTTATCAAGAGTTTCCTTTTCCATTAGAGTGCTTACAGGCACACCGCGGTAAGTAGCAAGACGCTTCATAGGGATCATAGTAGTGTCACCGTGACCACCGATTACCATACCGTCAACGTCGTTTACATTAGCACCTAGAGCTTGAGTCAAGTAGTAACGGAAACGAGCGCTATCCAAAGCACCACCCATACCGATGATACGGTTCTTTGGAAGACCACTTGTCTTGTGGATCAAGTAAGTCATTGTATCCATTGGGTTACTTACGCACACGATGATAGCATTAGGAGAGTGAGCAATAACGTTGCTTACTACGCTCTTCACGATACCAGCGTTTACACCGATAAGTTCTTCACGAGTCATACCTGGCTTACGAGGAATACCTGAAGTGATAACAACAACATCAGAACCTGCAGTAGCAGCATAGTCGTTAGTAACACCCTTAAGTGTAGTGTTAACCTTTAGGATATTTGCTGTTTGCATAATATCCATTGCCTTACCTTCTGATACACCTTCCTTGATATCAAGAAGAACTACTTCGTCTGCGATTTGGCTAAGTACCAATACATTAGCAGCAGTTGCGCCCACATTACCAGCGCCGATAACTGTAACTTTTGACATAATCTGTTTTTATTAATTCGTTATTATAAGTTTTTACTTATCTATTTGTCCTACAAAAATAGAGATTTATTCATTAATAAAGAAATTTTTCAAGATATTATTTCTTAAAAAAAACTTTTTTCTTCATTTTCTTCACATCATCACGAAACCTTTATTGGAGTTCTCCTTTGCCTTGACGGATGATTTCGAGTTCTCCATTGGTGCAATCTATCACTGTAGAAGGAATGCTTTCGGAGCGTCCGGCGTCGAGTATCAGTTCTACCCCATCATAACATTGAGCTATGAGTTCGGGTTCGCACCCGTAGTCTTCATCGTCACACTTCACCGACGATGAAAGGATAGGATTTCCCAATCGCTCCACGAGCAATCGTGCTATGGCATTGTCAGGTACTCTCACGCCCACAGTCTTGCGACCTTTAAACGCCTTTGGCAAGGCTGAAAGTGCAGGCAAGATGAATGTGAACGGACCTGGCAGATTGCTACGCATCATCTTGAACACATCATTTCCAATGCGTGCATACTCAGCCACTTGCGAAATATCTTCGCAGATGATAGACAAATTGGTTTTATCGCTTTTCAACCCTTTGAGTTTGCATATTCGCTCGATGGCTTGATTATTGAGAGCATCACACCCAAGTGCATACAAAGTGTCGGTGGGATAAATGATGATTCCACCATCGCGCAACACCTCCACAGCCTCATCTATATGGCGGTCGTTGGGATTTTCCGTATAAATCTTTAATATCTTCATAACTCCTCTCTCCTAACTTCTAATTCCTAACTCACAATGCAAGTTTCCACCTCAGTGGCACCAGCATATTTGCGTAATAGTTCCACGCTCCATGCCACAGCCTCTTCCATTGGCATTTCAGGGCCGAACCCATTGATATTCATTTGCAATGTGCAAGTATCGAGGGTGATTTTGGTGCGTTCTTCGTCGCTTGTAGGAGTGGCCACACCACCCACTGCATCGCGATACACAGGCATACCAGCAATATTTAATTGTCCACGACCAATGCCACAATACATTTCACCTTCCTCGCCCACGCCCATAGTGAGAGTATCGCCCACAAGTTTATCGCCGTCGAGTCCACTGATGGCATAACCTGTTTTCATCGACACAAGGTTGATAAGATCGACAAGCGTATCTATGCGATACAAGCCAAGTCCACGAATGACACGACGACACAATGCCTCACTTGCCACTCGGTAGCGATTAGGATCTTTGCCAAGTGCACGATAGAGGGTGCGAGTTTGAGCCACAGCCGGACGCTTATTAATCTCGAGCAACTCGTATTTCTCCACAATTTCGGCAGCAGCCTGCTCTATTTCAGTCCAGAGTTCTGGCGAAGTTTCACAGTTAGTCACTTTGGCTCTAATCACTCCGATACGCATATCGGGACACACACCTTTGATACGATTATCTATAATTATTTTTGGTAACACGATGTTTCAGTTAATTTGTTTGCCGTAAAATTAATAATTTCTTAAATTTGTAGCAAATTTTAATACATAAAGAATTATATAATGACAATAGCAATACTTGTAGCAATGGGAAAAGAGCTGAATTTGCTCCTTCCATTGATAAGCGATATCAAGAGCGAAACCATCGACGGATTCACTTTTCACTCAGGAAAAATTGGTGATAACGACATCGTGGCTATGCAATGTGGCATAGGTAAGGTGAATGCCGCAATAGGCACGCTCACCCTACTCAACCACTACAATCCCGACCTTGTGATAAATTCGGGCGTGGCAGGCGGAGCATCGCAAGATGCACATGTGATGGATGTGATAGTGGGTAGCACTATAGCCTATCACGATGTGTGGTGTGGACCAGGAACTCAATATGGTGAGGCTTCGGGATACCCTCTATATTTTGAAAGCGACAAGCGATATACCGACCTTATCCCTAATCGTCCCGACATCAAGAAAGGGCTTATCTGCTCGGGCGATAAATTCATCGCTTCGCTCGAAGAAGTGCAAGCCATTCAAAAGGCATTCCCAGAGGTGCTTGCAGTAGATATGGAATCGGCCACTATTGCACAAGTGTGCTACCTTCGCAAAGTGCCAATGCTTGTGATGCGTGTGATTAGCGACTCTCCAGGTGCATCAAAAGATAACATTGTAGAATACAACGACTTCTGGCAAGATGCTCCTGCTCACACATTCAACCTTGTGAAAGACCTACTTACTAAAATTCAATAATCGCAAAATATGGAAAAGATAGCAAGTTTTACTATAAATCACCTCATCATGAAGCGAGGCATCTTTGTGTCGCGCAAGGATAGTTTGCCCAATGGCGATATTGTCACCACTTTCGACATTCGCATGAAAGAGCCTAATCGCGAACCAGTTTTGCATCAAGATGCTCTTCACACCATCGAGCACCTCGCGGCTACATTCCTTCGCAATCATCCCGAATGGAAAAGCAAGGTTATCTATTGGGGACCTATGGGATGCTGTACTGGTAATTACCTAATCCTTGAGGGCGATCTTGAATCTTCACACATTGTAAAATTGATGCAAGACACATTTGAATTTATCAGCACATTCGAAGGCGAAATTCCAGGAGCAAATGCACGCGATTGTGGCAATTACACGCTCAACAATCTGCCTATGGCACGCTTTGAGGCTAAAAAATACCTTAATGAGGTACTCCTCAACCTTCAGCCAGAAAACCTAACCTATCCACAAGAATAATTTGCGAATACACTTCTATAATGGAAATTTACACAAGTTTCCCAAAAACAGTAAACGAGACGCACCTTCACATAGTGCATCTCGTTTTTTTTCTTATTTTTATTTCCAAATTACTTACTTCCCTCACACAGTTCATATCGTCCAACTTACACTTATAACTTTTAACTAAATAAAAATTCGCTTTAAATGTGCTATTATCTCAACGATTTTCATTATTTTTGTGGAACAAATGTTTTTGAATAATGAAATACAATCAACATACCTATAAGGAAATCACTGAGGAAGCTGTAATGAACGATTTACGCTACCTTCAATTACTTTCTCGCAGTTTCCCTACTATTGCTGCGGCAAGTACCGAAATTATAAATCTTGAGGCTATCCTCAACCTACCCAAAGGCACCGAACACTTCCTTGCCGACCTTCATGGCGAATACGAAGCCGTTCAGCATGTGTTGCGTAATGCTTCGGGTAATATCAAGCGTAAAGTAAACGAAATATATAACGACACTCTCGACAAAGATGAGCAAAAAGATCTATGCACACTCATCTATTACCCTGAGCAAAAGCTAAAACTCGTAAAAGAAAACACTCCAGCAGATAAATTGGACGATTGGTTTTTCACTACAATCAATCGCCTTGTTATGGTGTGCCGCACAGTGTCGTCAAAATATTCTCGCTCGAAAGTGAGCAAATCACTTCCTAAAGATTTCTCTTATATCATACAAGAACTTCTTCACGAAAATGCTGTAGAGCCAAATAAGCAAGCCTATGTGGATGTGATAGTACGCACTATCATCTCTACAGGTCGTGCCGAAGACTTCATTACAGCCATAAGTGGTGTGATACAACGACTTGTTATCGACCACTTGCACATTCTCGGCGACGTATTCGACCGTGGTCCGAGTCCCGACAAAATTATGGATATCCTATGCAATTATCACAATTTCGATATCCAATGGGGTAACCACGACATCCTATGGATGGGTGCAGTAAGTGGCAACGATTGTTGTATTGCTAATGTGATACGTCTCGCTTTGCGTTATGCCAATCACACAGTACTCGAAGATGGCTACGGAATAAGTTTGCTTCCTCTTGCCACTTTCGCTATGGAAGCGTACGCCAACGATGAATGTGCAAAATTCACCCCTATTAATAACGAAGGCGACCCATTCACCGAAAAAACTTTGAGAATGTTGGCTCAAATGCATAAGGCTATCAGCATTATCCAATTCAAACTTGAGGCACAAATCATAGATCGTCGTCCCGACTTTGAAATGGATAATCGCAAACTCCTTCATCTCATCGACTTCGAAAAGGGTACTATCACTATCGATGGCAAAGAATATGTACTCAACGATACATCTTTCCCTACCATCAATCCTGAAAATCCATACGAACTCACTCCTGAAGAACGTGAAATCGTACAAAAATTACATAATTCATTCGTAAGCAGTGAAAAACTCAATCGCCACACTCAATGCCTATTCCATAACGGATGTGTGTATACTGTGATGAATTCCAACCTTCTATATCATGCTTCTATTCCTCTCAATGAAGATGGCACATTTAAAGAAGTGAAAATCGAAGGCGAAACATTCAAGGGTAAGGCACTTTTCAAGAAAGTAGGTTCATTGCTCAGAGAAGCATATTTCAATGACAGCAATAACGAGCATCATGGTTTTGCTCTCGACTATGCATGGTATTTGTGGTGTGGAAAAGATTCTCCTGTATTCGACAAGAACAAAATGGCCACATTCGAAAGCTATTTTATCGACGATAAAGAAGCCAAAAAAGAAGTAAAAGGTCACTACTACACACTTCGCAACCGTGAAGATATATGCGATATGATTCTCGATGAATTTGGAGTAACAGGTTCACACCGACACATCATCAATGGTCACGTGCCTGTGCGTATCCTCAAAGGCGAGGCTCCAATCCGTGCCAATGGTAAGATGATGGTGATAGACGGCGGATTCTCTAAGGCATACCAACCCAAAACAGGTATTGCCGGATACACACTTGTATATCACTCTCGTGGATTCCAACTTGTGCAACACGAGCCATATACATCTATCGAACAAGCCGTAAGCGAAGGTCACGACATCAAGTCCACCACTCAAATCGTGGAAATGAGTTCACGCCGTATGCTTGTAAAAGACACCGACAAAGGCAAAGAAATCAAAACTCAGATTGCCGACCTCAAGAAACTACTTTACGCTTATCACACAGGTATTATCCACGAATAAAAAGCGTTACTTAATAACAAAAACGGTTATCTCCTTAATATCAAAAAGGAAATAACCGTTTCTTTTTTTTCTGAGTGTGAGATGCTGAAGTTATAGCTCGGCATTATCTTCTACTTCCACAAGCACACATTTGCCATTGTGGTAACGGATTTCAAGCGTTCCCATAGCACACATATTTATAAGTGTATCTTCGGCCGATTGCTTTGATAGATGAGCCACCTTCATATATTCTTCGAGAGTGATCTCGCTATTTTCACCTAAGTAATCCACAAGTATTTGTTCTTTTTCTGAGAAAGAAATTATCGAAGGTTGATTTTTTTGCTTAGCACGCCACACCTTCACATGCAGAGCACTTGCAAGTATATTTTCATCGGCCACACGATAATAAGCCACCCATTTTTTATCGTCGTCCTGAGCCTTAACGGGCAATTCTGTGGCAGGCTTCACATCCACCTTTAGCACACTCTTACCCTCTACTCGATACGACTGTAGATGCACTTTCTGAGGTGGACGACAATACATCTCGGCAGCCTGTTCTATCATATACATCTCCTCCTCGCTCTTCACGCCCACCACATTGCCATTATCCTTCACACCGATAAGCAACGAGCCACCGCGATTGTTGGCGAAAGCAGATATGCTACGAGCTATCTTGCGAGCATCAGAAATTTTATACTTAAAATCCTGCTGCTCGTGTTCACCCTCCTCTATCAAATTCTGTATATAGTGTTTGCTTTTTATTTCCTTACTTTCCATTGTATGTTTTTATAGACATCTACAAAATTACTCATTTTTCCTCAGTATACCAAACAAGCAGTCTGCAATAATAAACACAAAGGTGGGCTGTCGCTTCTATCAGCGATGCCCACCCATCAAGTCATTTTTTAGTTTTCAGTAATTTAGTTTTTAATAGTATAAAAAGTATAACAAGTATTATTATAAGTGCATCTTAATGCCAATGTACACACTGCGAGGCATCATAGGACCATACATATATCCCGAGTCACGCAATTCCCCTTTATCGAAGTCGTCTTGGAACGAATTGAAGATATTATGCACACCGGCATTCAGTTGCAATGTAGCATAATCAAAGAATTTGAAATCATACGCAGCCTTGAAACCTACATCGGCAAAACTCTTGGTGCGTTCGGCCACATCGATAGGAGTACCCGAACCTTCGTAGTGTTGCATCCACATCGGTCCTGTGAATGTACCAGTAAGACCAAGTGTAAGAGGTTTCACAGGGTTATAATTAAGCGTAAAATAGCCGTAAGCATCTGGAGTGCGGAACATATTCTTTGTAGCAGGCACTTCTTCGTTGTCGCTCCATTGTTCAAGTTCCTTGTATTGGCTTCGTTGCAATGTAACACCACCTTGCACCGATAGGTGTGAAGAGAATACTGCACGAAGTTCCAAGTTTCCTCCAAATACAGTTGCTCCCGAGCCATTATAGCGTTCAAGCACCTCATTGCCGAGTGCATCTTCACCGATAGTGCGTAGAGCAAATACATCGTCGAGTGTGGTGTAAAATCCTTCTACAAGGAGATTGGTCTGCACATCACCAATATTGAAATACAAGTCGCCCGATAGGCTCACACTGTGCGAACTTTCCTCCTTAAGTCCATCGGCAAGCACAGTCACCACTCGTTCGCCACCTACTACTGCCACATGAAAGTCTTCGTCGAATGCTTGAGGAGCACGGAAACCAGTAGAGTAAGACAATCGGAAGTTAGCTTGCTTCGACGGATTGAAACGAATATTGGCACGAGGCGACACTATCACATTATCCACCAAAGAGTGCTTATCGATGCGTGCACCCACAAGGAAGCCCCACATATCATTACGCCATTCATTTTGCACAAATCCACTGAAGATATTCACCTTTTGCAAATGGTCGTGATCGTAGCCGAGAGTCACATCGTGCAAATAATTGTGATTATATTCAGCACCAGCCATAAATTCGGCAGGCATAAACAATAGATTGTCCATTGCAAGAGTGTATTGAGCTCCACCGAGCACCACAAGGTCGTGAGTAGTACCATAAGCATTAGGGTCCATTCCACTACCATAGTAACTATCGCGCTTAGTGTCTTGCATAGAAGCATACACATTCCATTTCACCTTTTGGTCGTCAGTCCAATAGTTGAAATTGATGTCACCACCATGTATTTGGTGGTCGGTTTGCTCGGTCACATTAGCCTCGTGAGCAGGCACATCAAGTTGGTCGCCACCACGACGATATTCTTCGGTGGCACGATATTCCAGTGTGAGACGAGTGTTTTGGCTCGGACGCATAAAGGCACGCGCACCGAGAGTCTTCGACTTGATTTCACCTATTTCGGTATATCCATCGCCATCGTGGTCGTAACTTGCACGGTCGCGATTTTGTCCATAAAGCATAAGACCAAGTTTATTGTTGTCGGTAGTGACCGAAGCATTCACAGTAGTATTATTATCAATACTTCCTGTCATACCTGTGAATGTAGAAGTATGAGCCACCTCTGCACTATTCACTATAGGATCTTTTGTGATAATATTGATAGTACCACCGATAGAAGATGAACCAAAGAGAGCCGAACCACCCCCACGCATCACCTCTACGCGATCAATCATATTGGCAGGGATTTGCTCAAGGCCATACACACCGGCAAGAGCCGAAAACACAGGACGCGAATTCATAAGCACTTGCGAATAGTGTCCATCAAGACCATTGATACGCACTTGAGTGAAACCACAATTTTGGCAATTATTTTCCACACGCACTCCAGGCTGATAGTTCAGTCCATCGGCAAGACTGCTTGCACTCACAAGGTCGAAAGTCTTCATATTTATCACTCCCACAAGAGTAGAACTATTACGACGCTTCACTTCGCCCTTATTGCCAGTGACCACGATTTGTTCGAGTTGCATCACATCTTCTTGCAAATGGAAATTCACTTCTTGAGTCTTTCCATTTTTGATAGTGATATTAGAAGCTTGTGATAGGTAACCAATACAAGAGGCTTCTATTCTATACTTGCCATCTTCTACATTCTTCAAGAAATAGTGACCAGTAGCATCGGTCATAGTGCCGTAATTTGTATCCACAAGACGAATTGTAACATAAGGAATGTGTTCGCCAGTCTTTTTATCAATAACATGTCCCACCACATTTGCATCGGTCAATTCCGATTCTGCTTGCGCATAAGCAACGCCTATTGCCATCACCGATAGCAATAGTGAAAGTATAATTTTATTCATTAAAATGTTTTATTTGTTTGTTTTATAGATTCTATTCACCGCATTTTCTCAAATGCATAATAATCTCTTGATTGTATTAGAGAATACATTATTCCCTTAGAATATCTATAAAACGGGGGAGCACGAAGTGAGAAATAATCAATCTTTGTAAGTGACACCCACACTTCTTCCTTGCAATGCAATTCACGCAAAAGAAGTTCTTCCACATCCATTGCATTCCACACAAAAGCCGAGATAGTATCATAGTGTGAGATGCTAAAAATGGTGTTGATAGCGTTTGATGTGTGGTCGTGAGTAGAAGAGCCGAGGTGAGAGTGTACAACAACTGTTTCGCCCACCTTATGCTCGTGAACAAAAAAATGCACATTCCCTACATATCCTATAAATAGGACTGTAAAGAATAGTGCAATTATTCGTTGTTTAAATGTTATCTCTCTACTCATTTTGTTTCTAATTCGAGTGCAAAGTTACAACATCAAACTTTAATAAACAAATTATTTATAATCATTCTAAATAAAAAACCCTAATTTAGAATGCTATTTCTATATGTATCAGCCTATACTTATACCAGCAAATCCCATAAATGCCATTGCAAGGATACCAGCAGTGATGAGTGCAATAGGAATACCTTGCATAGGTTTTGGCACGCGCGTGATAGCCAATTGTTCTCTGATACCAGCAAATATCAATAAAGCAAGTGTGAAGCCCAATGCAGTAGACACCGAGTACACAAGAGCTTCAGGCAAAGTCATATTCTTTTGAATCACAAGAATTGCCACACCAAGCACAGCACAGTTGGTGGTAATCAATGGCAAAAACACCCCAAGTGCCTGATAAAGCACTGGCATGGTCTTCTTCATCACAATCTCAAGCACTTGCACAAGAGCGGCTATCACAAGGATAAACACTATCGTTTGCAAGAAAGTGACACCAAGTGGCACAAGCACATACATTTGCAACAGATAGGTAACTGCAGTGGCTATTGCCATCACAAATGTTACTGCCATACCCATCCCCACAGCCGAACTGATGCGTTTAGACACACCTAAAAACGGACAAATTCCTAAGAATTGAGCGAATACAATGTTATTAACAAATATCGCTGTAATTATAATAGATAAATATGCCAACATATATTTCTTCTCCTTTCTTATTTACCTGCTTTTATATTATTCACTAATGCAATGAGCAAGCCCAACACTATGAATGCTCCCGGAGCAAGCACAAACACAAGACTGCCATAATGCTCGTCATACACCACCATATCGAAGATGCGACCTGTGCCTAAGAATTCACGCAATGCACCCAAGATAGTGAGCGAGAAAGTGAAACCAAGCCCCACACCGAGTCCGTCGCAAAGTGAGTCTATCACTCCATTCTTCGAAGCATAAGCCTCGGCACGACCAAGCAAAATACAATTCACCACAATAAGTGGAATGAAAATGCCCAGAGTTTCGTAAAGAGCTGGCATATATGCTTGCATCACCATTTGCAGCACAGTCACAAACGAGGCTATCACCACAATAAAGGCTGGGATACGCACCTTATCGGGAATCACATTGCGTAGCATCGAAATCACAGCATTCGAGCACACAAGCACTCCCATAGTAGCTAGTCCCATACTCAACCCATTCATTGCCGAGCTGGTAGTACCCAATGTAGGACACATACCAAGCAATAGCACAAATGTAGGATTGTTTTTGATTGCCGATTCTATAATAAATTTCAACTTATTCATCACTTTTGAGCCTCCTTCTCATTGTTTTGCATTTCTAAATATGCCTTATAAGCATCGGCTATTGCAGCAAGGAATGCACGCGACGATATAGTGGCTGCTGTGATAGCGTCCACTTGTCCGCCATCCTTTTTCACACGCACTTTATCCTTACCTGGATTCAGACCAATCACATTTTGCGATCCCTTATCGGTGCGAAACCATTCTTGCATTTTAGAGCCAAGACCTGCTGTTTCGGCATGTTTTAGCACCTTATAATTATTGATAGTGCCATCGGCCTTGAAACCACACATCACCACTATTTCTCCACTGAATCCGTTCATTGTGATACTCTTCACGGCTGCACCCACAAGTTCATCGCCCTTGCGTGCTGGATACACCACTATTTCAAGGCTATCCTTTGTGCCTGCATTTGCCACATACACATATTGTTCGTCGAGCGGATTATTGTCAAATTCTGGTGCCACTTCGCTTATGGCTTGCACTTGTGCCTTGCGTTCGGCATCAGCTATAGTGTCTTTGGTAAGAGCATACACTCCACCAAGTATCAGAGCTGCCACTATTGTTATTATCCCAAGCGACAACAACATATTTGGTAACGACGACTTTATCTTTTCCATAATTATTTCACTCTCCTTTCTCCAAACTGACGAGGACGCACAAATTTATTGATAAGTGGAGTAAATCCGTTCATTATCAATATTGCAAACGAAACACCTTCGGGATAAGCACCCCACAAGCGTATCACCATAGTGATAACACCTATCATCACACCATATATAATCATACCACGATGAGTCATTGGCGATGTCACATAATCGGTAGCCATAAATATAGCACCGAGCATCACACCTCCACTCAACACCGACATTACTGGATCTACCCCAGCACCCCATGCAAAAAGCATCACTGTGGCAATAATAGACACTGGAATATGCCATGAGATAATACCACGCAATAGCATAAACACGCCACCAATGAGCAATGCCACTGCACTCATTTCGCCAAGACTACCACCCATATTACCAAGCAATGCATCCACCCAATTAAGAGCATCGATAGCTGCTTCGCTCACTGTGTTTACTGCTGATGCTCCAGTAGAGCCATCTACAGCCGATGCACCAGTAGCAGTGTCTACTACTGACATTGCTTCCATCTTCATCTTGCTCAAATAAGTAGCACCAGTAGTGGCATCAAGATAAGTAGTTCTATTCACAAATGGCAAGGGCCAAGATGTCATCTGTTGTGGAAACGAGATAAGCAAGAACACACGGCCCAAGATAGCTGGATTGAAAATATTTTGTCCGAGACCACCAAAAGCATACTTACCGAGCCCGATAGCCACCACACAACCTATCAATATTATCCATATAGGGAGATTACTTGGCAAATTCATTGCCAAAAGCAGGCCTGTGATCACAGCCGAGCCATTGATCACTGTCACCTTGCCGCCCATCATAAAGCGTTGAATAAAGTACTCTATGAGTACACAACCAAGCACCGAAGTAAGCAACACTATAAATGCTCCAAGTCCGAATAGGTACACCGAGTAAGCCGCTGCAGGCAATAGTGCAAGCACCACTCCCCACATTCTTCTGCTCACACTATCCTTTGAGAATGCATGAGGCGAACCCGAAACCACCAATCTATTATTATTCATATCAATATCTCAAGTTATCTTTGTTTACGAATCATTTCATTCACTTTAGTCTTGCCCAATCTTATGAAATCGAGCAGAGGACGATGCGACGGGCAGATGTAAGAACAACAACCACACTCTATGCAATTACGCACTCCATGCTCCTGGAGTTGTTCAAGTTCACCATTTTCAGTAAGTGGCATCAGCAAGTATGGTTCGAGTCCCATAGGACACGCATTCACACAAGCAGCACAGCGTATGCATGGTTCTTCCGCTTCTCTACGAGCCTCCTCTTCATCAAGGAATAGCAAACCCGAAACGCCCTTAATGGTAGGAGTATCAAGACTCACGATCGCACGGCCCATCATCGGTCCACCAATAATGATTTTACCTGTATTTTCAGGCACTCCACCAGCCACATCTACGATAGTCTTCAATGGAGTTCCGAGATACACATGGTAATTGCCCGGATTTTTCACATTCTTTCCAGTAACAGTAAGAATGCGACTGATTAGTGGTTCGCGCAAGCGCACTGCACGATATATAGCATAAGCAGTAGCCACATTTTGCACGATAGCACCCACCGAAATAGGAAGAGCACCAGGAGCTAATTCATTGCCTATCACAGCCTTGATAAGTTGCTTTTCACCACCTTGTGGATATTTAGTTTTCAAGGCTTGCACCTCGATAGAAGCGTCGCCCGATAATTTACTATTCAAAAGGTCTATAACATCTTGCTTATTGTTCTCAATGCCGAAAATAGCACGATTCACACCTGTGGCACGCATTATATATCGCACACCTTCTATCACCTCATCGGCATAAGCAAGCATAAGTGCATGGTCGTTGGTAAGATATGGCTCACATTCTGCACCATTAAGTATAAGCACTTCGGCCTTTGAGCCTTGAGGAGGCGAAAGCTTCACCTTTGTAGGGAAGGCTGCACCACCGAGCCCCACCACTCCGGCATCTGCCACAATGGTCTTGATATCATCGGGAGTAAGGGCTGCTACTTCCTCGTCGCTACGACGATTCACCTTTGCCGATGCATCTTTGGCAGCATCTTCTTCACTTGCCACTATGGTCACCGTATCACAAGGATAACCGAAGGCAGTCTTCCATTTACCTATACTTTTCACCTTGCCACTGATAGGAGTATGCACATTGGCACTCACCACACCATTGGCTTTGGCTATCAATTGTCCCTTTTCTACATAATCTCCCACTTTCACACAGCACACTGCAATGGCACCTATGTGTTGCGAAAAGGTAACCACCACCTCGCGAGGAGCAGGAATGTCTACAATAGGACTGCCTGCAGTGATTTTATTTTCTGAAACATGTAGTCCACCTTTACTGAATGTCTTTAGCATATATATCCTATTGTTTAGATTCTTGATTGTTCTTATTTTCGTCTTCTATCACAGTTTTCTTCACAGGGAAATTCACGGCATGGATTGCATTGCGAGGACACACCACCACACACTTCTTGCACAACTTACATTTCACATAATCAATGTAGGCAAGATTATCTTCCATAGTGATAGCATCGTGTGGACACTCTTTCACGCATTTACCACAACCGATACACGACACGCTACATTCTTTCATGGCTAAAGCACCCTTGTCCTTATTGGCACAAGCCACATACACACGCATGCCACGAGGTCCTTTATTGCGTAATTCTATGAGATTGCGAGGACACTTTTCCACACAGGCACCACATCCCACGCATTTCTCGTCGTCTATTTCCACGATACCCTTGATAGGATTCACCATCATTGCACCGAAGTTACATGCGCTCACGCAATCGCCACCACCAAGACATCCGTAGGCACAACCACGAGCACCGAGGTAAAGCGAATGTTCGATATGGCACGACATAGGTCCATCGTAATCAGATTTCTTCGGACGATTGGCACACGTTCCATCACAATGTAGCACAGCTACCTTAGGCATAGCTGATGGAGCTTTTGCAAGTCCCACTATTTTAGCCACAAGAGCCATAGTTTCATCGCCACCCACCGGACATCTCAATCCGTCGAGCGAAGACGCACAAGCACAAGCCACAGCGAAATCATGACAGCCATTTTTTCCACAGCCACCACAATTAGCCCCTGGCAATGCTTCTTCTACTTCAGCAATCTTGGGATTTTCCTTTACAGCAAATTTTTTGGCTGTAATAAATAGCACTATTGCACTAAGGATACCCAATCCGCCCAATATTGCTATAGATAAAACCACTAAATTCATATTCTATATTTTCTTAACTACAAATTTTATTCTATTAAAATTCAATCGGCGTCGCAATAGATAAAACATTCCATAATATGCAACCAATATGGCTATACCTCCAAGCACTCCATAGAGTACACTACTTATCGACGACACCCAAATTACAACAACAAAAAACAACAAGAATGGCAGAAACAGGCACAATCCTATAGCCGTCCACTCCAAATTTTGACTTTCTTCTACTATCACCTTGTCACCAAGGCATAAATCTTGCAAGTCGCTACTATCGCATTCAAACTTGAGCAAGTCCTCGGCAGATACACTACACATATCTCCAAGTTTGCAGCCATCACATTGATTTCGAGAGATTTTCACACTTATTTCATTATTTTCATCTATTCTCTCCAATATTCCAATATGTCTTTTTATACCAGATTGCATCTTACTACAAAATTTGAGAATGCAAAGTTAACCTTTTTTCTTCTAATTAAAGAAATTTTTCCGTAATTATTTTATTGTTCTATATTTCTTATTTTTGTCCTATTCTTCCGTTTTTCATCACAACCTCTCATATTTCACTCTAAAAGCAAACCCGATGCAGAGTTTTTTCTCCACATCGGGTTTATTTTCACTTCTAACCTTTCGGGGCAAGAATTAGTCTATTTCACTTATTTCACGATAACCTTTTTCACTGCTCCATTGCTATATTTCACAATGTTCAAGCCCTTCACAGGAGCAGCCAATAGTTTACCACCAGCATCGTAGCGAGATACCTCAACGGCATCTTCTGTCATAACTTCATCGATACCTGTAACACTATCTATATCAAATAATCCCACATAATTATTGAGAGTTTCGCCTGATTCTGATTTCACCAATACTTCATAATAATATGTGCCATCATTCAATCCATCAATTGAAAGGGCAAGTGTAGTAGATTGACGAGGCGACTTACTTACGATATTACCATCGGCATCGTAGTGAGTAGTTGCCACCAATACTGTCATTGCTTCATCGGCATACACATTTACTGTATAAGCCACTGCACCTTCTGTGACAGGGATTTCGAATGTTGCACAATCTTCTTGAGTAGAAATTTCTACCTTAGCTGCTTCCACCACATTTGCAAAATTGCTCCATTCTGTAGCTGCCATATATGCGTCCTTTGAGCCAGCTGGCACTTCCAAGCGAGCTTCGTATGATCCATTAAATGCACCTACCGCACACACAGGAGGTATTGGATTAAGAGATTTTACCGATTTCAATCTCCAACAACTGTCAAACGCATAGTTTTTTATCTCATTTACACTTTCTGGTATGGTTATTGATGCTAAATTATAACAACCCCATAGCAGAGCTATGTCAATCTCAGTTAAAGTTTTTGGAAGAGTAATAGATATCAAATTTGAGCATAGAGAGAATGCATATTCATCTATTTCGGTCACAGTATTTGGCACTTCCACATTAGTCAAATTTAAACAGTCTTGGAAGGCGGCCTGTCCTATTCGCTTCACCGAAGCTGGAATAGCTATTTCCTTGATTGCTGTACTTAGAAGCAAACCATCAGGAATTTCAGTCAATGATTCAGGTAGTTGTACTTTTTCCAAATTAGAATTTTCAAAGAACACTCCTTCTCCTAAAAAGGTTACTGAATTTGGCACTGTAACTTCTGTCAATCCTTTACAGCCATAGAAAGCATAATGACCGATTGAAGTCACAGAATTAGGTATTATCACGTCTGTTATCAACTCCTGTTCAGAAAATGCTTCACATGCCACTAAGCGTGTACCTTCTTTTATTGATAAAGTTTCGGTCACTCCTCCCTTATGTCCTACACAGCAATCATCTATGTATAACACTCCATCTGGTTGATTGTTATACCATCTTGTATTAAGGAACGCATCGCGGTAAAGTAATTCAATAGATTTTGGAAGTGAGAATTGATTTATATTTACACAATCAGAAAAAGCTTGATAGTATATTTCTTTCACACCATTAGGTATCACAATATTTGCAAGATGTTCATTACCTGTAAATGCATAACTATTTATAATCTTCGTATTTGAATCTATTGTATACTCAGTGTCAGTACGACCTACAGGATATTTTACTATATATGACTTATCTTTAGTATATAGCACACCATTAATAGACATGAATTCTTTATTTTCAGGATCTACATTTATCTCTGTCATACTTGTACAACCATTCAATGATGAACTTACAAAACCCGTCACACTTGCTGGCATATAGAATGAAGTCAAACCTGTACATCCCTCGAATGCTCCTGAATTTATATATTTAACAGAATTAGGTATGTCTACCGATGTCAAACTTGTGCAACCATAGAATGCATAATACCCAATTTCTTTAACCGATGACGAGAAATTGATAGTAGATAGTCCAGTACATCCTTTACATAAATAACTCGATACATATTCCACATTTTCACCTATATTAAGTGTTGCCAATGAATCACAATCCCTAAAGAAAGGATTGGTATCGATGTCACCTGTCTGACGTTTCAATGATGAATTCATATTCACCACAGATAGGCTGCTACAGCTCGCAAATGAGCACATACCCATACTTTCTACCGACTCTGGGATAGTAATTTCGGTCACACCAGTACAACCATAAAAAGCTGCATTAGGAATATTTTTTACATTTTCGCCAATGTTGATTGTTGAAATATTAGAACATTCCCAAAATACAGGGCACAATTTATCGTATTGATTATAGCCCATATAATAACATCTTTCAGCATTGAAATTCACCACTTTCAAACCTGTACAATTTCTAAACGCATAGTAGTCAATTTCCTCCACCGAAGCAGGAATAGTTATCTCAGTCAATCCACTACATCCCTTAAAGGCTCCTTCTCCAATTGCTGTTACAGTGTTAGGTATAGTCACAGCAGTCAAATCTGGATTACTCAATGATGATTCCTTAACATAAGACTTATTTACTGATAATAGTTTCATCTCACCTATTTGGGCAGTATTTTCGTCGTCCAAAATGCGCTTGAATGACTTTCTTTGCTTCAAGTTTTCACTCGTTGGCTTGTTAATGGATGCTATTGGCATCAAAGTGTTAATATCTTCACGAAGTTTCACTGTCTTGCTCACAGCCTTTTTACTTTCTGCCTTCACAGATTGACTTGTAGCGTTAGGCAAAACCACTTTAAATTGTCCATTTCGATTAGAATAATAATACGCACCACCATTATAATTGGCCATACTTACAAGCATACCTTGTACAGGGAATGATATTACGCCATCTTTCAATTCTCCATAATATTGTGCTGCTGACTCATTATTTCCATTTTCTTTATAATAATAAGCAGTACTCATAACACTGATTTCTCCATATCCAAAATCTAATCCTGATCTAAATTCTGGGATAAACACTTGATTAGGATTGGTAGCATCGATATACATATAATGCGTACTATTATCATAGCTGCCTGAAGTATAATATGGGAAAGCAGGTCCATAAGGATTTAGCACACGATAATATCCTGGAGTTTCGGCATGTTCTTGTATATACAATTCATAAGTTTCGGGATCAATAGTAAAAAATGTAGTAACCATATCTTCTGTGAATCTACACTTACCAATGGTTTTCCATTCAGGCTTAGTAAATGCCCCGTCACCAATCTTGGTCACTGTGTACTCAGTGCCGTTATAGGTCACTGTAGAAGGGATATTCACACTACCGGTGTAGGTTTTATCACCATTAGTCACCTCTACTCTGTGTGATGTAGCATCTAATGTGCTGTAATAAATGCCATTCACCTCAAAATCGAAGGCAAAGGCTTGAGCGTTCACCAATAGCACAGCCATCAGCAAAACGATTCGTAAAAGTTTTTTTTTCATATACTTATTTAATTTTCATTATATAAACAGTTGGGTAATATGCAAAATTAGTAATTATTTCTTTAAATTCACTTTTTTCGTTCAAAATAATCTTCTATTTGCTCTATTTTAGTGTTTTTCAGCACCACTCGGTGATTAGAATCAAGCAAATATAAGATAGGCAAACTTGGAAGGTCATACAATTCACGATTTGTAATCAAATTCTTCTCATCGCGAGCATCAATCCAAGTCATAGGCATATCGAGTCCCTGCCATTCTTCTTTCGATGCGTCCACTGCCACAGCCAGCACCTTCACTCGCTTCTGCTCAAGCACTTTCATCGCTGCAAGGGCTTCTTTAGTTTGCACACACACATCGCAAGTAGGATTATTGAAATAGAGCAGAATATAATCACTCTTCACGGTGTATAAAGTGCCTCGTCGTCCATCTTTTTTCACAAAACTAAAATTGGCAGCCTTATGTCCCACTCTATTCTTCAATGCTATGTTCAGTTCGTATTGAAGTCGCTCCTTATCCTCTATTTTCACTTTTGGATAAGCAAGCAAATAATTCAATTCCTTTATATACAATTCCTCGTCATAAAAAGGTGATTGCATTTCACCTAAATACTTAGAATTGAGATGAATCAACGACTCCAATATCTCAGTTTTTCCTGCCCCATTTTCCCACATCGCAGCAAATGCCTTTTCCTTGTCGCTTACATTTTGCAATATCGCCAGAAAGTCTACAAAGAGGCTATCTATCCTATCCTCATTATTCTCTATCAGATTATCAGTTTTATCCACATCTCTCCAATAATTCATAGCCATCACATTGGCATTCTTTTCGTCGATGCGAATGGTGGGCTTCGTAGCATTTACCACCTCTTCGCCACACACCAATAGCAGAAACACTATTATCAATTCTCTCATATATCTCACCATAAAATGCTTTTATTTATCGTTACTTCACACAAAGGTAGGTATTTTACTTTTACAATAACACTTTTTTGTTGAAAATTATATTTTTAGCATATAATACACAACTTCTAATTTATATACACATTATATAATATACTGTTGTCTTTTTATCAAAATTTAACCGAAATGCACTCATAAAACCGAAAAAACTACAAAAGTTTTCTAAGTTTTCTTATTAACTTTGCACCTTGAAAATTCAGATTCACTTTATAATGTCAGATTTAAGAGATTTAATACTTCAAAAAGCAAGTGAGCTTATGGGACAATATGGCATCTCGTCGGTAAGAATGGACGACATCGCCAAAGAATGCCATATCTCGAAGCGTACACTTTACGAACACATCCCCGACAAGCGCACGCTCGTGTGGGAATGCGTAATTCATCGCCAGCAGAAAAACGAAATCGAAGCCAAAAATCTCGTTTCAGAAGCAAACGACACTCTGCAAGCATTACTTCATATTTTCCGCTATATGCGAAAAAGTATGTCAGATGCGTCAACAGTGTTTTTCAAGGATATGCATCACTTATATCCAGATATTGCTAAACGATGCCAGGAGCAACATCAAGAAGAAGCCAAAGCATTTGCCGAATTCCTGCTTAAAGGTGTAGACGAAGGTGTGTTTCGCAATGATTTAGATTTCAACCTTGCCACCAAGGCTTTTCTCACTCAATCTTCGGCAATAATCAAAGAACTTGCCAACGGGGGTAATCTGCAAGAAACTCTTCGCATGGTCGATATCATCTTCGTGATTTTCCTGAGAGGAATTGCCACAAGCAAGGGAATGGACATTATAGACACATTCTTAAAAGAACACAATATTTAATCTCAGAATAATAACAAAACAAAATAACACAAATAGTTTAGATTTATGAAAATTAACTTAAAACAATGTGCGGTAGCCGTATTGCTTGCATTTGGTGCTTTCAGCATCAATGCACAGTCGCAAGCCACCGACACTATCAGCCTCAATCTTGACGAGTGTATTCGCATTGCACTCAACGAAAACCCTACAATTAAGGTAGCTGATATGGAAATTGAGCGTGTCGACTACTCTAAGAAGGAAACTATCGCTCAATTATTCCCTGAAATCTCGTTTGCTGGCTCATATAGCCGCACTATCAAGAAGCAAACTATGGCTATGATGGGACAAACTATCCAAATCGGTAGCGACAACAGCTATAGTGCTGGTTTCTCTGCTTCTTTGCCTATTATTGCTGTGCAATTGTGGAAATCATTGAAGCTTTCTGATGACCAAATCCTTATCAATGTGGAAAAAGCACGCGAATCGCGTCTTTCTCTCATCAATCAAGTAGAAAATGCTTATTATGGTATTCTTTACGCTCAAGATGCGCTGAAGGTGCTTAAAGAAAACAAAAACAGAGCTGAATTGAATGCCAACATTTATCGTAATATGTACGAAAATGGTACAGCTTCTGAATTTGATGTGCTACGCGCCGAAGTGCAAGTGAAGAATATCGAGCCTACTATCCTCGATATGGAAAACTCTATCAACCAAGCAAAGTTGCAAATGAAGCTGCTTTTGGGTATGGATATGAAACATAACATCAAAATCAATGGCGAGCTTGCTCAATACCAAAACGACATGTATGCTAAGGTGATGGAAACCAATGTTTCTCTTGAAAACAACTCATCTCTTCGCACTCTCGACCTACAAACTCAAGCCCTAAAGAACACTCTATCGGTGCAAAAGGCTGCTTGGTATCCTACTCTTGCTCTCACTGCTAATTACAACTGGATTGCAATGAACAATGGTGCTCTTTTCAAAAACTTGGATTGGAATCCTTACTCTACTGTGGGTGTAGCGCTTTCTATTCCTATCTTCCAAGGTGGTAAACGCTACTACAAGCAAAAACAAGCCGAAATTTCTTATCGCGAAATGAGCTGGCAACGCCAAAACCTTGAAAATGCTCTTAGCCTTCAAGTACAATCTCAATTCGACAACATCCAAAAGAGCGTGGCTCAAATCGAAACTAACAAACTTGGTGTAGAACAAGCTACTAAGGCAAACCAAATCATGGAAAAGAGCTTCCGCATCGGTGCTGCTTCTTACATCGACCTAAGAGATAGCGAAAATGCTCTTCTTTCGGCTCAGCTTGCTTATTACCAATCTATCTACAATTGGTTGACTGCTCAAAGCCAACTTTCTTATCTTCTCGGTGAGAAAAATGTAGACGCAAACAAGTAATATTCACATTTTTGATAACAAATAATAATACATATAAATTATGACATTCAAATCACATTTATTAAGCCTTACAGCATTGTCGCTTGCTCTTTCGGCTTGCTCTGGTGCTGAAGAAAAGAATGAAAATGCAGTTGTAGAAAATCTGCCAACAGTAAAAATCGAAAAGGTGTATGCTCAAGAAGTGCCTCAAATCATTTCTTACACTGCTACTGTAGAGCCTTTCAAGAGCAACAACATCACTACTAACACTCCTAATCGTATCAAAGAAATCAAGGTGGATGTAGGTGACAATGTTGTAGCTGGTCAAACTCTTGTTGTTCTCGACGATGTAAACGTGGAACAACTTGAAGTGCGTCTTGCTAATATGGAAAAGAACTACAACCGTGCTGTAGAACTTCTTAACATCGGTGGTGGTACTCAACAATCGGTTGACCAATTGAAGACCGAACTCGATGCTACTAAGCGCAGCCTTCAAAACATGAAAGAAAATATGATTCTTACAAGCCCTATCACTGGTGTGGTTACTGCTCGCAACTTCGAAAATGGTGATATGACTGGTAATGCTCCTATCCTTACAGTGGAAAATATGCGTCCTGTGAAGATCGTGGTGAGCGTGAGTGAAAGCGAATTCCCTAAAATCAAGAAGGGTATGAAGGTAGATGTAAAACTTGATACTTACGGCGACGAAGTGTTCGCAGGTAATGTTTACCTTATCCACCCTACTATCGATGCTGCTACTCGCACATTCAAGGTGGAAATCACTGTGGCTAATGCCGATGGTCGCATCCACACTGGTATGTTTGCTCGCGTCGACATCAACTATGGTACTGCAAGCCACGTAGTGGTTCCAGACCGTGCTGTAGTGAAGCAAACAGGCTCTGGTGTACGCTATGTATACACTCACAAAGATGGTGTAGTGACTTACTGCCCAGTAGAACTTGGCCAACGCCTCGACAATAGCTATGAGCTTATCTCTGGCGTAGAAAATGGTGTAGACGTTGTAATTTCTGGCCAAACTCGCCTTGGCGATGGCGTGAAGGTGAAAGTTGTAACTGAATAATCCACATCTATTAGTAACTAATCTTAGTATAACACATTAAATAATATAAATATGAGTTTATATTCAGGTGCAGTAAAACGCCCCGTTATGACCACACTCGGCTTCGTGGCTGTGCTTATCATCGGGCTTTTCTCTTTATCAAAGCTGCCTATCGACCTTTTCCCTGATATCGAAACCAACACCATCATGGTGATGACTTCATATCCAGGTGCAAGTGCCGAAGACATCGAACAAAATGTGACTCGTCCACTCGAAAACACTCTTAACTCGGTGGAACACTTGAAGCATATCACTTCAAAGTCAAAGGAAAACATCTCTATCATCACTCTTGAGTTTGAATTTGGTTACGACATCGACGTTCTCACCAACTACACTCGCGACAAACTCGACATGGTGAAGAGTTATTTGCCAGATGATGCCGAAAATCCTATCATCTTCAAGTTTAGTACAGATATGATGCCTATCATCCTTCTTTCGGTTGAAGCTGAAGAAAGTATGCCTGGTCTGTACAAGATTCTCGACGAAAATGTAGCTAACCCTCTTGCTCGCGTCGACGGTGTAGGTTCGGTTTCGGTAACCGGTGCTCCTAAACGCGAAATCCACATCTATGTGGACCCTATCAAGCTTGAAGCTTACAACCTCACTATCGAAACTATCTCAAGCATCATCGGTGCCGAAAACCGCAATATTCCTGGTGGTACTTTCGATATCGGTAGTAACACTTACTCTCTTCGCGTAGAAGGTGAATTCAATGATTCTCGCGATATGGGTAACATCGTGGTGGGTACTCGCAACGGTAGTACTATCTACCTTCGCGATGTGGCTACTATCGACGACTCTCTCGAAGAACGTGCTCAACAAGCTTATACCAATGGTAAAAAGGGTGCGATGATTATCGTACAAAAGCAATCGGGTGCAAACTCTGTGGAAATCTCTAATAAGGTTATCGCCGAAATCCCTAACCTTCAAAAGAACCTTCCAAGCGACGTAAAACTTAATGTCATCGTAGATACATCCGACAACATTCGCAATACTATCGCATCTTTGGCTGAAACTATTTTCTTCGCCTTGCTATTCGTTGTGATTGTCGTATTTGCATTCTTAGGACGCTGGCGTGCTACCATCATCATCGGTATCACTATCCCTATCTCGTTGATCGCTTCATTCATCTACTTGTTTGCTACAGGCGAAACTCTCAACATCATCTCTCTATCGGCATTGTCAATCTCTATTGGTATGGTGGTGGACGACGCTATTGTGGTACTTGAAAACGTTACTACTCACATCGAGCGTGGTAGTGCTCCTAAGCAAGCCGCTATCCACGGTACAAACGAAGTGGCGATTTCGGTAGTGGCATCTACCCTCACTCTTATTGCTGTGTTCTACCCATTGACACTCGTTACAGGTATGGCAGGGGTACTTTTCAAGCAATTGGGTTGGATGGTATGTATTATGATGATTATCTCTACAGTGTGTGCGTTGACTCTTATCCCTATGCTTTGTAGCCAAATGCTTCGTCTTAACCCTAAGAAGGCAGGCTTCCAAAAATTCATCGAAAAGGCTCTCGATAAGGTTGACGATGTGTATGCTAAGATGATCAACACTTGTGTGACACATAAGAGAAAGACTCTTCTTGTATGTACTCTTGTTTTCGCAGGATCTTGCTTCTTGATGAAGTTCATCGGTAGCGAATTCGTGCCTGCAAGCGACAACGGTCGTGTGGGTGTTACTCTTGAACTACCTATCGGTACTCGCACCGAAATTTCACAAAAGGTGGCTGAAAAGATTCACGACGAATGGAGAGCAAAATATCCTGAAATCAAGGTATTGAACTACTCTGTAGGTCAAGCAAGCACCGACAACACTTTTGCTTCTATGCAAAACAATGGTAGCCACATCGTATCTATGAACATCAGCCTTTACTCAGTGACTCAACGCGACCGTAGCATTTTCGAAATCACCGATATGATGCGTAAAGACTTGGCTAATTATCCTGAATTGGAAAAATCTCAAGTAAATGTTGGTGGTTCGCGTGGTGGCGGTATGACTGGTCAGTCTACTCTCGACTACGAAGTGTATGGTTGGGACTTCACCGAAACCGACAGCGTGGCTCAACAAATCAAGCATATCCTTCAAAACACTAAGGGTATCGCCGATATCACTATCAGCCGTTCCGACTATCAACCTGAATACCACGTTGATTTCGACCGCGAAAAGCTTGCTCGCTATGGTTTGAATCTTTCTACTGCGGCTACTTACTTGCGTAATCGTATCAATGGTAGCACTGCTTCTTACTATCGCGAAGATGGTGAAGAATACGACATCAAGGTAATGTATGCTCCTGAATACCGCACATCTATCGAAGATATCGAAAACATCCTTATCTACAATGCTGCTGGTCAAGGTATCCGTGTACGCGACTTGGGTAAAGTGGTAGAACGCGTGTCTCCTCCTACTATCGAACGTAAAGACCGTCAACGCATCATCACCGTGCAAGGTGTGGTGAATGGTGAACTTGCCATGAGTGAAATCATTGCAAATGTTCAACCAAGTCTTGATGCTCTTGAATTGCCTTCGGGTGTATATATCGAACTTTCAGGTTCATTCGAAGACCAACAAGAATCATTTGCCGACCTTGGTATGCTTGCTGTGCTTATCATCATCTTGGTATACATCGTGATGGCTGCTCAATTCGAATCTTACGCTTATCCAGGTATCATCATGACTTCTGTTCCTTTCGCATTCACAGGTATCGTGCTTATCCTATGGTTGACAGGTACCAACTTGAACATTATGTCGATGATTGGTGCTATTATGCTTATCGGTATCGTAGTGAAGAATGGTATCGTGCTTATCGACTACATCCAGCTCAACCGCGAGCGTGGTATGAGTATCCGTTCGGCTGTGGTGCTTGGTGGTAAGTCTCGTCTTCGTCCTATCGTGATGACATCTCTTACTACTATCCTTGGTATGGTGCCAATGGCGATAAGTACTGGTGAAGGTGCTGAAATGTGGAAACCTATGGCTATCGCCGTTATCGGTGGTCTTACATTCTCTACTCTCGTAACACTATTGTTCGTTCCTGCAATGTACTGCTTGTTTGCAGGTGTAGGCGTACGCAACCAACGCCGCAAGTTTGCGAAAAAAATTAATAAGTAATTTTGAAAGATAATATAATATGAAAGCTATATTTATTGCATTCGACCAAGCATATACCGAACGCATCATTGACGTATTGGAACGCAACAACTGTCGTGGTTTCACTCAATGGGAACAAGTATTAGGTCGAGGCACAAAAGATGGTGAACCTCACTACGGTAGCCACGCTTGGCCATCACTTGCTTCTTCTATCATCACTATGGTCGAAGACTCTCGTGTAGACAACCTTTTGAACATTCTACACGAAATGGACCTTGCCACTCCTAAACTTGGACTTCGTGCTTTTGTGTGGAATGTAGAAAAGACTATCTGATTCTCCACAATTCTCACAAATAACAAAATCCCGTCATTGCCCTCGATGTGAGGGCAATGCACAACACAAAAGAAAGCCTTGCACTCATCTCCGAGTAGCAAGGCTTTCACTTTGTATATATGGTAAACCCAAGGTCCCAGATATCATAGTCATTTAATAGTAGAGACGCTCGTGCGTTCGCAGAAATTAGTTGTCTTAGATGTCTTAGATACCCTATACTCCTCACTGATAGCAAGCCCGAGGTAACAGGCTACTTAAGACCTTATAGTTGTGTATTTATTAGGTGTTGATTATTATAGGGAAGTAGGGACGCACGGCTCGTGCGTCCGTTTTTAACGCCACTGAAAGGAAAAAACGCAGAATGCATTTCATGGTGAAACCGTTAACTCACGGCCCTGCCGTAAACCCTATGATAAGCGAAGCGAATCTTAAGTGAAGCGTGCCGTTCAAGTACGCAATCTAAAATATAAATAATCTCTGCCCTATCACTCCCAAACAAAAAAGCGTTTCACCTCTCACTGAGATGAAACGCTTTTTTATCAATATGTAAAAATGATAGATTATTTCACGATATACCATCCATCTTCTTCGGTAACAGTACAACCGTCTGCTACGAAATTTGTACCCTCACCTTCCGACACATTGTTCGCTGGGTTGAAGTTGTAGAACTTACCACCAGTCACCACAATGTAATCCTTAGCATTGGCTACTGTAGCACCCGATGCATTAAGTAGTGAGTATTGAGTGGCAGCGAAATCCACAGGATTAGCATGCTCCATCTTGAAAGTACCACCCTTCACTTGCACCTTTGCATTTCTCACATAGATAAGGTCGCAACCTTCGCCTTCGATACCTGCGCCATAGAAGTTACCGCCTTCGATGATAGCGTTACCACCATTAGCATATATTGCCATATCGATGCTGTGTCCACCAAGAGCTTGCACATTACCCTCGCCCTTGATAGTGAGAGTTGCACCATTGGTCACATTGAATAGGATGTTATAGTCCTTAGAGTTTGGTGCATTCATCGAGATAGTCTTGCCATTAAGATCTATCACCATATCCTTAGTCACATTCACACGCTTGGTCAATGTAACATCTTCGCTCAACACCACTGTGCCACTATTGCCAGCTGCCATAATTATCTCTTCTTCCACTGTAGAAGGATAGTTGTAATCAGCATCGTAGATATGGCTCACAGTAACATTGAAAATAGCACCCGAAGTCAATAGGTTACCCACGATATTTGTGCGATAGTTACGCTTCATAGGCACATTGCCCACAGGTAGGTTTGTATTCACAGTAGGACTTGAGATATCCAACTTCACTTCGTTGGCCATTTGAGTTTCGTCCACAAGCACATATGTCATACCGAGCCAGCGATAGTCTTCGTATACGCCATCTTGTCCAGGATTGCCATTGGCATCGAGAGCATCTACTCTTGGAAGCCAAGTATTATCGTCGGCAGGAATAGTAGCGAATGTAAATTCAAGTGGTTCTTCAATCTTGCCTGATACAGAACCATCGCGAGTGTTCAACACGCTAAACACGCCACCACTCACTGTCATTTGGCTCTTCACCACATTATCTTCGCCTACTCCCGATTTTTGAGCAGCCTTCCAATCGGCCTTAGATGTAGCGAAATTGATTTGAGCAAACGGACGCTTCAATTCCACATCCATCTCCACCGGACCACTCACATGCAAATCGTTGATTACATTATAGAATGCATCAAGATTTTCGTTGTTGCACACCTTTGTGAGTTCGTTATAATTGATTTTGATAGCACGCATATCGTCTGTATCAAACACATTAGTGCCTTTCTCTTGAGCCCAGAACACGAAGTCATACTTCTTGCCCTTCACCACTTGAGTTTTCACAGTGGCTTTCAAGCCTTCGATCTGGATGTCTTCCTGACGCAATTGTGTCAATTCTTCGGCATCAGCATTGTACACAGCAAAAATCAATTGGTTGGCCGACTTGCCATCGCTGAACGAACGGCTCACCTCTTCGCCTTCCATATTGACTGTGAATTGCACCTTCACGCCATTTCTTCCGAATGGATTGTCATCGGAGCAAGATGTCCCAAATCCTGCCATCAATGCCAAACTCATCGCTGACATAAACATTTTTTTCATAAGTATATCGTTTGTTTTTTGTTATTATCACTTAACTTTTCCACCCTCACCTTGCGAGTGGATACAAATTTGCTTCGCAAATATAGCAAAAATTACAATTCTCCACCCGCCTCGGTGCGTTAACTTTTGTTAACTACTTCTTTTTTCGCCTATAATAGTTCCTATTGTTACCACCTCCTATCACAAAAAACTCCCCACACTCTTCTCCTAACTCCCAATTTATTCGTATCTTTGCACCATTAAATAACAAAATCGTAGGAATTTCGAAACGGAGTTCCTCCAAAAACTTAATTTATGATTAAAACCACACTACACAATATCGGAGTATATTGTATGTTTATTTGGAGAATATTCTCTACGCCCGACAAATGGAGCGAATTTTTCAAACGATACGTCAACGAGGTGGTGAAACTCGTGATCGATTCCATTCCGTTGGTGCTAATCATCTCTGTGTTTATCGGAGCTGTGTGTACCATTCAGATGAAACTCAACATCATGTCGCCACTCATCCCTATGTACACAGTAGGTCTTGCCACTCGCGAAATCATCTTGCTCGAGTTCTCATCATCTATTTTGTGTCTCATACTTGCTGGTAAGGTAGGCTCAAGCATCACATCCGAAATAGGCACTATGCGAGTCACCGAGCAGATAGACGCACTCGAAATTATGGGTATCAACTCAGCCAATTTCCTTGTGTTGCCTAAAATCACAGCATTCGTGTCGTTTATCCCTGTGCTTGTGACTATGAGTATGTTCACAAGTATCCTCGGAGGTTACCTTATCTCCATCATCACAGGCATCGTATCGCCAGAAATCTATGTCTACGGTATCCAGACGATGTTTGTAGAGTGGTACGTATGGTATGCACTCATCAAGTCGCTATTCTTTGCATTCGTCATCAGTAGCGTGGCATCATACTTCGGCTACCACGTCACAGGAGGTGCTTTGCAAGTGGGTAAAGCCAGCACCAATGCAGTGGTCACAAGCAGCATCCTCATCCTTCTGCTCGACGTAATTCTCACTAACTTAATGCTTCAATAATCCTACACTGTATAGAACTATGATAGAGGTAAAAAATGTAATAAAGTCGTTTGAAGACAAGACTGTACTCAAAGGCATCAACGCCAAGTTCTACGATGGCAAGACCAATCTTATCATCGGCCAATCGGGTTCGGGTAAAACCGTGCTTATGAAAAACCTTGTGGGATTGCTTCGCCCCGACCAAGGCGAAATCCTATACGACGGACGCGACATCACTAAGATGAACATCAAAGAGATGAAAGAAATACGCAAAGAGATAGGTATGCTATTCCAAGGCTCTGCCCTTTTCGACTCCGAAACTGTGGAAGGCAATGTGATGTTCCCTCTAAAGATGTTCTCCGACATGACTTATGCCGAGATGAAGGAGCGCGCTGAGTTTTGTATCCATCGCGTAAACCTCGATGGTGCTAACCACAAATATCCGTCAGAAATCAGTGGGGGTATGCAAAAGCGTGTGGCCATTGCTCGTGCCATTGCTCTCAACCCTAAATACCTCTTCTGCGATGAGCCAAACTCTGGTCTCGACCCAGAAACATCTATCCTCATCGACGAACTTTTAAGCGATATCACCCACGAGTATAATATGACCACCATCATCAACACTCACGATATGAACTCAGTGCTTGGCATTGGCGAAAACATCATTTTCGTGAACAAAGGTAACCTCGATTGGACTGGTACGAGCAGAGATGTGTTCACAAGCGACAACCAAGAGCTCAACGACTTCGTGTTTGCTACCAAGCTCTTCCGCAACGCCAAAAACTATATGCTCGAGCACCTCAACGACACAGTAAAATAAACGCCTTTTAAGGCTCTATTCACCAATATAACATACCCCACAATTCAGCATCCAAGCGAATCTGTGGGGCATTTTTCTTTCTATACAACTCCCTGATTACACAAGCGTATGGTGGTTGCAAGGATGGCATTTATAGGAATGAAAGTAGGGACGCACGGCTCGTGCGTCCGCAGAAATTAGTCAATATTTACATCAAACCACAACGAAGACTATCAGCCAAAATTAAGGGTATATGTTTTATAATAGTCAATATTTACATCAAACCACAACTTAAGTTCCCAGTAGAGTTGGTTGAGGGAGTTTTATAATAGTCAATATTTACATCAAACCACAACCTTGGAGCAATGCTCCAGCTATCGCCACGTGTTTTATAATAGTCAATATTTACATCAAACCACAACATAAATCGCTTCGGATAGTTTTCCCTTTGGTTTTATAATAGTCAATATTTACATCAAACCACAACCAGTACACATAGGTATTATTGCCATCTGCAGTTTTATAATAGTCAATATTTACATCAAACCACAACATGCTGAATAAGGATTGCCATCAGTACCATGTTTTATAATAGTCAATATTTACATCAAACCACAACATACGATTGTACACACTCGCAAAGTTATTTGTTTTATAATAGTCAATATTTACATCAAACCACAACTGTGCACGTGTTGTATAACATAGGTTTTTGTTTTATAATAGTCAATATTTACATCAAACCACAACTCAAGTCAGGCATGTAGAGCAGTAACGAGAGTTTTATAATAGTCAATATTTACATCAAACCACAACTATCGATATTGTAGTGCTCTCGCAGAAAGTGTTTTATAATAGTCAATATTTACATCAAACCACAACTTAGAACGAGATTTATCATTGTGGGAGACGTTTTATAATAGTCAATATTTACATCAAACCACAACTAGTTGATAATGCGATATTGGCTATCCTCGTTTTATAATAGTCAATATTTACATCAAACCACAACATCGGCAAGACCAGCAACAAACCACAACACGTTTTATAATAGTCAATATTTACATCAAACCACAACTCCATTACTTAATTGTTCCAACAAGTGTTGTTTTATAATAGTCAATATTTACATCAAACCACAACTGGAATGCTCGGTTAGTTAACTCCTCAAGTGTTTTATAATAGTCAATATTTACATCAAACCACAACTCTATTGCGCCAAATACATGCTTCAAACAGTTTTATAATAGTCAATATTTACATCAAACCACAACCATATTGCTCCAAACGCCTAAATATAAGCGACTTATACAGCAAAAAACTTCACTAAAATCGCCAAAAGATATGGAAGTGGCTTGAAATCAACCATTTTTATCAATGCAAATGTACTAAAAAATCTCTAATTGCTTAGGATTCTCGTTATTTAATTTCAGTACTTTGCCGTAAAAGTTTTCTATATCAGAATATTGCTTATCGGTGACTTTGAGCACACTCACAAGTCCTTCATCGGGGATAAATGTTTTCAATCTTCGGAGATGGGTTTCCATAGTGCGCATTGAAGCACAATGCCTCACATACACCGAATACTGCATCATTTGATATCCTTCGCGTTCTAAATTAGTTCTGAATTTAGTAGCATGCTTGCGTTGCTTTTTAGTAACCACAGGCAAGTCAAAAAACACAAATAGCCACATAATATGATAAGCATTTAGTTCGTAATAATCTGTTATATCTTTCGATTTCATATTATTAATGGGTTAAGAATGTGATTTCTCCCGATTCCGACATCTTAAAATGCACTCCTTCTATCAATGCATTAAATTGATTTGATGACACTATTACCGAAGGTCTATATACTTCGCCTTGCTTCCATGCTCCTCCTATAGGTTTTCTATTCATCGTTTCGTGAACATTCGTGAGTAGTATACGATAATCAGTCCACAATCCATACACCTTATATAGGCGAAGGCTTAATTCTGATTCGGTGCAAGATAACAATTCTTTAGGCGATTTTTCATAGAAAAGCACCTTTGTACCTATTTTAAGCACATATTTAAGAGTATACCCCTTTTCGTCAGTTTTAGGAATGCGTCGTAGTTGTGGATTTTCATTTTGGAATCGCTTTGCTGCTTCTATATTATTTTCCACCACCACATTGCGAGCAGTTTTGCCCTTTTTATCCTTTCCTTCATAGATACACAAGCAATAGTTACTATCATTCGTTACATAGTAATTTTGCTTATGCTCATAAGTGGACACATCTCGATGTTTTTTAAGCGATATCGGATTTGTGATGCTGGTATAGATTCTCACTTTCTTTATTTCCACACCCTTTTCTTCATTCATCCACACAGGTGCACTGCATAGATTTTTAAAGCCATGCTCATTCACAGCCTGCTCTACCTTCGCTCTTACTACTCCGTCTACGATGTTCTTTATATCCGATTCTTTCAAATCGGTCAATTTAACTCTTTTCACATATCTTATTTCATCGTCCACTTTTATAGCACCATAGAATGTAGCATCGTGAAGAGTGGCTCTGGCACTATCTCCCTGACTATAATATTTAGATTGCTTATCATATTGTAGTCGTGCTGATATATGCTTGCACACCTTCTTGGTTTTGCGTGGCATATTATCAGCCACATAGTTATATATCAGCAATTCATCGGCTATCTTTTTCACATCTTGTGTGAAAGTAGCCCACGGCTTACGCAATATTGGTTTGTTTCCATTATTCCACTTATAATATTCTTCAGAGGTTTTGTATTCTGCCCATTCTTGATATTCACGTCGCCCTATACATGCTATCACTATGGCATCTATGCAGTGATGCGAATTATTTGAGCGATCTTTTTGGGAATACTCATCTTGCAAGCCCCACAATTTACGGAACTCAGCTGTGGTGGCTCCTTTCACTGTAAACACTTGCGATTCACTCTTATTGAAATATGATTTCAGGTATAAGCGTGCATAGCGAGTGATAATGCCTGTATCCACTCCTTGACGATTACTGAATCCTTCGGGTACTTCGGTCATTGTGAATCGTTGCAACTTTCCTCGCCAATAGTCTAATTTCATTTTGGCTATGTGGCGTTTCACTATCACTTTATCTTTTGCTTCTTTGCTCATTGATGGTGAAGTGCGTGCTCCACTTATCTCCTTCTCGAATTTGGCTATTTTTGCTCCCCATTTTTGCTCGTCGACATAAGCCATCACTTCGGCATAATTGCTCAATTGAGATGGAAGCATAGTGCGTTTCACCTCACGATTGAATCGGGCATCGCAAAGTGTTTTATTCATCATTGAGTTATCACCTCCACGCGAGCGTGGCACAGTGTGCTCTATATCAAATGAAGGATTTCTGCCTAAAAAGTCTCCTATTCCTATTTCCACACCTGTATACAAGCACTTATGATTTTGCTCGTCCCATAATATATATTTATCTATATCGTTTTCAGTTGGCTCTATCTCTTTTCCATACTCATCAGCGAAAAATTTCATTATATCTTCGCGAGCCTTTGCTCGTAATTTTTCTTGTTCTTTTTGATAGTCTTGTATGGCTTTTCGCTTATTAGCATCGTTGAGTTCTCGCGAAAATTCTATATTCACCTTTGTGTATTGGTCTATCTTATTTTCCTTGATAAGAGTATTGATGAGATGACGCAAACGAAATAGTGCACGCATCACCATAGGGTTGCGAATAGACGAGATGCGTGGCGAGCCAAGTAGCACCAAGCCATCTTTATCGGGTTTGGCATCTTCATACGCTTCTATCATAGATGGGTGATAGATTTTGTCGAGTTTCGATAGGTCTACTCCTTGCACATCTTCGAGATAACTCTTTATGGAATCACGCTTCGTGAAATCCTTATTATATTGGCGAGTGCGAAAATCACACATTTCTCTTATAAGGTCTTGCTCTATTTCCTTGAGCTTTTCTTCAAGAATATATTTTGGCAACACACTTTTCACATTAGCCAAAAGCACAGCTTCGTCATATCTCAATCCCTTACGCAAATACACTATTATCTTACGAATGGCTTTAAGACTCAGCGATGCATAGCCTGGAATCACATCTATCTTAGCAAATGAAGTGGCATCCTTTTCGTTGAGTTGCAAATTTTGCATAGCCCATTGTTTTGCCTTTTCATCGCTATCAAATGAATAAAGCACATGCCACACATCGTTCACTATATCATCTTGCGACTTGCCTTCGGCTTTTACATATTGCGATGATAGTTCACTCTCCCACTCATTGCCAAAAAGAGTCTTCAAGGATGCGATAGTGGTGCATCCTGTTACACTTGTTTCCTTTCGGAAATTGAAACGAAAATCATAATCACCCTGCTCGTCTTTTGATGCATAGCGTGCTTTTTTGCCTAAAATGGCTGTAGCAATATCAGCAAATTCGAAATGCTTTTTGGATTTACGGAAAAATAGAGGTTGTATCTTCTGCTTTTCGTCATCATTCAAAAATCTATAATCCAAATCGCCTGACTTTATTTTTATATTATTGATAAAACAAAGCATTCTAAATTCTTCAAAGAGTGGATGCGAAATAGGACAACACTTTTTCGATGGCTCGAAGGTGCAATGTGCCACACTTCCTCTTTGTGATTTCAATGGATACTGAAAGAATATAGCATCGTAAAGTTCTTTCGTAACATCTGCTTCAAGTTTTTGCTTATCGCATATAGCATAAAATTCTTTTTCATAGTGCAATATTCTATCGCTATATCTATGGCGTATTTTCTTACCATCTTGATATAATTGGTAATAATATTCGCCTAAGTATTCGCATTGTGCGTCTTTGATTTCTTGAGAGAGTGAGTTTATACCTTGGCTCACTGCTCCATCACTCGATTCGGTACGAGTTTTTCTATTGCTCAGGAAGCCTCTTCGTTGAGCAATGTGATATAATGCTCTGCCAAGCATAAAGCGTTCGCTCTCACGCGATAGGTCGAGAGTTCTTGTCAAGCATTGATATCTATCGTTATACGGATTTTTATCTATTTTATCGTCGGTGCGTTGCCAAGCAAGAAAATCAGGATTCAGCGGATATATCTTTTTCAATTTCCACTGCTTCAAGTCTGCTTCTGATAGTTCCGGACATAGTGCATACTTAATAAGCACTTTTAGCACCGATATTTTGCGACTACGCTTATGACAGCCTTGTGTACGTGCTCCTCGTGCATCGGTACGCTCTTTCACCGATGGCACTTCTCCACTTTTGGTAATAGTTACTCCTTTTTCAAAGGTATTTGTTCCTCTATTTAGAAGATTACATTCACCTGATTGTGTTCGTTCGATAATAGCCCATCCTATAGAATTAGTTCCTAAATCTAATCCTAAAACTTTTTCGTTGTTTTCCATAAAAAGATATTTACTATATTTTTCCCAAAAATAGCAAATATTTTTTTGTTATTAAAATTTTAATCAATATCTTTGCTACATATTTACATCTTATCACAATAAGGCTATATGCCGAAGTTTCAAAAGAAACTATGCACTCGCTTAGGTGGGTGCTTATTTTTTATATATATTTGAACAAACTTTTCTCTTGTGGCAAGTGTTTTATATTCACAATACTATAAACACACATATATGGCTACACTTGCTGCTGCAGTGCTACGCAAACAGCTCATAGACCTGCAGGATAATATGCTCAACTTTGCGTTTCTGCTTACCTCCAATCGCGAAGATGCTCGCGACCTTCTTCAAGATACCACTCTGAAGGTGCTCGACAATCAGGATAAATTCGCCGAAGACACTAATTTCAAGGGATGGGTGTTCACGATTATGCGTAATATCTTTATCAACAACTATCGCCGACTTGTTCGCAACCAAACTATGGTGGACCAAACCGAAGACCTTTACCATCTCAATCTGCCTCAGGAATCGGGGTTCTCCACTCCCGATGGTGCATTTAATGTGAAGGAAATAGCGAAGGCTATCAACAGTTTTGCCGACGAATATCGTATCCCATTCACTATGCACATTGCTGGGTATAAGTACAACGAAATAGCCGACTCTATGCACTTGCCTCTCGGCACTGTGAAAAGTCGCATCTATTTCGCACGCCAAAAACTCCAAATCCTGCTTAAAGAATTCAGATAATTTCAATCAATGATGTGTTAGGATTGAGAAGTTCAATCACTCTTTATTGATAAGTTTCAAGGCTTGGGCGAGTTGGTCGGGGCAAGATGTGGCTTTGAATCCGCAGCGAATGCCTTCAAGGCGAGAAATCACCTCATCGATGTCCATACCTTTCACAAGTTGTGCAATGCCTTGTAGATTGCCATTGCAACCACCGAAAAATTCCACTTCTTCCACCTTGTTTCCTTCCACGGCAATATTGATTTGTGCCGAGCAAGTGCCTTGTGTTTTATATGTATACTTTTTCATAATCGTTCGTTTTTTAGGGTTTAGTCATCAGAATGTAGTATGTCGAGTAATATGTCGCGACTACGCACCTTTATCTCGCTCATATCGTAATCTATCACGCCTTCACGCTTAAGTTGCTCAAGCGAGTTTATCAGCGACGAGCGTTGCACACCAAGAATGCTGCACAAATCTTTTTGGCGATAGGTGAGAGTGATGTCCTTACTACCCTTTTGAGTGAGCGAAGTGATGATAAACGCCAATCGTTCGGCAATAGTACCCGACGATAGTGCCATGATGCCGAAAGTACTCTTTTGCGAATTGCGAGAAAGCACATTGAGCATATTGAACAAGAATACCTTATCGCTCATCAAAATATTGATAAAATCGGCCTTCACTATCTGCAAAATACCACAATCGCCTATAGCAGTGGCATTGAACGGATAGAATGTGTTGCGACCAAACAAATAATCTGGCCCTATCACATTCGGTCCCGACAATGTTTCCGACACCACCACCCTACGATTAGAGCTCGGCAAGTCTATTCTCACATCACCCGAAATGATAAAACGAATGTGAGTGCATTGCTCATTGGCAGTCACCACCTTTTCGCCTGCATTATATTTCACGAAATGAAACGGAGTCTTCTCTATGAGTTCCGACAATTTGTCGCGGCTCACCCCTTGCAGCAAGGGCAACTCCATCAATTTCTCAAACATACTCTCCATAGTCTAACCTATCATCTATTCTTAACTTTTCACAAAGATAATACATTCACCACACACTTTTGTCTATTTAATACTTTTTATCATAGTTCGCCACGCTTAGCCTTGCGATAGAGCTGCGCACTATTGATAATGTTTTGCCATGCGATGTAGGCAGCTGGTGCTATGGAAATGATAGGATTGAGATAGGTGAGCGACAACCAAAGGGCGAGAATTGTGTTTTTCTGCCCCATACCTTGTGCGCCTGCCACCTTATCGCCGAAGTATACACCTATGCGACGGCCCACGGCAAACTGCAACACACACACCACAAGCGACACCATTGCCAGCGACACCATCACCCACAATTGGTCGAGTGGTTGCTTCATCACAAATGTCACGGCATTGCCTATCACCACAAAGAGTGCCACAGCCCACATCCAGAACGATGCCCCTTGATGAGCAGCTATCGCCTTATGCAATCGAGGCACAAACTTTCGCATAGCCAATGCCAATATGAGTGGCACCACAATCATAGGAACCACCTGCGTGCCAATACGCATAAACGAGTCGGCAAACCCTATGTCGTGTCCCACCGAAATGGCCGATAGAAACATAGGAGCAGTCACGGCAAGCGAAAGATTGCTAAGCACCGATAATGTGGCCATCATCGACACACTTCCGCCAAGCATACCGGTGACCACAGGTGCAGCCGTAGCAGTAGGCATATACACACACAAGAACGCTCCCTCTGCCACCACAGGATTGATCGGATACAACGCATAATACACTGCCCAGCAAGCCACCATTTGCAATGCAAGCAGTGCCAAATGAAAACGACTGATTCGCATCTCACGCAGTTTGATACGCGTGAAAGTGACAGTGAGCATACAGAATATCAGGAATGGCGACATCCAAGCGATGCTTTCCATATAATTATGAAATAGCACCCCGCCCACCATCGATATCGGCAACATCCAAGTTTTTAAAAATTTCTTCATAGCACGGAAATCTGTAAGATTAGCCTTTACAAAAAAAGTTCCCACCCGAAGATAGGAACTTCACATATCATTTTATCTGATTATTTCAATTTTTCTACCACCGAAGCAATGTCGAGCATTTCTTGTTCGCCTGTAGCCATATTCTTGAGCGTAAGTTTGCCCTCGTTGAGCTCAGTTTCGCCCACCATAGCCACGAATGGCACATTTTTGCTATTGGCATAAGTCATTTGCTTCTTCATCTTTGATGCTTCTGGATAAAGTTCAGCAGAAATACCAGCCTTACGCAATTGCATCACATATTTGAGCGATTGTTTTGCTTCAGCATCTCCAAAGTTCATAAAAATCACCTTAGTAGAAGCACAAGTATCAGCTGGATAAAGGTTGAGCATATTTAGCACGTCGAAAATGCGATCGGCACCGAAACTGATACCCACACCACTCACACCGTCCATACCAAACACGCCTGTAAGGTTGTCATATCGTCCACCGCCTGTGATACTACCCATTTCCACATCAAGAGCCTTCACCTCGAGGATAGAACCTGTATAGTAGTTTAGACCACGAGCAAGCGACACATCAAGGTCGAGTGTGCCACGCAATCCCATTTCCATAGCATTCGCTATCACATAACGCAATTCTTCGATACCCTTCTTGCCCACTTCGCTTTCAGTCAACAGACCTTCGAGAGTAGCAAGTTTTTCGTCGTTTGTGCCACTTAGTTCGAGCAACGGACGCAAAGTAGCAATCGCCTCTTCGCTCAAGCCCTTTTCACTCAATTCGGCATTCACCTTGTCGATACCTATCTTGTCGATTTTATCGATAGCCACAGTGATGTCTACAATCTTTTCTGGTGCACCTATCACTTCGGCAATACCACTTAGCACCTTGCGATTGTTCAACTTAATAGCAATATTGATACCAAAGCGAGCAAACACCTCATCAATAAGCGAAATAAGTTCCACCTCGTTCACAAGTGAATCGCTACCCACCACATCGGCATCGCATTGATAAAACTCGCGATAACGGCCCTTTTGTGGACGATCGGCACGCCACACTGGTTGGATTTGATAGCGCTTAAATGGGAATTGAAGCTCGTTGCGATGTTGCACCACATAGCGAGCAAATGGCACTGTCAAGTCATAACGAAGTCCCTTCTCGCAAAGTTTCGATGTTAGATGCACACAATCTCTCGCAGCAAGCATCTCATCGCTCGCATCACGCAAGAAATCGCCACTATTCAAAATTTTGAACAAAAGTTTGTCACCTTCTTCGCCATATTTGCCCATCAATGTAGACAGGTTCTCCATTGCAGGAGTTTCTATCTGCTGGAAGCCATATAGAAGGAACACATCCTTGATAGTGTTGAATATATAATTGCGTTTCGCCATTTCTTCAGGCGAAAAGTCTCTTGTACCCTTTGGTATTGATGGTTTTTGTGCCATAATTCTTTAATTTATCTATTTGAGTTGCAAAGTTAGTCATTTTTTTGGGAACTTCTATAAAAAGCTCTGTTCCCTATAGAAATTCCCAAATATTTATTCCTCAACTTAATCTCTGCTGCGTCCTAAGAAAATCATCACATAATACATAAGCGTAGCGAGCGAACTCAACGCAGCCACCACATAAGTGTAGGCAGCCGACTTCAACGCATCTTTTGCAGCCTCTTGGTCGCGTCCCACTGCAATACCTGTGCGTTCAAGCCAAGCAAGTGCTCTCTGACTCGCATTAATTTCCACTGGCAAAGTCACAAAACTAAATATTGTGGTCATCGCAAAAAGCAAAATACCTATGCCGAGCAATGCAGGGAACACATTCACTGTGAGAATACCTCCGAGTAGCAACCATGATATCCATGGCGATGCGAAACTCACCACAGGCACAAGAGCCGAACGCATCTTAAGTGCGCCATATTGGGTGGCGTGTTGCACTGCGTGTCCACATTCGTGAGCTGCCACTGCTGCAGCTGCCACACTATTGCTTGCATACACTCCTTCGCTCAGGTTCACTGTCTTATCGCTCGGATTGTAGTGGTCGGTAAGCATTCCGCTTGTGCTCACCACCTTCACATCATATATTCCATTATCGTGAAGCATTTTCTCTGCCACTTCCTTGCCTGTCATGGCAATTGGCATCTTTGAATAACGCTCAAACTTACTCTTCAACGAAGATTGCACAAGATAGCTCACAAGGGCTATCACAATAAAAATTACATAAATACCCATAGTCTATTTTCTTTTTTAGTGTTTCTTTTTTGTTGTTATACACTGCAAAACTACGCAAAATTTATGCCAACTCCCCATTTTCTGCAATTTTGCAGTGGTTTTAGCCACAAAATCTGCCATTTCATTGCAAAACAGCCGATGTGGCAGAAACACGAGGAGCAAGAAACCTCCGTTTCTCACTCCTCACACACATATTTATTTCATTCTATATTATAGGACCACTTTTGTCACCTTCGAGCCTTGCTTGCGAATGTAGATACCCTTTTCTGGATTTTCCACCTTCACTCCTTGAAGAGTGAAATATTCCTCATTAGCAGCCTCATCATCCTCAGCCACCTCATCTATAGCCGATTTCTCTGCCACTATAGTGATTTTTGTCGACTTACCCCATATATAATTCTTTTCAGGTCTGTTGTAAAGTCTCATTGCCATATCATATTCCTTGCCTATTTCGGCCTCAGGGAATACCCCTTTAAATGTCACCACCTTAGTTTCGCCATTGTTAATGGTTACAAAAGAGTATAATCTACAGCGTATAAAATCATCATATATCATCATTTCAAGATTGCCCACATAATACGAGCCATTATTCTTGATGGTGACAGATGCCTCAATATCGTTTAGCGTCATTTCTTTAGATTTCGGTGTAATATCCGCTACTATCGCCAAATTTGCCGTACCCAAATCTTGAATTGAAACACCCTTCAATCCAATTTGCGTACCATTTTCATCATACACGACTAATTTATATGTTCCTACAGTGGTTACAGGATCGAGTTCAAATCTTATATTCGCAGTTTCACCTTTATCCACAAATAGCATCTTTGGATGACTTGTCGACAACACTTTGTCGCTCATATCCAACACCTTCATATATATGCCACCGAAATACTCTGTTCCACCATTATTCTCTATTGTCAGCAATGGATATATCTTACTATTTATACCTATAGTTCCTGCTTCCAATACCTTCAAATTCAACGAATATTGTGCCTGTGGGAACGACAAGTACACCATTCTTTCTATAATTTCCACCTTAATATAATCGGGTGTAGCGGCAGAAGTCACCATATTTCTAAAGGCACTATCAGGCTCTGATATCAATTTATATTGTGGATATAATCTGTACTCACCTGCTTCTAATGCTGGGGTAAAATATGGTTGCACATAAGAGGCTCCTAATCCCATGTGAGGTGGTGTTACCTCTCTCTTCACTATGGTTGTCTTTTTCACCAGTTCGTCACCTTTATACAGATTCAATGAAAATTCAAGTGGCAATGTATCTGATGTCATATTCCACATTCCTTCCATATATACTTTTGCCTTATTACCCAAAAGCACTTCCGAAACTTGTATCTCCCAACTATCTAATTGCACAATAATATCTTCTTTGTATTCACCTCCCTCTTCGTCGGGACAAATGCCCTTAATTATAGTTTGAGAGAAGGTATAGCCATCATCAGTCATATCAGGCGACATCGCATATAGCAAAAAGTAACCATCACAGTTTCCATTCCATCCCCAATTGATATGGAAATAGCCATCTTCGTTATATCCGTCACACACAAAGGCATGGCCTGAATGTGATGAATTATGACCACTATAATACACAGGACGACCTTCATCCAATTCTTTTTTAATCATATTGTTCCAATCGTCATTTAAATACATTTCGCGATAGTCCAACTTTGCTCGATACTTAAAATTATTTAGCAACGCTCTGCATGCCTTTGCCGATGCGGCTCCACTCGATGGTCCGTAATCCATATCCACCGAAACACCCACATCACTCATCAATTTTGCTACTGCTTCTTGCGATTCTGCACTGCTCTCGGCATTATACACAGGACTCATCTTTTCCCATTCATACTTTGATTTACTGAAATCTGCCGACAACACAGTTTGCACATCGAGATATTCCCATGTATAGCTGTGACTACCCATACCCACTTCTGGCCAATTATAGTAATACATAATCTGAGCCATAGCAGTAGCCACGCAACCAGCCACAGCCTTATTGCCATTTGGCAGAGTAGGACACATCAAGTTATATGGTGTGCCTTGTCCCCACTTTATTTCGCCAAGAAGTGGAGCCACGCTGGTGGTCCATTTTTGAGCTTGGGCTTGGGCTGGCACCGATTCCATTTTGTTTTCCTGCATATATTCTATTTGGCGTTGATATTCATCGAGCCAATAACGCATGTTTTCAGGAATATTCTCAGCATCAAATGTTCCACGTTCCGAATATCCAAGCACAGGACGAGCCACAGCGTCGTCACCTGCCACCACCACATATCCATCACGCACACCACGATTAAACACATAGTATGCACCCTCTTTCCCGGTGGTTATATTTTTCGACTTATAAGCAAGATTCAAATTTGACGCACTTGCATGGTGTGCGCTATTTCCTTTGTTGGAATTTAAAAATTGGTTTGCCACCTGCATGGCATCCATTTCACTCAATTGCTCGCAGTATCCATTTACCACAAGGCACGACACCAAGCAACTCAACATTAGTAATCGTTTCATCATAATCGTTTATGTTTTGTTTATTAGTATTATTTTAGTTTTTAAAATTCATATCGCAAAATTAAAAAAAAATCAAACTTTTCACTAATATTTTAGTACGCAAAAAGTACGCAATTTATAATCACCTGAGTATCAGTATATAAAAAGGGTGTACGCAAACACTGCGTACACCCTAACATTCCTAAAAGCAATCATTTTTACACACGGGGAGTCACCTATTTTTCTCCCCTTCTCATCTATATACCTATCTTTCAATTGTGATTTTCTTCTACAGGAGCCACATAATTAGGATCGTGCAAGAATGTCACTTGGTCGGCAATATCACCAGCCTCCACAGTCACATCTATTGTTTGAGTGTCATATCCTGCTGCCTCCATTTTCACCTTATAAGCACCCGGTGTCACATTCCAAAACACATACACACCATTATAATATTGGTCGGTGGTGTAGGTTTGCACTGTCGCGCCATCGGCATCAATCAATGTAATGGTAGCACCATTTATAGGATAGAAACGATCTTTTGAATCTTTAAACCAATTTGAAAAATTCTTTTCGTTTATAATCTTTTGAGAATCTCTCACGCTACCTGCCACCACGCCTGTAGATGGCTTGTCCACCTCGAAATACTCGCAGAAGAAACGAAACATATTATATGACGATAGTTTGCAATAGTCTTCGTTTAGCAAACGGTGAGTTTCTGGTTGGTAATCGTGGAAACTACCTTCCACCAAGAAACCAGGCACGTCTAAGTGACGAAGCACGCCGAGAGTAAAGCCTAAGAATGCCTCATCTTCCCACACCTTTGCTGCTGCCGGACGCCACTCTATAATTGCATTATCCATCAATATAGGAGCAGCCATTTCGGCCATCTTCTTACTCAATTCCATATGAACAGGATTTTTACCGATGCCACCTTTATCCAAGTTATAAAGATTTAGGAAGTAGTTTACACCCTTATTCACACCCAATGCATTTGAGTGAACCGAGATGAATGCCACATTGTGAGGATTCTTCTTTGCAGTTTCGCATAGATATCTGTTTGCTTCGAGCGAAATTTCTGCCAAATCTCTATCGTCGGTTTCAGAATTAGCTGTGCGCGATATCATCACTTCACATCCTGCCTCTTCAAGCAAACGCTTTAGTTCCAAACCCTTCACCAAATTGGTCTTTGATTCCCAAAAACCTGCTTCACTCTTATCGGGGAATGGAATAGTAGGCACAAAACGGTCGTCGCCAAAGCGAGGCGATAGCACATTGCCTGCATCGTCCACCAATCCTTCCACAAATACACCTTTCCAATATCCTCCGTGCCCAGGATTGATATACACCTTCTTTCCTGTGAAGTCTTTTGCACTCATCATAGTGGCACCCATTATCATCAATGCCACCCACAACAATAGTTTTTTCATTATTATATTATCTATGTTTTTTTTACATTACCACTTTCGAAGTCTTGCCACCTTGCTTCTTCACGAAGATGCCATTTTGTGGATTTTCCACCTTCACACCTTGAAGATTATAGAATTCTACTGGTGCAAGTCCATCCATAGCCACTTCTGCCACACCTGTCATTGTATCTTTCACCACCACTGCCATATTAGCCTTTGTAGTGTAGCTATTGTCTTCCTTTGGAAGAGCGAATGCTCTCAAGTGGTCGCTATTGTCGGCAAGATACAAATTGTTTGCAGCATCAAATGCCACACCAAACGACTTAGTGCTCACCTTTTCGGCGATTGTAAGTTTTTCGGTCAACGATGGCACACCATTTTCGTTGTATTCCACTTCCCACACTTTAACAGTCTTAGATGCACCTATTGCCACCATCTTGCCGTCGGCCGACACATCCATACCATAGTTATTGATAAGAGTGAGTGTCTTGTTGCAGTCCCAATCTATCTCGCCATTGCTATTCATGTGAATAAGCATAGGATATGCATCGTCGCTATAACGGTGTTGACTCACCCACATACCTCCTCTGCCATCAGGACGAAGCACCACCGATTGGCCTGCCACCATCTTTGCCGATGTATTTGTGTAGAATGCCGATGTAGGAGCACTCACCCACGCTTGGTCGAGATTACCTATATTATATGCCGAGATTTGACCTCCGCCGTTTAAGTCTTCGTCGTAGGTATACATCACACGATCTGCTCCGTCACCCACTACACACACGCCAGATACCGAGCCGTGAATATCCACGCCATTAGCCGATGCCAAACCTCCTTCACCTCTTGTGCCACCAAACACTTTCATAAAGTCGTCGGCAGGTGCAGCAGGATTCATCTTCCACACTCCTGAGTGATCATCACTCCAGTCCGAGATAAACACATCACCATTTTCTGCCACATAAAGCATACATGGACTTGAGATGGTCCATCCGTTGCTTAGCCATCCTGCATTTCCACTCCATGCCTTATCGCCTTGTCCTGTCACATCGCCAAATAGTGGATCATAAACATACACACCCATCGTTGTCTTACGACCTGTATAAGTATAAGCATATGCCTCATTCACATAGATGCGACCAAAGAACGCACTCTTAGGATTTTTATCCACTGCCACATGAGTAGGATATGCTATCATTTGAGACAATGCACTTTCGTCGGAGAATAGTTTAACACTTGCATTGCTTTCGGCCTTTGCCACCACTTCCCATGCGAGAGAGGTATTGGCAGCCACATCAAACAAGCCATCAAGTGCCACAGTATTCTTTCCCTTCACACCTTGCACAGGCAATGATTTCACAAGTTCGCCTTCTGAATTATAGAAATTTAGAATCACTTCGGTAGGAGTAGCATTTAGCACAAATTCCACACCATTTTCTGTCACATTCAAACTTGATGCATAGATATTTGCATCACCCGATTCCATTGCACCGGCCGACATAGCCATTCCGGCACACACGGTCAAAGTTAAAAAGGTCTTTTTCATATATGTTTGGTTTAGTTATTATTCTGTAATAGTTTCACACCTTTTAGACTTTCCTAAAAGGTTCTCTTTTATAATGCACCTACAAAGATGATGATTTTTATTGAATTACACAATAACTTTTCACATTGTTATTCACAACACATTAATTTTTTTCATAATCCCCTCAAAACAAATGTTGCCACACGCACCATCAGTGCATGCAGCAACATTCAATCAACATTTAATCTCACTTTATCATTTTTCTTTCATTCATATTCTATCAAGACCTTCCACATTGGCTCTGATTTCATCGTCGGAGATTTCATAGTTAGCCAAATCGCCCATTATATATTGGTCGTAAGCAGCCATATCTATGAGTCCGTGTCCCGAAAGGTTGAACAGTATCACTTTTTCCTTTCCTTCAAGTTTGGCCTGCTCGGCTTCGCGTATCGCTGCCGCTATTGCGTGCGACGATTCTGGTGCAGGAATGATACCTTCGGCTTGAGCAAACATTGTGGCTGCGTTGAAGGTTTCTAATTGTTGAATATCTACAGCCTCCATCAGTCCGTCCATTTTCAGCTGACTTATAATAGTTCCAGCTCCGTGGTAACGCAATCCTCCTGCATGGATATTAGCTGGAGAGAAATTATGTCCGAGTGTGTACATTGGCATCAATGGTGTGTATCCAGCCTCATCGCCAAAGTCGTAGCACAATTCGCCTCGAGTAAGTTTAGGACACGATGCTGGTTCTGCTGCCACAAATCGAGTATTCCTTTCTCCTGTGAAATTATGACGCATAAATGGGAATGAGATACCAGCAAAGTTGCTACCTCCACCGAAGCAGCCTATCACCACATCGGGATATTCGCCTGCCATTTCCATCTGCTTTTCGGCTTCAAGTCCTATCACGGTTTGATGCAGCGACACATGATTCATCACAGAGCCAAGTGCATACTTACAGTTTGGTGTAGACATTGCCAATTCCACAGCTTCTGAAATAGCAGTTCCGAGCGAACCTTGATGATTTGGCGTATCGGTAAGAATGCGACGACCAGCCTTGGTCGACATACTTGGCGATGCTATCACTTGCGCTCCGTAGGTTTGCATTATCGAGCGACGATATGGCTTGTGATGATACGACACCTTCACCATATACACTGCCAATTCAAGTCCGAAATGCTTCGATGCCATCGACAATGCTGCACCCCACTGCCCTGCACCAGTTTCGGTGGTAATATTAGTCACACCTTCTTTCTTGCAATAATATGCTTGTGGAATTGCCGAATTCAATTTATGCGAACCCACAGGACTCACGCTCTCATTCTTGAAATAGATATGTGCCGGTGTGTCGAGCATCTTTTCAAGTCCATACGCACGCACAAGTGGTGTAGGACGCCATATCTTATACATATCACGCACTTCTTCTGGAATTTCTATCCAAGTGTCCTTCATATTCAATTCTTGCTCGGCTGCAGCTTTTGTAAATAGTGTTTGCAAATCTTCCACTGCCATTGGCTGCTTGGTCTGAGGATTCAGAATAGCGCGAGGCTTGTTTTCCATCTCGGCCATCACATTATACCATGCCGTAGGTATATCCTTTTCTTGAAGAATAAATTTCTTAGATTTCATTGGTTGATATGTATAATTGTATATTTTTGGTTTATTTTCGTAATTATATGCACAAAATTAGTATATTTATCTTTATAATGCAAATTTTTCTATTCTTTTTTGTATTATTTTTCTAAAAAAAAAATAGCAGACTGACTCACGCCACTCTACCATTCTAAATATCATCATATTATGCATTAGTGCTAAAAATCACGCTCACGCGCTCACTATTATGAGAAAAGTACGAATAAACTTATTGTTTTTCACCTTTATAAACATTTCATTCTCGTTTTTGTTCGCTCTATCACAAAAAAATTGCCTACTTTTGCATAAATTTTTAAAGGAAAACTTCAATATTTATGATTTCTACACGCAAAGGTCTATTGGCCTTATCACCTATATTGGTATTTTTGATATTTTATCTTGCTGTTTCTATTGCAGCAAATGATTTCTACAAGATGCCTATCTCGGTGGCTTTTATCATTGCCACCATTTGGTCGGTTATCACCACACACAAGAGCACTCCTCTCAAAGAAAGATTCAACATCTTCTCACAAGGAGCTGCCAATCCCGACATTCTTTATATGATACGGATTTTCATCCTGGCTGGTGCCTTTGCGGCTTTAGCCAAAGAAATCGGGGCTATTGATGCCACAGTAAACCTCACTTTGCAAATATTGCCTCCGCAATTCATCATTCCGGGGATTTTCCTTGCTTCGTGCTTCATTTCATTATCTATAGGCACATCGGTGGGCACTATAGTGTCGCTCACGCCTTTTGCTCTGCAACTTGCCGAAAACACAGGGCAAGACATTCCTATGTTTGTGGCAGCTGTGATTGGTGGTTCGTTCTTTGGCGATAATCTGTCGTTTATCTCCGACACCACTATTGCATCTACTCGCAGTCAAGGATGCGATATGACCGATAAGTTCAAAGCCAACCTTTGGATTGCCTTGCCTGCAGCACTCATCACACTCGCCACATATATAATAATGGGACAAAGCGAGATTTACACCCTATCGTTCCAATCAGATGTATCGCATTGGCTCGTACTTCCTTACGTGGCTGTGATAGTGATGGCTGTTTCGGGAATGAATGTGCTTTCGGTGCTTACCATAGGCATTATCATGAGCGTGATTACAGGATTTATATTCACCGATATTCATCTGCTCGACATGTGTAGCCACATGGGTAGTGGCATATCGAGTATGGGCGACCTTATTGTGGTAACTCTACTTGCCTCGGGCATGCTGGCTATTATCAAGCACAACGGGGGCATTCAATTCCTTATGCAGAAACTCACACATCGCATCAGTGGCATTCGTGGTGCGCAATCCACCATTGCAGTGCTTGTGAGTATAGTGAATGTGTGTACTGCCAATAATACTATTGCCATTATCACAGTGGGCGAGCTCAGTCGCGAAATTGCACAAAAATATCACCTCGACTCTCGCAAAGTGGCAAGTATACTCGACACCTGTTCGTGTATAGTACAATGTGTCATACCTTATGGCGCACAGATTCTGCTTGCTGCCGGGCTGGCACAAGTGTCGCCTACTGCCTTTCTGCCACATCTTTATTATGCTTGGGCGTTGGCAGTGATGGTAGCACTATCTATTGTATTTCGTTTCCCACGATACAACACCATTAAGCCATAACATCTCAATAGGTTGTATTTTAGTGAAATTCACATTATTTTTGGCTATTTTGATATAGGGATTTGGAAAGTTTTGCGGCTTGCACTACCTTTGTATGTTTTTCTTTCTCGAAGTATTTTTTTGAGCGAAAAACACAATTTGGCATATTTTTTGTTAGTAATTACATAAATGTGTCGTATGACAACAAAATAATTATACCCTACATTAATAAAAAAGATTTTATACTCATTATATGATTAAACAAAAAGAATTGATACAAACAATTATAGAAGGTATTCAAGAAAAGAAAGGAAAAAGCATTACTCACGTGGATATGAGCAAAATCGAAGATGCCACCACACGAGGATTTGTGATTTGCAATGGCACATCTACTCAGCAAGTGAGTTCTATTGCCGATAGCGTGCGTCGATATGTGCAAGAGAAAATTTCGGTGAAACCCTACAATTACGACGGATACAAGAATAGTCAATGGATTGTGCTCGACTATGGCACAGTGTATGTGCATGTATTCTTGCCTGATGTACGCGATTTGTATTGCTTGGAATCGCTTTGGAGCGATGCCGAAATCACTGAGATACCCGACCTTGATTGATTATCTGATAAAGAAGAATATACAATATGAAGAAATTTAATATCTATTGGCTCTACCTTATCATTTTCGGTGCGCTTGTAAGCCTTTGGTTTATGAGAGGCGACGAAGCTTCTAAAACAGTGACTTGGACAAAGTTCCAATCGTATGTGCAAGAAGGGGGAGTAAAAGAAATCGTAGTAAATAACGAAAGCCTTGAGGCTAAAGGGTTACTTACCGACTCTATGACAACGGTAATTTTTGGCGAAAACACCAAACCTTTGAGCGAAAGCAACACCTACAAAGGCTACATCGTGACCACAATCCCATCTACCGACAAGATGCAGGAAAAGGTGGAAGAATGGGAAACTAACAAAGTGTTCACAGGAGATGTGAAATACGAAAACGAAGGTGGATGGGGCTCTATTCTTTGGAGCGTAGGTCCTTTCGTTCTCATTATTATATTCTGGATTTTTATGGCCAATCGCCTATCGGGTGGTGGTGGCGGTGGCGGCGTTTTCAGTGTCGGCAAGTCTAAGGCTAAACTTTACGAAAAGGACAACGATTCTAAAGTTACCTTCAACGAAGTGGCTGGTTTGAGCGAAGCCAAAACCGAAATCGCCGAAATCGTGGAATTCCTGAAAAATCCAAAGAAATACACCGAACTCGGGGGTAAAATTCCTAAGGGTGCGCTTCTTGTAGGCCCTCCGGGAACAGGTAAAACCCTGCTTGCTAAGGCTGTAGCTGGTGAGGCTAATGTGCCTTTCTTCTCAATGTCGGGTAGCGACTTCGTAGAAATGTTTGTGGGTGTGGGAGCAAGCCGTGTACGCGACCTCTTCCGTCAAGCCAAAGAGAAAGCTCCTTGTATCGTTTTCATCGACGAAATCGATGCTGTGGGACGCGCTCGTGGCAATAAAATTCACACCGGTTCTAACGACGAACGCGAAAACACGCTCAACCAACTCCTCACCGAGATGGATGGTTTCGGTACAAATAGTGGCGTGATTATCCTTGCGGCTACCAACCGTGCCGACATCCTCGACAAGGCTCTGCTTCGTGCAGGACGCTTCGACCGTCAGATCTATGTAGAATTGCCCGACCTAAACGATCGTCAAGCCATCTTCAATGTGCATCTTCGCAACATTAAAAAAGACGATAGCGTAGATGTGGAATTGCTGGCTCGTCAAACTCCGGGTTTCTCTGGTGCCGACATTGCTAATGTGTGCAACGAAGCAGCTCTTATCGCTGCTCGTCATCAAAAAGATGTGGTACAACGCCAAGACTTCATGGATGCAGTGGACCGCATCATCGGTGGACTCGAAAAGAAAACCAAAATCACCACTGCCGAAGAACGCCACTCTATCGCCGTGCACGAATCCGGACACGCCGTAGTGAGCTGGCACTTGCAATATGGCAACCCTCTTGTGAAGGTGACTATCGTGCCTCGTGGCAAGGCTCTTGGGGCTGCGCACTACTTGCCTGAAGAACGCCAAATCGTGCCTACTCAAGCACTACTCGACGAACTTTGTTCACTTCTTGGTGGTCGTGCTGCCGAAGAATTATTCCTCGGACGCATCTCTACAGGTGCTGCCAACGACATAGAACGCGCCACTAAACTTGCCTACGCTATGGTAGTGTATTATGGTATGAGCGACAAGATGCCAAACCTCTCATACTACGACTCAAGTGGTCAGGACTATGGTTTCTCTAAGCCTTATAGCGATGAACGTGCTAAACTCATCGATGAAGAAGTGAGCAAAATCATCGGCGAACAATATGAACGAGCTAAATCTATGCTCAATCAATATGCCGACGGACACAAGCAACTCACCGAGGTGCTGCTCACACGAGAAGTGATTTTCACCGAAGATGTGGAAAACATTTTCGGAAAGCGTCAGTGGGTTTCTCGCACCGAAGAAATTCTTGAAGAGTCAAGAAACAAAAAAGAACAAGACGACGCCACTGCTACTCCTCCCGAATTTAAGGGCGAAGAATAATGTGGAAAACTTTTTCTCACAGAACGCTACGTTTTGTGAGAAATGTTTCTTAAATTTGTAGGCTGAAACCTACATAGAAAGTAAATAATAAAAACAAAGATATAAGAATATAGATAATATGGAAATTATTGGTAAGATTATCCAAAAATTAGACCTTCAAACAGGTACTTCAAAGGCTGGTAATCCTTGGACTAAGCAAGAATATGTGCTCGAAACTATCGAAAACTTCCCTAAGAAGGTACATTTCGACTTCTTCGGCGATCGCGCCAACCAATACCCTCTTGAAGTGGGCGACAGTGTGAAATTGTACTTCGATATCGAAAGCCGCGAATGGAATGGCAAGTGGTTTACAAGCATCCGTGGATGGAAAGCTGAAAAAGTAGACCCTGCTACTGCTATGCAAGGTGCTGCCGCTACTGCTACTGCTGCTCCTGCTGTAGATCCTTTTGCTGCTCCTGCTATGTCGCCTGTGCCTAACGCTGTGCCTGCGCCTCCAGCTCCTGACTTCAGTGCTCTTGAAGGCGAAAACGACGACCTTCCTTTCTAATAAAAATTATTAGCAAATGTTAAACATATATAAATTATGAACAAAAACGAACAAACTATAGATTTCGCGCGCCAAGCATCCCAAGTGGAAGCATCTTGCGCCAGCGAACGCCCAGAACACGTGCCAACTCCAGAAAATTCATTCTTCTTGAGTTTCCCTCATTTCGAAGCTAAGAAAGTGTGGATTGGTTTCTTGATGCTTGCAGCTTTTGCTGCCGCAGAATTTGGTTTCGGCCTGCTTTAAGGAAATTCACTAAATATCATAAACTATAAATTTACAATTATGACTAAACCTTATGTAATTGGTATCGATATGGGTGGTACTAACACCGCTTTCGGTATCGTCGACGCTCGCGGCAATGTGATTGCCAGCAGCTCTATCAAGACAGCTAAACATAGCCAAATCGAAGATTACATCGATGAGCTACACACCGAAATCACTCGCCTTATCAACGACAACGACGCGCAAGACAAGGTGCAAGGTATAGGTATCGGTGCTCCTAATGCTAACTATTTCACTGGCATTATCGAAGATGGTGTAAACCTTCCTTGGCCTACTCCAATACCTCTTGCTAAACTTGTAAGCGAAAAGTTTGGCATCCCTACTATCATCACCAACGATGCTAACGCGGCTGCTATTGGCGAAATGACCTATGGCGTGGCTCGTGGATTGAAAGATTTCATCATGATCACACTTGGAACAGGTGTGGGTAGTGGTATCGTAGTAAACGGACAAATGGTATACGGTCACGACGGTTTCGCTGGCGAACTTGGTCACGTAATCATGAAACGCAACAACGGTAGAACATGTGGTTGTGGTCGCACAGGATGTCTCGAAGCATACTGCTCGGCTACTGGTGTAGCTCGCACAGCACGCGAATTCTTGGACATTCGCAAGGAAGAATCTCTTCTTCGCAATCTACCTATCGAAGATATCACATCTAAGGATGTGTATGATGCAGCTATCGCTGGCGACAAACTTGCTAAGGAGATCTTCGACTACACAGGCGAAATCCTTGGTCAAGCTCTTGCCGATTTCGCTAATTTCTCAAGCCCTGAAGCATTCGTATTGTTCGGTGGTTTGACTAAATCGGGCGATTTGATTATGAAGCCAGTGAAAGATGCTCTCGAAAAGAACATTCTTTGCTGCTACAAGGGCAAGGTGAAACTTCTTGTTTCTGAATTGAAGGAAAGCGACGCAGCTATCCTCGGTGCAAGTGCTCTTGGTTGGGAAGCAAAGTAATTCAAAAAAAACAAAGCAAAAGCATTCATTTTTGAGGGTATTTTCATCGAATTTCCTTCGGAGGAAACCCTTTGGTTATACAATAGAAAAGAGTGGCTAATCATCGTCACTCTTTTCGCTTTATTACACCATCATCCTATTCATCGCATTGAGTTAAGAGCCTTTTGGATTTTAATGATTTCTTCTCGCACCACCTTTAGGCGTTCCACCACCTCGAAGGTTTTGTCCACCACTTTACGATTTTTATTGAGGTGTTCCTGAGCGGCATCAAGTTTCAACCCCTTTTCTTTCACAAGATAATATAGTTTACGAATAGTTTCTACATCTTGTGGCGTATACACACGAATATTTTTCATATTGCGGCGTGGACGCAATATTGTGAACTCTTTTTCCCAAAAGCGTAAAGTAGATGCAGGTATATTCAAAATATCTGCCACCTCCCCAATTTTATAGAATTTCTTATTCAATTCGTCCATAGATGCATAATTTTAAAGTTTCTACACATATAGGCAATATGTTCGCCACCTATTTTTTGCAAAAATAATAATAAAGCGGTAAATTTGCACTTTAAAAGCAAAATAATTCAACTCAACGAGATAATTTTTTAAAAGCGAATATACAAGTATGCTTACTTCAAAGGAAATAAGAGAATCATTTAAGGCATTCTTCGAGAGCAAAGGACACAAGATTGTTCCTTCTGCTCCTATGGTCATCAAAGACGACCCTACATTGATGTTTACTAACGCTGGTATGAATCAATTCAAGGATATCATCCTTGGCACAGTGGCTCCAAGTGCTAAGCGCGTTGCCGACTCACAAAAATGTTTGCGCGTGAGTGGTAAGCACAACGACTTGGAAGAAGTGGGACTTGACACCTACCACCACACTATGTTCGAAATGCTTGGAAACTGGTCGTTTGGCGACTACTTCAAGCAAGAAGCCATCGATTGGGCTTGGGAATATCTTGTGGATGTGCTAAAGCTTAGCCCTGAGCATCTTTATGCTACAGTGTTTGAAGGATACGAAGCCGAAGGTCTTGAACGCGACAACGAAGCTGCTGCTATCTGGGAAAAGCACCTTCCTGCCGACCACATCATCAATGGTAATCGCAAAGACAACTTCTGGGAAATGGGCGACACAGGCCCTTGTGGTCCTTGCTCTGAAATCCACATCGACTTGCGTAGCGATGAAGAACGTGCTAAGATTTCGGGACGCGAACTTGTAAACCAAAGCCACCCACAAGTGATTGAAATATGGAACCTCGTGTTCATGCAATACAACCGCAAGGCCGATGGTTCGCTCGAAGGACTTCCTGCACGCGTTATCGACACTGGTATGGGATTTGAGCGACTTTGTATGGCTCTTCAAGGCAAGCAATCAAACTACGACACCGATGTATTCCAACCACTTATCCAAAAGATTGCTTCTATTGCTGGAAAGAAATATGGCGAAGATGAGAAGGCTGATATCGCAATGCGCGTAATTGCCGACCACGTGCGCACCATCTCTTTCTCAATTGCCGATTCTCAATTGCCTTCAAATGCTAAGGCTGGTTACGTTATCCGTCGCATCTTGCGTCGTGCAGTGCGTTATGGATACACTTTCCTTGCTCAAAAGCAAGCATTCATCTACTCTCTTGTAGATACTCTTATTGATACTATGGGCGAAGCTTACCCAGAACTTGTGGCTCAAGCCGACCTCATCAAGAAGGTTATTAAGGAAGAAGAAGAAGCATTCCTTCGCACACTTGAAACTGGTATCAAACTTATCGACAAGGTAATCAACGACACTAAGACTGAAGGTAAGACCGAAATCTCGGGTGTTACTGCCTTCACTCTTTACGATACTTACGGTTTCCCTCTCGACCTTACCGAACTTATCTTGAAGGAAAACGGTATGACTGCAAACATCGACGAGTTCAATGCTGAAATGACCAAGCAAAAAGAACGCGCTCGCAATGCAGCTGCCGTAGAAGCAACCGACTGGGTAGTACTTAAGGAAGGCGAACCTGAATTCGTAGGCTACGACTTCAGCGAAACAGAAACCGAAATCCTACGCTACCGCAAGGTGAAGCAACGCAATAAAGAATTCTTCCAATTGATTCTTGCTCGTTCTCCATTCTATGGCGAAATGGGTGGTCAAGTGGGTGATAAAGGACAACTAATCTTCGCCAACGAAACTATCGAAGTAGTGGATACTAAGCGCGAATACAACCAATCTGTTTGTATCGTCAATAAGTTGCCTCAAGATGTTACCGAAGCATTCCGCGCCGTTATCGACAAGGACGCTCGCCAAGCTATCTGCTGCAACCACTCTGCTACTCACCTTCTACACGAAGCATTGCGTGAAGTTCTCGGCACACATGTTGAGCAAAAGGGTTCGTTTGTAAGCCCAGATGTTCTTCGTTTCGACTTCTCTCACTTCCAAAAGATGACCGAAGAAGAAATTCGCCAAGTTGAACGCCTTGCCAACGAAAAGGTGCGTAAGGCTACTCCTCGTTGCGAACACCGTGATATTCCTATTGCCGAAGCCAAAGCTCTTGGTGCTATGGCTCTATTTGGCGAAAAGTATGGCGATAAGGTGCGCGTAATCCAATATGGAAGCTCTATCGAACTTTGTGGTGGTACTCACGTTGAAAACACTGGTAACATCGGTATGATTAAGATTGTGAGCGAAAGCAGTATTGCAGCCGGTATTCGCCGTATCGAAGCCATCACAGGTGCAAAGGTTGAAGAATCTATGTACCAAATGAAGGATGTAATGGCACAAATCAGTGCATTGCTAAACAACGCGCCAAACATTATCCCTGCACTTCAAAAGTCGCTTGCCGAAAATGCTGATCTTCGCAAGCAAGCCGATGAATTCTTGCAAGAACGCATCAAGAACTTAAAGGCTCAATTGCTCGAAAAGGCAGAAAATGTAGATGGCATCACTGTGGTATCATGCACAGGTCTACGTCTTGCCGAAGTCATCAAGGGTGTAGCATTTGCGTTGAAGGCCGACGGTCTTAACGATACAGTATTCATTGCTGCCACTCACGAAAATGGCAAGCCAATGCTTACCGTACAAATCTCCGACAACCTTGTGAAAGATGGTATGAACGCTTCGGCTATCGTACGCGAAGCAGCTAAATTCATCAAGGGTGGCGGTGGTGGCCAACCTCACTTCGCTCAAGCAGGTGGTAAGGACGCAGATGGTCTATCTGCTGCTATGGATAAGATGCGCGAACTCATCAAGCACTAAACATCCATCCCCAATTATAAACAATAAGCGATGCACCTTCACGATGCATCGCTTTTCTTTTCACAAAAAAATAAGAGTGTTTTCACGCTCTTATTTTTTCATCTTATTTTCCCCTCACATCAGATCATTTCTCCGATAAGGGTAGCTGAAGTAGCTGTGTTTACTTTCACCATTACACGATCGCCTACTGCGATACCCGATGCTGGGAACACCACCACCTTGTTTTGCTCTGTTCGACCGAACATATCTTCGCGTGAACGCTTTGAATAGCCTTCCACAAGCACCTCGAATGTTTTACCCACATCACGAAGGTTGCTTTCGTGTGATAGTTCGTTTTGAAGAGCAATCATTCTATTCAAACGATCTATTTTCACATCTTCGCTCACATTATCTGGCAAATGCTTCGATGCGTATGTACCCGGACGCTCCGAGTATTTAAACATAAATGCTGAGTCAAATCCCACTTCACGCATAAGAGTAAGCGTTTCTTGGAAATCTTCTTCGCTCTCATCGTGAAATCCGGTAAACATATCGGTAGAAATTCCACAGTCAGGCATTGCACGACGAATGGCAGCTATACGATCGAGATACCATTCGCGTGTGTATTTGCGATTCATTGCCTTCAACACTGAATTGCTACCACTTTGCACAGGCAAGTGAATATGCTTGCACACATTTGCCTTATTGGCAATCATAGCTATGATTTCGTCGCTCATATCCTTAGGATGGGATGTAGTGAAACGCACACGCATCTCAGGTGCTGCATCTGCCACCATTTCTAGCAAGCGAGCAAAGTCTACTATGCTGCCATCTGGTGCTTCGTAGCGATATGAATTCACATTTTGTCCCAAAAGAATCACTTCCTTAAATCCCTTTGCTTGCAAGTCGTGAAGTTCATTAAGGATACTTCCCGGTTCACGGCTACGCTCACGACCACGAGTGTAAGGCACAATACAATATGAGCAGAAATTGTTGCATCCACGCATAATGCTGATGTATCCACTTATCTTATTTCCACCGATGCGAGATGGTATCACATCGCGATAAGTTTCGGTGGTAGAAAGTTCAATATTGATAGCACTTTCGCCATTTTCCACAGCTGTGATCAGGTTAGGTAGGTCGAGATATGCATCAGGGCCAGCCACGAGGTCCACTCCGTGGTTCTTGATAAGCTCGTCCTTCATACGCTCAGCCATACAGCCTATTATACCCACTATCATTTTGCCATTCTTCTTTTTCTTAAGAGCGGCAAGCTGTTGAAGGCGTGAAAATATCTTTTGCTCAGCATTGTCGCGAATAGAGCAAGTATTTATGAGAATTGCATCGCAGTGTTCGAGGTCCTCGGTCACGCCATATCCAGCAAGTTTCATCACCGAGGCTACCACTTCACTGTCGGCCACATTCATTTGACAACCATAAGTTTCGATGAATAGTTTTTTAGCAAATTCATCACCGTTGTATGTTAGATTTTTCATAAATATGATTTGAAATTTTTCGTTATTTTTTGATACCGCGTTTATTCAATTCGCGTTGATAGCGACGAGCATTAGCCAAATGCTCCGAATAACTCGCAGTGAAATTATGATAACCCGAGAAATCTTCCTTGGCACACATATACAAATAAGGATGTATTGGAGCTTCAAGCACCGCTTCAAGCGTGCGTTTCTTCACGAAACGAATAGGACCAGGAGGCAAGCCCTTATACATATATGTATTATAAGGCGAATCGGTCTTGAGCATATAGCCCCAAATACGACGAAGCGAAAAGTCGCCCATAGCAAATTTCACTGTTGGATCGGCTTGCAAGAGCATACCCTTACGCACACGGTTGATATACAAGCGAGCCACCTTTCCTGCCTCTTCCTGCTTAGCAATCTCTTCCTCCACAATCGATCCAAGAGTCACCACCTCATCGGGAGTGAAACCAAGTTTGTGAGCCTTTGCAATGCGTTCTTCTGTCCAGAACTTATTATAATAATTGTGCATAGTGTCCACAAACTTCTGTGGCGACACATTCCAATAAAATTCATAAGTATCTGGTTGAAATAGCGACACTATTGTTTCAGGTGTCTTGCCATATTTCTTACAAAATTCGGCATCAGTAAGAAGCGATAATAGTTCATCCTTCTCCATTAGCAAACATTTGCTCACACGTTCAGCAAATTGATCCACAGTGCGAATGTAATTAAACGAAAACTTCACCGGAGTCTGCGCACCATGTTGAAGCATACGTGCCACACGATAAGGAGTCACCCCTGCTGCCACCTTATAAGCACCCACGCGATTAGTCAGGTCGGCACCAAGAAATTGAAGTGCCGAATTGGTTTTGCCGCCAAAATCCTCACCAAGACACGACGATATAGAGTCGGCAATAGCCTCCTTTGTCATATCAGGATAAATATAAAGCATCGCATCCTCCTCACACTTATTAAATGCTATCGGATATATATATGCACCCACCACCAAAACGGCTATTATTATTACGGCAACTATCGCCCATATAATTTTCTTCATAAAATCTTCTTTTTTTGCAAAGTTATAGAATATTCAGCGAAAAGACTGCTTTTACTGCGTTTTTTTAACTGAATAACGAAAAAAATAAAAATAATTGACGAAATATTTTGCAGTTTCAATAAAAGTCTCTATCTTTGCACTCGCAAAACGAAATAATTCGGTATTCGCTTGGAAAGGTGGGTGAGTGGCTGAAACCAACAGTTTGCTAAACTGTCGTAGGAGTAATCCTACCACGAGTTCGAATCTCGTCCTTTCCGCAAAGAGAGCTTGAAGATCTTCAAGCTCTTTTTGTATCTACACCCCTACCTTTTAAAGAAACCTCACATCTCATTACTAATTTATCCTACCTCACTCCTAATTTTTTTTTCGCGGTTATCCTTTTTAAGGAAACTTTCTCGTTATTTTGGTTGTATCTTTGCACCAGATTTGAGGAGACTAATATATCATTGTAACATCAAAAGAACTACGCAAATCTCTTCTATAAATATAGATTTGCACCCATTTCTACTCTTAATAACACATAATTCTAAAAGTTTTTACGATAACTTTTACCGAAAAATAGGAAAAGGTAAAGTTTGATTTTGTAACTTTGCAAATTAATAGTTTTTTTGAATATGGAAAAGAATCTACATATCGGTGGTGTTGACTTTCATTACACTGTGGAAGGTGAAGGGCAACCAATTGTGCTGATGCACGGTTGGGGGTGCAATCACGCCACTTTGGCAAGCATTGAAAAAGTGCTTTTGCCTGGAATGAAGGTTTACAACGTGGATTTCCCTGGATTTGGAGCAAGTTCCGAACCCGAAACAGTGTGGGGAGTAGAAGAATACACTCGTCTCATTGAGGAATTCATCTCAATAGAAGGCATTAAAAACCCCATACTCTTGGGGCATTCATTTGGTGGCAGAGTGGGCATTCTTTACTCATCACGCCACGAAGTGAAGAAACTGATACTCGTAGATGCTGCCGGTGTGAAGCCTCGTCGCTCGCTTAAGTATTACTTTAAAGTGTATTCTTTTAAGGCTATGAAGCGAATACTACCCTTACTCTTCGGTGCTAAGAAAGGCGAGGAAATGATTGATAAATATAGAGGCAAATCAGGTTCGAGCGACTACAACAGCTCCACTCCTAAGATGCGTGCCATACTTAGTAAGGTTGTAAATGAGGATTTAAAACATGTGATGCCAAACATCAAATGCCCCACTTTGCTCATTTGGGGTAAGAACGACACCGCCACTCCACTGCGCGATGCCGAAGTGATGGAAAAACTCATTCCCGATGCTGGACTTGTGGCTTTTGATGGCGTAGGACACTATAGTTTCCTTGAAAACCCATATCAATTTGCCGCTGTATTAAAGAGCTTTTTAAAAAATGAATTGAACAAATAACATATAAATTTTATGTCAATATTTTTTATTACAAATATAATTTTGGCGATAGTAGCCGTTTTCTACTTGGTTTTGGTGGTGAAGCGCGACATTCAGATGCTCCAACAAAACTCCTATCGCAACGAACGATACAAAAAATGGCTGAAGCAAAATAGCGAGCACACCTCGATGCCAAGAATGCTTTGCATGATAATGGGCCTTTTCTTAGTGTCGAAATTTGCTCCATTTATGTTGTCGATAGCAATCAAGTGGATATTTATAGTGGTGCTGATTGTAATGTCGATCAACTTAAAGAAGACTAAATACAAGCACTCTCTTGTGTTCACCAAGCGTGTGTGGCGATTGATTTCGGTAGAAATGCTTCTCATGGCACTTGTCATTCTGCTTTATAGTGGTGGACGTATGCAAGCCATTGCATTCGGAGCTATTGCATTCTCTGCATTCTCTTATGCTATCACAATGTTCACCAATTGTATTATGAAACCAGTGGAGAACCATATAAATAAGAGTTTCATAAACGATGCCAAACGCATTCTCAAGCAAATGCCCCACCTCAAGATTATCGGTATTACAGGTAGTTATGGTAAGACCAGTACAAAGCACTATCTTGAGCAAATCCTTAGCGAACAGTTTTCGGTATTGATGACTCCGGGCAGTTTCAACACTCCTATGGGTGTGACTCGCACAGTGCGTGAAATGATGAAACCTTACAACGAAGTGTTCATTGTGGAAATGGGTGCTAAAAATGTGGGCGATATCAAAGAGATATGCGATATCGTCAATCCTCAAATAGGTATAGTCACAGCTGTAGGTCCACAACATTTAGAATCGTTTAAGAGTATCGAAAATGTACAAAAAACCAAGTTCGAACTCGTCGACGCTTTGCCTGCCGATGGATTTGCTGTACTTAATGACGATTTTGAATTTGTGGCTAATAGAGCAGTGGCAAATGTCGACACCAAGCGATATGCAGTGAAGAATGTGGCTAATGCTCACTACAAGGTAGATAATGTAGAATATAGTCCTATGGGTACATCTTTTACCATCGTAGGCGAAGGACATAGCATTCAACTCACCACAAAACTCGTAGGCGAATGCAATATTTCCAATCTTATGGGTGCAGTAATTGTGGCTCTTAAAATGGGTGTACCTGAGGAAAAAATCAAATATGCTGTGAGCAAGATTGCACAAGTGGAGCATAGATTGAATATCAAGCGTACGCCTGCAGGGGTGATAATTATAGATGATGCGTTCAATTCTAATCCCGATGGATCAAGAATGGCTCTTGACGTACTCGGCTCTATGACGAGTGGCAAACGCATAGTAGTGACTCCTGGTATGATAGAACTTGGCGACAAGCAAGAATATTACAACGAAAAGTTTGGCGAACATATCACTGAGACTTGTGATATTGCTATCATCGTAGGCCAATATAATCGCGATGCTATTGTAAAAGGCATCAAGGCTAAGGGATGGACCGAAGGTGATCGTCTTATCGTTGTCGACACATTCAACCAAGCTCAAATTGAATTGGCAAAACTCACTACAAAAGGCGATATCGTGCTCTACGAAAACGATTTGCCCGACACTTTTAAATAACAGATAACGAAAATAATAATATTGATAAAATATAATACAACATATAGATGAAGACTAATATTGGTGTGTTCTTTGGAGGCCGCTCTACCGAACACGAAATCTCAGTTATTTCGGCGTCACAAGCCATGCACGCAATCAATCGCGACAAGTATGATGTGACTCCTATATATATTACCAAAGATGGTAAATGGTACACTGGCGAAGCTCTCCTTGATGTAGCTAATTATAAAGATGTGCCAGCAATGCTTGCTAAATGTGAGCAAGTGTATATGCAACCTTGCTACGGCGATTACAATCTTTATCGTTGCAAGAAAAAACTTTTCGGTTCAAACGTGATTACCACTCTCGATGTAGTGATTCCTGTGCTTCACGGATCAAATGGCGAAGATGGTATCTTCGAAGGTGTACTCGAAACTATTGGTATTCCTTATGCCGGTTGCAACACTCTATCAAGTGCAAATGGTATGGACAAAATCACAATGAAGCAAATCCTTCAGGCTTGTGATATTCCGGTAGTTAACTACGTGTGGTTTACCGACAAACAATGGTATGCTCAACGCGACACTCTCCTCTCTAATATCGAAAGTAAGTTGGGCTATCCTGTGATTGTGAAACCTGCAAACCTCGGTTCGAGTGTGGGTATTGGTTGTGCCTATAACAGAGAAGAACTCATCGAGAAAATTGATGCCGCCGAAGTGTACTCTACTCGCATCATCGTGGAAGATATGGTAGAACAATTGCAAGAAATCAACTGCTCGGTGCTTGGCGATTGCGACGACTATCAAATGTCGGTACTAGAAGAACCTATCAAGACTTGCGACTTCTTGACCTACGAAGATAAGTATATGGGTGGAAGCAAAGGTGCCAAAGGTATGCAAGCATCTCAAAAAGAAATCCCTGCCAATCTGCCTGAAGAAGAAACTAAGCGCATTCAATATCTCGCTGGCGAAACTTTCCGAGTACTTTCATGCCATGGTGTGAGCCGTGTCGACGTAATTGTCGATCGCAAGACTCGTGAAATTTATGTAAATGAGATTAATACCATCCCAGGATCGCTTTCGTTTTACTTGTGGGAAGCTACAGGTATTCGCTTCGACCAACTTATGGATCGCCTTGTGCAACTTGCCTTGAAACGCAAACGCGAAATGGGCAAAAAAACAGTTTCCTACGACCAAAATATCTTCAGCCTTGGTGGTGGTGTTAAAGGTGGCGTAAAAGGTGGTAAATTAGGTGTGAAATAACTCATTTTGAGGATAAATAACTATTCTCAACAACAAATGTTTAACTAATCTGCGGAATTTATAGAAATTCCCATAAATATTTATTACTTTTGCAAAAAGTAAATTTTATAAGAGACTATCTTAGTATATTTTATGAAAAATAAGTTTAAAGAATATAGCAAATTTAATCTTTCTGAGGTAAATAAGGAAGTTCTTGATAAGTGGAATCAAGAAGATGTGTTTGCACAAAGTATTAAAGTGCGCGAAGGCGCTCCTTCTTTTGTATTTTTCGAAGGACCTCCATCGGCTAATGGTATGCCAGGTATTCACCATGTGATGGCTCGCGCTATTAAGGATATTATTTGCCGTTTCAAGACTATGAAAGGCTTCCAAGTGATGCGTAAGGCTGGATGGGACACACACGGTCTTCCTGTGGAACTTGGTGTAGAAAAGGCTATGGGCATAACTAAAGAAGATATCGGTAAGAAGATATCAGTAGACGACTATAATGCTGCTTGCCGTAAGGAAGTAATGAAATACACAAAGGAATGGACCGACCTTACTCATCGCATGGGTTATTGGGTGGATACCGATAATCCTTACATTACTTACGAAAACAGTTACATCGAAACTCTTTGGTGGCTTTTGAAGCAACTTTATAATAAGGGACTTCTTTACAAGGGTTACACTATCCAACCATATTCTCCTGCTGCCGGTACAGGTTTGAGTTCTCACGAATTGAACCAACCTGGTTGCTATCGCGACGTAAAAGATACTACCGTTACTGCTATCTTCAAGGTAGAAGAAAATGACAATGCTATACTTGCCGACATCAAGGCTAAAGCAGATGCAAAGTTTGCGGCTAATGTAAATATCATCGGTTGGACCACTACTCCTTGGACTTTGCCGTCTAACACTGCACTTTGTGTGGGTCCAAAGATTGAATATGTGGCTGTAGAAACCTACAACCCATACAATGCCGAACCTATGGTGGTGATCATGGCAAAGGCTCGCCTAAATGCCTACCTTGATGCGAAGGGTGCTGATCTACCTCTTGATGAATACAAGCAAGGCGAAAAGGTAGTACCTTATCGCGTGATTGCCGAATATACAGGTGCAGAACTTGTGGGTATGAAGTACCAACAACTATTCCCATGGGTAAAACCAGTGGATTTGGTTAATGGTAAGGCTGTAATCAACGAAAATGGTTTCCGTGTAATCCCTGGTGATTATGTAACTACCGAAGATGGTACTGGTATCGTACACATTGCTCCTACTTTTGGTGCCGACGACGCATTCGTGGCTAAGGCTGCGGGTATACCTTCATTGTTTATGGTGAACAAGAAGGGCGAAACTCGTCCTATGGTTGATTTCTCTGGTAAATACTGGACTCTTGACGAACTTGACGAAGATTTCGTTGCTAATTGTGTTAACGAAGAATATAAAGAATATGCTGGTGCATTCGTAAAGAACGCTTACGATCCTCAATACAATGTAGGCGGTAAGTACGACGAAGCAGCTGCCTCTAAGGCCGAAGATTTGAACATCGTGCTTTGCATGAAGATGAAGCAAGCAGGTACTGCATTCAAGATCGAAAAGCATGTACACAACTATCCTCACTGTTGGCGTACCGATAAGCCTGTGCTTTACTATCCTCTTGATAGCTGGTTTATCAAGTCTACCGAATGCAAAGAACGTATGTTCGAGCTTAACAAATCTATCTACTGGAAACCTGAACACACAGGTACAGGTCGTTTCGGTAAATGGCTTGAAAACTTGAATGATTGGAACTTGAGCCGTAGCCGTTATTGGGGTACTCCTCTTCCTATCTGGCGTAGCGAAGATGGCGAAGAAATCTGTATCGGTAGCATTCAAGAACTTTATGACGAAATAGAAAAGGCTGTGGCTGCAGGCGTGATGAAGAGCAACCCTTACAAAGATAAAGGTTTCGTTCCAGGCGACTATAACAAGGCTAACTATGATAAGATCGACATTCACCGTCCTTATGTAGATGATATCGTATTGGTATCTGCTACAGGCAAACCAATGAAGCGCGAACTTGACTTGATTGACGTATGGTTCGACTCTGGTGCTATGCCTTATGCTCAAATCCACTATCCTTTCGAAAACAAGGAAGTGCTTGACAATGGTACAGTATTCCCTGCCGACTTTATTGCAGAAGGTGTAGACCAAACTCGTGGTTGGTTCTTTACTCTTCACGCTATCGGTACTATGGTATTTGACAGCGTAGCCTACAAGTCGGTTATCTCAAATGGTCTTGTACTCGACAAGAACGGCAATAAGATGAGTAAGCGTCTCGGTAATGCTGTAGATCCATTTGAAACTATTGAGAAGTTTGGTACCGACCCATTGCGTTGGTATATGATTTCAAACTCTTCTCCTTGGGACAACTTGAAGTTTGATACTAACGGTGTGGCTGAAGTGAGCCGTAAGTTCTTCGGTACACTTTACAACACTTATTCATTCTTCGCACTATATGCTAATGTTGATGGTTTCGACAATTCAGCTCCTCAAGTGGAATTTGCAAAGCGTCCTGAAATCGACCGTTGGATTCTTTCACTTTTGAACACTCTTGTGGCTGAAGTCACTAAGCAATTAGAAGACTACGAACCTACTAAGGCTGCTCGTGCTATTAGCGATTTCGTGGGAGATAACTTGAGCAACTGGTATGTGCGCCTAAATCGCAAGCGTTTCTGGGGTGGTGATATGAACGAAGATAAACTTTCGGCTTACCAAACTCTTTACACTTGTCTTGAAACTATCGCATTGTTGATTGCTCCTATCGCTCCATTCTATGCAGACCAATTGTATCGCGACCTTACTGCTGTGTCAAAGGGCGAAACTAAGTCAGTACACTTGGCCGACTTCCCTGTTGCCGATGAATCTATCATCAATAGCGAACTTGAGGCTCAGATGAAGAGCGCACAAGACATCACTTCTATGGTGCTTTCTTTGCGTCGCAAAGCTAATCTGAAGGTGCGTCAACCACTTACTTCTATCATGGTGCCTGTAATGGACGAAAAGCAAAAGGCCGAAGTAGAAGCTATGAGCGCACTTGTGCTTAACGAAGTGAATGTGAAGGAACTTAAGTTTGTGAGCAACGAAGATGGTGTGCTTGTGAAGCGCGTGAAACCAGACTTCAAGAAACTTGGTCCTAAGTATGGCAAGATTATGAAGGCTCTTGCTGCACAAGTGGTGGCTATGTCGCAAAAGGATATCATCGAATTCGAAAAGAATGGTAATTTCACTTTCAATGTGGATGGTACTGAGGCTGTGGTAGAACTTGCCGATGTTGAGGTGATTTCTGAAGATATTCCAGGCTGGTTGGTTGCTAATGAAGGCACTACTACTGTGGCTCTTGACATCACTGTTACCGAAGAATTGAAGCGCGAAGGTGTGGCTCGTGAACTTGTGAATCGTATCCAAAACATTCGCAAAGAAAAGGACTTCAACATCGTAGATAAGATTGCGGTGAAGATTTCTGCCAACGAAAACACTGATGCTGCGATTGAAGAATATAAGGAATATATCGCTAAGCAAGTATTGGCCGAATCTATCGAAATTGCCGACGTAGAAAATTGCGATAGCAAGATCGAACTTGATATGGACGACTATGTGCTTAATGTAGTAGTTGAAAAAATCTAAGACTCATTCATATTGCTCTTTAGGGATGACCTATTATATTTTCCCTAAAGAGCATTTTATAACTATACTCAAGAGAGATACTTTTTCTCTCACCATTATTAACTAATAAAATCGGAATTAACTATGACTGATAAAACACGCTATAGCGACGAAGAATTGCAAGAATTCAAGGAATTAATACTTGCAAAGTTGGAGAAAGCCAATTTCGAATATCAAAGATTGCGCGATAATCTCACCAATCTTGGAGGTAACGATATTGCCGACACTTCTCCCACTTTTAAAGTGACCGAAGAGGGAGCTAACACTTTACAAAAGGAAGTTGCAGGCCAATTAGCTCAACGCCAAATGACATTAATTCAAAACTTGAAAGCTGCACTTGTGAGAGTTGAAAACAAAACTTATGGCGTGTGCCGAAAAACAGGAAAATTAATTCCAAAAGAAAGACTTCGTGCTGTGCCACATGCAACACTTAGTGTAGAGGCAAAGAGCGAAGATAACAGAAAATAATTCCCTTGATGAAAATAACAAAAGGTTGGCTCGCAACGATTATTATCGTGTGCGTGATTGTTCTTGACCAATTGTCTAAGATTTGGGTGAAAACCAATTTCTTCTATGGTGAAGAATTGATGATAACAGAGTGGTTTAGATTGTATTTCATTGAAAACAATGGAATGGCATTCGGTATGGAAATAGGTAGCAAATTTTTCCTCACATGGTTCCGTATCATTGCCGTGATATGTTTAATGTGTTTACTCTATAAAATCCGAAACAACGACCACTATAAAATGGGCACTATAACATGCTTGTCGTTGATTACGGCTGGAGCATTAGGTAATGTAATCGACTGCATCTTTTATGGTGTGATATTCGATAATCCTATGCCTCCATTCACTGCTACTCTGTTCCCAGAAGGTGGTGGATATGAAGTATTGTTCCACGGTAGAGTGGTGGATATGCTTTATTTCCCTCTTGTGGAATGGAATTGGCCCGATTGGATGCCTTGGATTGGTGGCAATCATTTTGTTTTCTTCCAACCAATCTTCAACGTGGCTGATGCTGCGCTATGTGTGGGCGTGGGTGCATTGATTTTGTTCTATTCATCAAATATCTATCCTCAAGAAGAGGATACAGCAAAATCGCTCAAAGATAACAACAAAGAGTGAACATAACATAATGAGACACATTTTCGTTATATTTATATTAGGGATTATTCTTGCAGCTTGTAGCAAAACTCCCTCACATGTGATAAGTGAAAACGATATGGTTGCACTTATGGCCGATTTATATAAAGCAGAGGCTATAATAGACGATGAGGATAATAAAACATTCTCTACCGACTCTATGAAGATGAAGTTGCGTCAAAGTGTATTCATGCGTCACAATGTCACTCAAGAGCAATTCGATACTTCGCTCATCTGGTATGCACACAACCTTGATGTATATGATAAGGTATTCGACGATATCATAGCTCGCCTTGAAGACGAACAAAAGAATGTTACACGAGGTGACTATTCAAGCACTTCAATAGTGGACGCAAGTGCACTCAAGCCTTCAATGCCAAGATATAGAGCATCGGGCGACACTGCCGATATTTGGGGCAAGGGACGAGTATGGGTGATGCTACCAGGTCTCAAGCAACATATTATCTCGTTTGATATAAAACCTGATAATGAATATGCACGAGGCGACAAATATGAAATAGCCCTCAAAGCCGTGAACGTAAACAACACCGTAAATGTGTTTATGGCAGTAGACTACGATGATGGTTCAACTTCTTTTCGCCAAACATCATTCAATAAAGAAGGTTGGCAACGATTTAAGGTGCAGAGCGATACAGCAAGAGACGTGAAGCGAATCTATGGATTTATGGATTTTGCAACACAATCACATCGCACACTATTTATGGATAGCGTAGAACTTATTCGCACTCACTTTGATAATGACGGATATTCGTCGGCACTTCGTCAACAAAAATGGATACAAGATCAAAAAATCATAGACGAAGAAGACAAAAATAAGAAAAAAGACAAAAAGAAATCTATTGCCAACGAGCGAAAATTATCAGCACACGATTTAGAAAAATAATGACACCTGAGCTACGCACATATGTAGAGGAAACTATCCTCCCACAATATGCACATTTCGATAGCGCGCACCAAGAAAACCACGCGCGAGATGTTATCAAAGATAGTCTTGTCTTGGCTGCACACTACGATGTGAATATTGATATGGTGTATGTGATAGCTGCATATCACGATTTAGGATTGAAATATGGTAGAGAATTTCATCACATTCATTCTGGTGAAATACTCTTAGCCGATCAAGCATTAAAGCAATGGTTCACAGCCGAACAATTGCTCATAATGCGTGATGCTATTGAAGACCATCGAGCATCAAAAGGGAGCGAGCCACGCACCATTTATGGTCGTATAGTAGCCGAAGCCGACCGACAAATTGATTGTGAAGTTACATTGCGACGCACCATTCAGTACGGCCTCGCTAATTACCCACAATTAGATCAAGAAGGCCAATGCCAGAGAGCTGTAGAACACTTACAGAAAAAATATGCCGATGGTGGATACTTGAAACTCTATATACCACAATCTCAAAATGCCGAGAGATTGGCCCAACTACACACCCTCATCACCAATAAACAACTCCTAAAAGAAACTCTAGCCACCCTCTACACCCAAGAAATACAGAAAAGCACAAAATAAACACACAAATAAATCAATACAAAAGCATTAAAAAAAGAAAATTAATACACCAATTTTAATGTAACCCGAAGAATGTGGGCTCACATTTTTTGGGATTAGAATTTGTCGCACTCTTACCAAATTAGTGTGATACCCAATAATCCTGTGATTTAAAATTTCAGCATAGAGATTTACAACCAATAAACGCACAACTTAAAATCTACCATTCAGTTTACCCTAACAAAAGGAGAAAACTTACGATTTAAATCAGAAATATACCGATTTTATATAAATGTAAACACAAATGTAAACATCGTTATTTAGATGACTGTGTGGAATTTGAGTAATTTTGCAATCATAATAATGCCTATACATCAACTTGTAATTTACATAATGTTTACACTCAAGATTGATGATTAGATTAAGTAAAACGAGTTATAGAAATATTTTATGAATTTATCATCTTGGAGCAAAAGCATATTGATTTTACTCATATCAATGTTGATATGTGGAACTTGTTATGCCGACGATAATGCTTTCCAAAAAGCAAGAGAATTACAACGCAATGGAAAGTATGACGATGCTATTATCGCCTTTAAGGATTATTTATCAACCCCTAAGAGCGTGGAAGGATTTACCGACCAACAGTTAATCCAATATACCGATGCTTTAGTTCAATTGATGAATACATTCCAAAGTAAAGGCGATCCGGAAGGATGTATTTCTACTTTACAAGAGATATTCAAGGCATCTCCTATTTTGCATAAACAATGCTTGAGAGATTTCGACTCAGTGATGGGATATGCTTTGTCGCGTACCGAAAATATGAAAGAGGCTGAGGAATCAATGCTAAAAGCGTTAAGCTTGCCGCTTTACAATGCTACGCCCGAACGCTATTTCCGTGATTACGCCTATGCTGCCGCTGTATTTTATTCCAATCCTAAATATCAAGACGAAGTGATATCTTGGTGTCAAGAGGCTTTGAAACAAGCAGAATTATGCAAGAACACATCGGGCAAGCAATGGGTAATAACTATGTTAGGCTCTCTATACAAGCGAAATGGACATCTTGATAAAGCAATGGAATTATTTCATCAAAGTAAAGGTGAAGCATTGGCGAAAAACGATGAATTGGGAATGCTTAACAGCTTGCACACTATGGTTGACCTATTCCTTTATTGGGGTATACCAGAATATGCCAATCAATATGCATCCGAAGCTATAAAGGTGGAAGTAAATATGACAAAGAAAAATCCTATGATCTCAACACAAACCTATATCAACAAAGGACGTGCGTTGTATCAACTCGGAGAAATTGATTCGGTTTCATTATTCACCAAGCAAGCTCGTGCTCTTTGTCAATCATTACCTTACAATAGTGGTATGGTAGATGTAAATCTATTACATGGCACATTATTGACAGAAATAGGGGGCGATTCTTTAGTTTCAGGCATTCAAGAGCTTCAAAATGTAACTCGCCAAGGAACTGATATTAATAAAGCGAAAGCCTATCACCAATTGGCTCAAACTTATTTAAGAAATGATAATGGTGCAATGGCGGAAACAATGTTGGATAGTATGTACACATTGATAACCCAAAGCGAGCCACACCTTTATATCCAACTTAACTACGAACCCATTTTAAATCATTATTTAAAAAATAAGAAACAGAATAAGTTAGAACAATATGTGAGATTGATGCTCAAAGAAGAGCGTATGGTCAATGAAAACCGACTGAAATTCAATCTCGTAGAAAGTGTAGTTGATTTACAAACCGAACAAAAAGAGCAGGAACTAAAGATTTCGAGACTCAAACACACAAACCAAAGTCTCAGTCTTTTAATATGTATAATTATCGCACTTATTGCAATTTGTTGTGGCGTAGTGTACTTTGTTAAGCAAAGAAAACAGCACAAAATGCAAATGAAGGAAGCCGATGAAAAACTACACTCATTGGCTCAACAAATTGATCAGTTAAATGCTGAGGAAGAACTAAGAGCGCAAGAAATCGAGGAATTCTTGAAAATCAAGAATAACCGCCACAAATTAGAAACATTATCACCATCAATATTCCAAACTGATGGAGAACTAAAGTTTCGACAATATTTCGAGCTATTATATCCACTATTTTTGCCACGTCTTCGAGAAAAAGTTCCATCTGTAACCCATCGGGAGGAGCTTCTCTCCATGCTTATAGTCCTAAAGCAGGATAATAAAAGGATTGCAGATATAATGGCCATTGCTCCCCGAAGCGTATTGATGCTTCGTCACCGTTTCCGTCAAAAAATTGGAATGACGACCGAATTATCGTTAGAAAACTTTATAGAAGACATATTGGGAACAAAAAACAATTAAAATATTGAAGAAAAGAAAATAATTAATACATAAATAAAAGAAATGAAAAGAAAAGGATTAGTTTTATTTGTCATTGCATTGATTGCGATGGCTATGCCAACGAGAATGTTGGCAGATGTTTTGGATTCTGTTCCAAAGATGGGAAGTAAAAAGGTGTTGCCTTTTCCAAAGGCCACCAAAGCTATTCCTGCATCACAAATGGAATATGACTCTATTGCAGGTTGCTTTGTAGTTCGTGACACTATTGTAGAAACTGCATCACTCACCCGTTCAGTATCTGAGCCTAAAGTAGTTACAAGAGCAGCTTATGCCTTTAACGAGAATGGTGTGCTTTATGGCTATTTTGGCGACCAACTTTCGAGCAACAACATGGCTGAAATGAAGCAAATCGTTGAATCGTGGACTACATCAATCTCAAATATTGACATCGATGGCATTTTGTCTCCTGCACCGGAAAAAGAAACCTGGTATATGCAAATAGTAGGGGTTGATAATAGTGACCTTGATAGCAAAAATGGAGAAATGCGTATCTATAACGATATAGGTACTGCCTATAATTACAAAACTATCGCCATTGATAGCATGGGGTTACGCAATAATGAGCATATTCAAAAAGTAGTGTTTGAAGATTGTGCGTCGACATCGGGAAATGCTAACACCAATTTGAAAATGGTAATACACAATGGAGCATTCAAGGGTTGTAAAAACTTGAAAGAGTTTAATATGTATTACCTTGTAACTGAAGGATCTAATCACTATCAAATGCTATATCCATGGGATATATACATAGGTGATAATGTGTTTGATGGTTGTCATGAGGATTTCCGTATCGTAGTTGCTCCACAATTATACAATTTGTTTGTTACTGATAAAAATTGGGGAAAATATGCCGATAAGATAGTAGCATCGGATTATATGCCAACAACAGAAAAACCTATCGTATTTGAAGGAGTAACTTATGACTATGCAGCAAAATCGCTAAATACATTGCCTACATCTGAACTTACCCGCCTTCAATCGTCTTGGTGGAATGCAGCCATTATAGGTGTAGAAGTAGCTATTGCTATTGCGACTTTTGGTTCGGCTTATACTGCAACTAAAGCTGCTCAAGCATCAGCAACATTAAAATTGAATGCTGCCGGCAAAGCAATGAATTTAGCTTATGCTAAACAAGCCACAACAGGTAGTACTAAAGTTTGGGCCGCAGCAGTGGAGGCAGCAGAGGCGTATGATGTGGCAGAAACCGCTTATTTGGCAGCAATGAACAATTATACTTATTATATGATGGCTGCAGGTGGGAACGCAAGTATCGAAGCTGGTTTCAAAGGTCTGGAGTATATTACTTCAACTATTGGTAACAAGGCTCGCCGAAATCCATCAGCGTTATTGATTGGTCAGTGGTTAATGACCGAGAACAAGCACACCATCTACCACATGTATGTGAAAGATGTTGAAAATAAGGAAACAGTTACTCTATATAACGACATAGGTTCGGCTTATAACTACAAAACAGTGGCTATTGGCCGTGATGCATTCCGTGGCAAAAACAATCTGAAGACTTTGAAGTTTGAAGATGTGAACACAGGCGAAATGTATGCTCCTATGACTATTTTGATTCCTGACTCTGCGTTCCTTGGCTGTTCAAATCTTGAGATTGTGGATTTGATTATGCGCAGTAGCTACACCGACCGTGATGTTGCTCTTGGTCCTGAAAACTTTATCCTTTGTGGTCAAGATTTCTTCGCCGGTTGCGACACTACTAAGCTAAAAATTCGTATAGGAGCTGAAAAGTATGAGGAATTTGCTGAAAACATTTATTGGAAAAAATATAAGAATTGTTTTGTGGCAGTTGATGTGCCTGAGGTAGTTGATTATACCGAATTTGGTGCACAATATAGCTTTAGTTTCGACAATAATACATTGAAGAAGCAAAGCTATACCGGAGGACACACTATAGAACACCTTCATATTATCGGACAAGACGGCGATTTGGCAAGCCAAAAGGGTGAAGTGGGTCTTTTCAATGATATAGGAATCAACAACAACTATAAGCTTGATTATGTAAAGAAAAAAGCATTCTATGGTAGTCAAGAGCTTAAAGGTATCTCAATGTTTGACCTTAAAGGATGGGGAGGCCTAGGAGATGCATATACCGACTTGTCGCTTGAGTTACAAGACTCGGCGTTTGCTAGTTGTCCTAATCTAGAATACATTAATATGCTATATTTCCGCACCGATGGAGTCAATTCAGCAGAGCCAATGTCTCCAAAACGTGTGAAATTAGGCAAGGGTGTATTTGCCGGCAGTGACAAACTGAAGGTGAAGATGGTAACAAGTGCTGTTGAAGATTTTAAGACTGACACTGCATGGGTAAAATATGAAGACCGATTCCTTCCAAGCTTTATCTTGACTGGAGACGAAGTCTTGATGGATGTTCTTGAAGCGTGTGGTATGAAGTATACTTCGCCAATTACCGGAGGAGACTTTGATATTTACGATGTCATGCAGGTTACCGACCCAAGTATGCTTAATGGTAAATTCCAAGCCAAAGAAATTGCTGAATTCCGTGATTTCAAGGCATTTGAGTGCATTAATCTTAATTATATTGGTGAATCTTGGTTTAAGGATTGTACCAAACTACAAGGAATCGAGTTGCCTTCTACAATAGAAAACATCGGAAGCCAAGCATTTTTCAATTGTGCGTTGTTAGATGATGTAGTAATACCAAAATCAGTGACCGGAATCAGTGACGAGGCATTTAAGAATTGTGCTAATTTAAGAACTATCACATTCCAATCAGCCACACCAGCTACTCTTGGTGCTGATGTATTTGCCGATATTCCAGACGATTATGTGATCTATGTGCCGGATTCAGTTGTAACAGTTTACAAAGAAGCTTGGTCTCAATATAAAGAACACATTCAATCAGTAGGTGGCAAACATACCGGTATTTGGGAAATAACACTTACCGAGCCGGGAACATTGGCAAAAGAATTGGGTCTTAATATTACAGGTACTAATCCACTTAAAGTCGAAGGAAACTATTCGAAATATGACAAGTTGAAAATTTCCGGTCCTATCAATGGTACCGATATAGGTGTAATTCGCTTCATGGGAGGTCGCGATGTAAATAATTGTGACGATATCTACCCTCGCAACTTGAAATACCTTGACCTTTATGAAGCCGACATCAAAGCCGGAGGTGAAGATTACAACCAAGATGGCTCAAACGACCGCATTACAGAAGATAATTGCATCGACACTTATATGTTCTGGGAACTTGATGTCTTGGAAACTCTTATTTTGCCAAAGAGTGTAACAAAGATTAAAAATCATGCTTTCAATAACTGTAATGCACTAAGTCGTTTGATTATCGGCGACAATACAAAGAGCATCGGTGCAAAAGTTACTCACGATAGTCCTCGACTTAAAGAGGTAATTTTGCTTTGCAATGAAGCCCCTGCAACCGATGACAATGCATGGTCAGAAAAGAAACACGTAAGTAAATTCTATTTCTATATACCAAATTCTTATCGTGATCATATTTCGGGTAGTCGAGTATATTACACTCGTGGAGACACTATTGCTTCACCATTTGAAGATGATGTATTGATGCGTGCATTGGCTGAAAAACGTATTTACACAATGTATGACTTTGTAGGATTAAAAGATGTGGAGAATTTGATTAACGGCAACAGCGAGATAAAGAAATTCAATGAATTAGTTATGGCTATTGATGTAACTCAGTTGGGTGATAATTCATTGAGTGGCTGTTTTAATCTTGAAGAAGTAACATTGCCATTAAAAGTCGAATCAATCTCTGCAGGAGCATTCAATGGCTGTTCTTCGTTGAAGAGCATTAATGTGGTTTGCGATACAATCCCAACATTAGCTGAAAATGCCTTTGAGAGTCTACCAAAAGATTTTGTAATCTATGTAACTATAGGTGAAGAAGATGCTTATCGCAAGGCATGGCCACAATATGCCGATCATATTCAAGGGTTCAAACAAACAGCAGAAAAGATAAAGGAAGTTACAGTAACCGAGCCAGGAACACTAGGCGAAGCACTCGGCTTCATCGTGAACATGGACTCACCAAATGATGTGGGACGCATTGGTGGCGACCTTGTCAGCATTACAGCATTGAAGGTGAATGGTCCTATCAATGGTAAGGATATCGCAGTATTGCGTATGCTTGGCGGTCGCGATGAAGAAGACGCAGAAGAGGTTATATTGGCTCGAATGACTTATCTCGACCTTTATGATGCCACAATATGCACCGACCCTAATAATATTTGTTTCGATAGAGATGGAATTAATGACTATGTGAAACAAGACAACGTAATTCCTGAACACATGTTCTGGAAACTAGACAAGCTTCAAACAGTAATTCTTCCAAAGAATGTAACTAGGATAGATGACAATGCATTCTATGACTGTCTTAACATCGAAACTATTGTAGTGGGTGATGCAGCTACAGAAATAGGCAATGATGCTTTCGGCTTGTGTAAAAATCTAAAGAATATAGTGTTCTTGTGTAATGATAAGCCTACTTTGGATGGAGATGCCTTTACCGATCCTGCCTCAGACCAACCATATCAAGTAGAAAAGATGTATGTACCACTAAGCTTGTATAACAATTATGTTGCAGACCGCGAGTTTACAACCCACACCAAAGAGTTTAGTTCAAGCTATGAGGAAGATGCGTTGTTCCGTGCATATGGTTCTCACGCAGTGATGTCCAATGACCAATTGCGTTCCATTTCAAATATCAATGGTTGGTTTAATCATCACAACGAAATAACCGACCTTACCTCATTGGGCGTAAGTTCATTAGATAGTCTAAAGAGCACAACATTCTCATCTCTAAAATCATTGCGAAAGATAACACTTCCATCAACACTTACCGAAATAGAAGAAAACGCATTTGCGGCAAATACAAAACTACAATATGTAGACTTTGCGAAGTGTGAAAACGAAGGCATTCTTACACAAAGAGATCAATTGGGGGTAAATGAACATGTTCTTATTTATGCACCAGAGAACGTTACGGTTACCAATCTCACAAATGTTGTTTATGGAAGCGAAGGTGACTTGAAATGTGACCATTTAGCAATATCTGATAATGCCGATTATGATGTACCTCGAGAGTTCAAGGCATCTAGAATATCTTATGATCGTATATTTGAAAAAGATGTAATAACGACACTCTGTATGCCATTTGATATGGAATTGCCGGCCGATACAAAAGCATATATGTTGGGAGAAGTAGAGGATAACACCTTACTATTCTATAAAGATGAAAAAATCCAAGCACAGAAGCCTTATGTTATTGTATCAACAAAGGATATGACATTCGATGCTACTACAGAGACCTTAGTACCAGTAACTCCAAAGAGCATGTCGTCGGTTTCTGTTGCTAATTTTGAGATGTTAGGAACCTTGAACACAATAACAGAAGAGTCTGTTAAGACTCAAGGCTTATATATCTTAAGTGATGCTGCAACATGGAATAAGGTTACAGACGTCGAAAGAGGTAAGCAAATGATATCTCCGTACCATGCATTTATTAAGGCGTCTAATAGTGATATGCCAAATACAATGCAAATGCGTCTTATTGATGATATTCTGGTATCTATAGAAGACGTAACAGAGGAAAAAGAAGAGCAGATAATCTACGACATCTATGGTCGTCGTGTATATGAGCTTCAAAAAGGCAACTTCTATATTGTAAACGGAAAGAAAGTGATTTTCAAGTAATGATTTTCTCCAAAAGATAATAATATAAGCTCGTATCTATAAAGAAACAGCCACTTGGATATCCAGGTGGCTGTTTTGTGTATAATACATATAAGTTGTAAAAATGTGGTTTAATTACCAAACCATTATCATTTACTCTAAGACTATTAATTGCACAAAAAATAAGCGTCACCACTTAAGTAATGACGCTTATTTTTACTGATTGTTATTTTATAAATACTTTCTTATTTCCAATGAAATAAATACCTGGAGCAAGACCTTGAGAGGCATCGGAAGCTTTTACATTCTTTTTGATGACTCTACAATCAATACTTACTACATCAACAATGCGATTAGGATTGTCATTATCAACATTATCTATTGATACAGGATCGTTATTTACTTCAAAGAAGAATTCAGGAGCTCGATGTCGTCGACAAGAATAACCAATGTGTAGTCCATGTAGTTATATAATTCACCGGAAGGAATTGTGATGGTCTTCGTTTAGAAAATTTCAAATCCTACTTTTGTATTGACATTTTATTTATTTTATTAAATATTTAAAAATGTAGGATATGATTGTTTGACATATCAAGAATATCACTTAATTTTGTATATTTAATTGATATTGTTTTTAAACAGAAATGAAAAAGAATATACAAAGCACCGAAACAGCTGACAAGCAAATTTCCTTACCATATAAGCATTGTCTGAATTGTGGTACTAAACTTAAAGGTATATATTGTCATAGTTGTGGACAAGAAGCAGTAGATAAAACGCCTACTGTTAAGAGTTTCATTTATGAGTACTTCGACCACGCCATTAAATGGGATCACAATTTTCTTCCTACATTCTGGCATTTGATTCGTCGTCCAGGATATCTCACCAACGAATACAATGCCGGAAAATTCATTTCACAAGAACATCCTCTTAAATTAAATATGTTCTTGTTGCTTGTATTCATCACGATGTTCGTCTTTTTCGGAAGTGAAGATAAATTAAAAGACTCGTTTCATAATTTAACAAATGACGAGCGCTTCTTTTCGATGATGCAAGTGCAAACGTTAGTAGACGACGAGGAGTATGCCATAAAAATACAGGAGAGTCCACGAGATACTATTCATTTGCAAGCTCCATTGGCATTAGCAACAGATTTCCCTCAAATCATAAGCAACATTGAGATAATAGAAGATACAAAGGGCGAGAATGTAGATAAATGGGTTGCTGTGCTACCAAAGACATTCATCGATGATAAGATTTTAGTGGCTGACAATAACGGATACTATTATTTCAATAAAGATATAGAGATTGACAACGAAGGATTATACTTAGTTAAGTCAGTATGGGAAAAGATGGTTACAATTACATCGCATTATTTCCCTATATTGTTGTTGCTTACAGTGCCATTTCTTTCATTCTCATTAAGGCTTGTTCAACGCAAGAGTAAAATCCCTGCAATAAGTCATTTTATATTTGCATTACACTACACTGCTTTTTTGGAGTTGTTGATGATATTTTTTTACTTACTCCATCTAACGATTAATCCTCCAATGGAAATATTAGAAATTTCTATGACTATTGGTTCTTGTCTATATTTGGCAATCGCTTATCATAGGGTTTATCCAAGTTCGTGGATTAAGTCTATTATAAAGTCGCTATTTACAAATTTTATTTATCAACTCATACTACTTTCAATACTATTTGTAATTTTTATTGCTTGTATTATTATAGTTGTCGATATGAATTAAAATAATGAATCAACTTATAAGAAACAGAGTCTATAATAGAGTAAATATATGATAGGCAAAATAAAAGAAGAACAGTAAAAAAAATATATTAATAATTTAATAACACAAAGATGAATAAAAAATACTAAATTTACTTTGTTGTACATTCCTATTGGCATTGCCTATGACATCATTTGCCAAAGACAAGTCAAAAAAGGATGATACATATTGTCCAATATTTACGGCGATAGAATTTAATGCAGGTGCAGCATCATGGGTTGATAAATCCCTTTCATATTTCACATTCAAAGGTTCAAGCCTTTCGTTGAATTTAGAAATTATGCGTGCAGCAAAAGGCGACTCTAAGTGGGTGCGACAACATCAATTCCGTTTCTTGAAAAATGCGGGTAGTATGTCTATTTCTGGGAAAGGTGGTTCTGATGTTCAACTCGGGAACTACACCTTCGGTATAATGAAACATAAAACTATTTGTCATAATCTTCGCCTTTACTATGGTCCGGAATTTGGTGTTATGGCGGGAATAATCTCAAATGCTCATGGAGGTAATAACCCTATTGCTTTTAAAACTGATATTTCGGCAGGATTTACTGGTATGGCTGTATATGATTTTAGTTGTAAAGGTCGTCGCATTACTACTCGCTACCAAATGTCACTTCCTGTTTTGTCGGTATTTACCCAAAGTGAACAAGGTTATTTTCCAGCCTTACTGGATGGATGGAGAGCCGGATCGTGGGGAAGTCGCTTCAATATGCGCAGTAAAGAACTTATTGGAAGTAATGGTTATCCTATGACTATAATCGTTGACAAGACAGGTGTTATCACAATGATTGAATACGGCACCTCATTCATACAACGCACTAAATCGAAAGAAGAAATAAGAAAACTCATAGAATAATAACAAACAGCTTTTTCAAATGTAATGGCGACTCCCTCAACGCCTGAAGTGACCACCATTATTCCTTACATATTTATGATTAATCTGGCTTTGAATAGCTCTTGAAGTTATATAGAAGGCAAAAACACTCAGATAATATTTCGCACAAAATTAAGAAAAATTGTCTAAAAAGTGAAATGAATATCATTGCAACAACTGTAACAAATTATTAAGATGCTGATATATAAGATATTATAATATTAAAATCAGAAAACATTATATCATATTTGTTGTCATTTGTTGCAATAGATTTCTAATTATTGATAAATGTTGCATCGTGTTGTATTCGCGCAACAGAAAGTTGCGTTGTAAGGTGATATAAATCAACGATGTAGCAGTTTTCTTTCGGTCAAAGACGACCGTAACATAGTTTTTCGTCATAAACTTAGTTTTTTTAACTAAAAAACGACGATTTTGCTCCGATTTTTCAATTTTTGCTCCGATTTGTGGTACATTTTTGTGGTACATCTTCATGGTAGCGCACCTATTTTGGTAGCGCATTTTGTCTTTTTTAGTCTTTTGCTGTCGCTCTCTGTCCGTGTTAAACAGCTTATCACGCTACTTTCTTAACAAGCTATGTATCAATGAAATATCGTTAGTTCTTTTTCGTTTGGAGCCAAAAAAAGGAACTTTTCAGCTCCTTTCTTTTTCATACCTCGTGATCCGGTTGGGATTCGAACCCAAGACCCACAGCTTAGAAGGCTGTTGCTCTATCCAGCTGAGCTACCAGACCATCATTTATTTCGCGATGAAAAATATCATCGTTCATAATCGTGTGCAAAGTTACTGTTTTTTGTTGAATCTGCCAAATTTTTAGACATTAAGTTGTTTGCATCGCCTTATTTTCTCCTCTTTTCCAATAAAAAACACACCTAATTATAGATTGGTTTTGAAAACACGCTTATTGAAATAATGATTGATGTAGGTGTGGTATGCGTCTTGCGTAGGAGAACATAAGCAAGGTGTGAAAAAGTCGCGAGAGATACATTTATCATAACCTATCATACGAGCTGGTACAATGTAAAACTCATCGGGGCATGACGGCATGCCACCTATGCCGAGGGCTATAAACAATTCCTTATTGTGATGTTTGGCATGAAAATAGTATCGAAGAAATTGAGAAGATATGTCGATGGTTCCATCTGCCCAAGATGAACGATATTTACACTCCACAAAATACTGAACTGGCTCCACGTCTAATTTGTGGGCTATTTCAAGGTCGGGATATAGTGTGTCGGGTGCATAAATGTCATTCACAATCTTGTCACCTCTCCATGCTATTAATTGTGTTTTGCTTCTGTCGGCTAATAACGACACCACAAATTCCTCAAATCTACGACCTTTTATTTCGTTTGGATCGGCAATTTCTACTTCTGGCACAACATCTTTGGCAAAACCATAAGCTAAACGCATCACCGATGATATTTCAAGTCCATATTCTTTGGCAAAATCCTTCAGAGTTTGTCGTTCCTTAGGCGTCACCACACCATCGGCAGCAACCATTTTAGCCATCCATTTTGCAGCGGTTTTTATATCGATACGTTTCATGGGGAAATCCTTTTATTTTACAAAGGTAATTATTCCGAGTGAAATTAGTCAGATATTAATTGTTATTTTTTTAGTATTGTTTTATTTTCATCAAAGCAAAAAAAGGTGGATTTTCGTTGTATCTTGTGATTTTTTCGTAATTTAGCATAAGAATTGAAAGAATATAATTATGGCAGATATTTTCGAACAACGCATATTGGACCTCCGTAAGGAAATCAATGAATATAATCACCAATATTATGTACTGAATGCTCCGACTATCTCGGATAAGGAGTTTGATGACAAATTGCGTGAACTTCAAGAGCTTGAGGAGTCATATCCACAATATTTTGATGCCTACTCCCCTACTCAACGTGTGGGAAGCGACCTCACTCAGGGTTTTAAGCAGGTAAAGCACTTGCACCCTATGATTTCGCTTTCTAATTCGTACTCGGTAGAGGAAGTGGCCGACTTTCTCACTCGTGCCGAAAACGGACTGAATGGTGAAAACTGCGAAATAGTGGGCGAAATGAAATTTGATGGAACTTCGATTTCGCTTATCTACGAACATGGTCGCTTGGTGCGTGCTGTGACTCGTGGTGATGGCGAAAAAGGTGATGATGTGACTGCCAATGTGCTTACCATAAAGAGTATTCCGTTGCAACTGCCCGAAGGCGAAAATTATCCCGAAGAGTTTGAAATACGTGGAGAAATACTTCTGCCTTGGAAACAGTTTGACTTACTGAACGAAGAACGTGCTAAAAATGGTGAAGCACTTTTTGCTAATCCTCGCAATGCTGCCGCTGGCACACTAAAACTTCAAAATTCGGCCGAGGTGGCTCGTCGCGGTCTTGATGCATATTTCTATTATTTATTAGGCGAGAATCTGCCATGCGACACTCATCATGCCAATATGCAAAAGGCCAAGAAATGGGGATTTAAGATGGCTCCTATCATGGAGATATTGCCTTCGCTTGATGCAGTGCGTGCCTTTATTGCACACTGGGATGTGGAACGCAAGGGATTGCCTGTGGCTACCGATGGATTGGTGTTTAAGATCAACAATCTGCGTCAACAACTCAACCTCGGCAGCACTGCTAAATCACCTCGTTGGGCAGTAGCATATAAGTTTCAGGCCGAGAGGGCTTGCACTCCACTAAAGTATGTATCGTTTGAAGTGGGACGCACCGGAGTGGTGACTCCTGTGGCCAATCTTGAACCAGTGCTATTATCGGGTACTATAGTGAAGCGAGCATCGCTACACAACGAAGATATTATACGCACGCTCGACATTCACGACAATGATTATGTGTATGTGGAAAAAGGCGGTGAAATCATCCCTAAAATTGTGGGGGTGGAACTGAGTAAACGCACCGAAGGTAGCAGTCCTATACAATTTGCGACTCACTGCCCTGTGTGTGACACTGCTCTCACCCGCATAGATGGCGAGGCGGCTTGGGTATGCCCTAACAAATATGCTTGCCGCCCACAAATCACCGGTAAAATCGAGCATTTCGTAGGACGCCGCATGATGAATATTGACGGCATAGGCGAAGAGGTGGCCGAACAACTATTCTCGGCAGGATTGGTGGAAAATATCGCCGATTTATACGATTTAACCGAGGAAAAACTCGTTTCTCTTGAACGATTTCAAAAGAAATCGGCACAACGCATCATAAAAGGTATAGAAGATAGTAAAAAAGTGCCATTTGAACGAGTAATTTTCGCACTATCCATACCTTTTGTGGGCGAAACCACAGCAAAGGTATTGGCAGAAGCCACTCACAATATAGACACACTGATGTCGATCAACGAAGACCAACTATCGTCGATCAACGAAATAGGCAATAAAATAGCCACCAGCATAGTGGAATACTTCGACAATGACGCAAATCGCGACATCGTGGAACGATTGAGAAATGCTGGTCTGCAAATGGCAATCTCGGAAGAAGACTTGCAAAATAAGACCGATAAACTCGCAGGAAAGTCTATAGTGATAAGTGGCACATTTGCTCTGCATTCTCGCGATGAATACAAGAAGATGATTACTCAAAATGGAGGAAAGAATGTGGGCTCGATTTCGGCAAAAACCGATTATGTGTTTGCTGGCGAAAATATGGGACCTGCAAAACTTGAAAAGGCACAAAAACTCGGTATTCCTATCATCAACGAGGAAGAGTTTCTGAAAATGATAGAGTAACGAATAACGGGAAAAGGAAAATGGGCGAATCGGATCGATTCGCCCATTTCTATTATATACACTATTTTCTTCGATGAAATCGTGGAAAGGTGGAGATTATTCAAATTCTACGATAGTGATACCAGCACCACCAAATTGCACGTGTTCATCGCGATAATTCTTCACACTTGGCACAGCATTGAGGTATTCGCGTATTCTCACCTTGAGTATACCCGAACCTGTGCCGTGAAGTATACGCACTTGGCGAGTGTTGAACTGAATAGCATCATCTATGAAATATGTGACAGCCTGAATGGCCTCATCGGCACGCATACCACGCACATCTATGTCTTGCTTGAAGGCCAGTTGGCGTTTGCGCATCTCGTCGGAAGTGGCGCTGCTCACAAATGATTTTTCAGACTTTTTCACAGCCGAAGCCTGAGCCTTCTTGAGCTTCTTTACATCGACCTTAGTCTTGAGCATACCGAATGCCACTATAGCCCATTTCCCCTCGATAGAGATAACTTGTCCCACAGTGGAATTGCCTTCCATAGTAACGTAGTCGTTGGCAACGAAAGTTTCAGCCATAGGCTTTGGAGTGTCGGTAGATAGTTTCTTTTTATTTTTCTTGCCGTGAGGTTGGATGGTTTTGATATCGCCATCGGTAGCAGATTCTTCGGATAGGCGTTGCTTAAACTCATCGAGCTGTCGGCGAATCTCCTTAGTTTGTTCCTTTTCGGCTTGAGCACGCTTGATATCGTGAATAGTGCGTTCGATAGTGGCATTACTCTTAGTAAGCAAATCTTTAGCCTCTTGGCGTGCAGCATGAATTATTTCACGACGCTCACGATTGAGGTTTTCGGCTTGTTCGTTATACTTCTCGATAATAGCATCAATCTTTTTCTGCTTAGCGTGAATTTCTTGACGCTTGTTTTCCCAATATCGTCGGTCGCGTGCGATATCGAGAAGATATTTATCCATATTCACATAGTCGCTACCCACGATTTCGATAGCCTCATCCACCACATTTTGAGGCAAACCAATTTTTCGTGCAATCTCTATGGCAAAGGAGCTACCAGGATAGCCCACTGAGAGTTTGAAAAGAGGTTGCATCTTACCTCGATCGTAGAGCATAGCACCGTTCACTATACCTTCGCTATCATCGGCAAAGGTTTTGAGATTTTGATAGTGAGTGGTGATTACACCAAAGGTCTTTTTATCGTTGAGTTGGTGCAAAATGGCTTGTGCAATGGCACCACCAATCTGAGGCTCGGTACCACCACCAAATTCGTCGATAAGCACGATAGTGGCATAATTGGCCTTTTGAAGGAAGAACTTCATATTGGTGATGTGCGAACTATATGTACTTAGGTCGTTTTCCAACGATTGTTCATCGCCAATATCAATGAAAATGCTTTCAAACATACCAATGTGAGAATTGGCATATAAGGGAGGAAGCATACCACATTGAGTCATATACTGAATAGCACCCACAGTTTTCAGACACACCGATTTACCTCCAGCATTCGGACCTGAGATGAGCAGAATGCGGTCGTTGCCATCGAGAGTGATATCGAGAGGTACCACTTCCTTGCCATGCTCACGAAGCGAAAGGAATAATGCAGGATGAATGGCATGATACCACTCTATCTGTGAAGTGCGTTCGAGGTGAGGCATATTACAATCAAAGTCTTGTGCAAAAAGAGCCTTGGCACGAATGAAATCGATTTGTCCGAGAAGGTCGTAAGAGATGAGCATCTCATCAATGTGTGGGCGAATGAAATCTGCCATTTCGGTGAGAATGCGAATAATCTCTCTACGCATATCAGCCTCAAGTTCGCGAATAGTGTTGTTGGCTTCCACTATTTCACCTGGCTCGATATAGACCGTCTTACCTGTAGCCGACTCATCGTGTACGATACCGTGAATTTTTCGTTTGTTCATAGGAGCCACAGGAATCACCAAACGCCCGTCACGCACCGAAGGCGACACATCAGCATCGAGAATTCCAGAGGCCTTCCCATCGGTGATAATGCGGCGCAAAATGCCATTGATGCTGGCTGTGGTGCTTTGAATAGATTGCTTGATAGAAAGCAAAAGTGGCGATGCATTGTCCTTAATATTACCAAACTTATCAAGAATGGAATCAATCTCCTTCATCACATCGTTGAACGATTGCATCCCCGAGCATAGAGTGGTGAGATGAGGATAAGGAGTAGCACCCTCCTCGTTTTTGCGAGCGAAGAAGGCCGATATAGCACCAATAGTGCCAAGCGACTTACGAAGTTTGAACAACTCCTCAGTCGACATATACGAGCCTAACGCACGAATGCTATTGAGCGCAGGCGTGGCATCGTGGAAATGATTGAGAGGAAACTCCTCTTGTGTGGTGATAATAGATAGGAACTCATTGGTTTCGCATAGCATACGATTCACTATGTCGAAATCTGAGTAGAAAATCATATTTTTGCAATGAGCCACACCAAGTGCACTCATACAATTATTCTCCACCACTCGGCGAATGGTGTCAAAACCTATTTTTGCTTCAAAATTCTTCGGATAAATCATACTGTGTGCAAAATTAGTGAATTTCAACGGATATTTTACAATTTCCTGATAAAATGATGGATAGTAAGAGTATTGATATATTCAGATTGAATGATATGAGACCAATTCATGATTGGAGCGTATTGGGAGATTGGACATTTAGAGATATCATTGGAACGATAAACAATAAGGGGCTAAATGACAAACTTCTATGCGATGTTATTGGCGCTCCTATACCAAATGCATCAACACTTAAAACTTTAGTAGATGACGAAGAAATGGTACGAATATATTGATTTTTCTGAAATACGATAACTACACAACTAATTACCTCTTGGCGATTGGTCATCGTGAGTGTGATATCTAAAATGGTGATTAACCAATCAAAAAACAAAATATATAAGCAATCAGGGCTGAATCTTGTCAGCCCTGATTTATCATCTAAAAATGTTTATGACTCACTCCTAACTGAATATGTGGTTATACCACCCATTAAAGCAGAAAGAAGTCCGATGGATAATTTTTTTTGCAAGGTTATCCTTTTTAAGGAAACTTTTAGCACGAGAATGTAGTATCTTTGCAAAAAAATCAGAAATATTTATAATAACTAACTATTTTAACTAATCTATATAATTTATGAAAAACAAAGAAATTCTACTCACAGCAGTTAGCGAAAAACTGCAATATATGTGTCGCTCATTGAGCAATCCTTATCAGTTCTCGATAGAGCGAGGACAATGTTACACCTTTTTAGGTGAAAATGGTAGTGGTAAAACCACTTTAGCTCAAATCATCGAAAAAGGATGGAACATTTGCACCAATGTGATTCGTGGCGATAAGAAATCGCTAAATATACGAAATATTGAATTCTCTGATATTCATTCATTGTCGGGGAATAGCATTACTTATTACCAACAGCGTTTTGAGGCTGCACATTCCGATGACATTCCCACAGTGGAAGAAATCATAAAGCATCGCATCGATCCCGTTAAATGGCAGAAACTTTGTGAGAGTCTTTCGCTATTTGATATCTTGCACAAGCGTATCAATTTCTTATCGAGTGGCGAACTCCGTAAGTTTCTTATCACAAACCTTCTCACCGATATTCCTGATATCCTTATTGTGGATAATCCATATATAGGGCTTGATGCTCCGTCGCGTGATTTGCTCGATTCAGTTCTTGCCTCTATCGCACAGTATGGCACTGCAGTGATTCTTTTGCTATGCAATGCAAGTGACATACCTTCGTATTGCCAATATGTACTTCCTATCAAGAATATGTGCATAGGACAGATGATAGAAACAAAAAAATTAAACGATGATATTCTGCAATCGTTATTCCCAGAAAGGGGCGACCTTGAACAATTGCCCATAGCCGAAGAGTGCAACACAGTAGACTTTCACACGGCTGTAGATATGGCTGGGTGTAATGTGTCTTATGGCAATAATGTGATTCTGAGTGATGTGCATTGGACTGTGAAGGCTGGAGAGAAATGGGCATTATTGGGTGCTAATGGCAGTGGCAAAAGCACTCTACTTAGTCTGGTATATGCCGACAATCCTCAAAGTTATCGCAATTCATTTTCTCTCTTCGATAATCGCAGAGGTTCGGGTGAAAGTATTTGGGACATTAAGCGCCGCATTGGCTACATTTCGCCAGAAATGCACCTGTATTTCAATGATGTAGCCGACTTGCTCACGGTGGTAGCGTCTGGGTTCTTTGATAATGTGGGCTGTTTCCGTCGGCCAAGCGACGAACAGAAGGCCATAGCACTGCGGTGGCTCACGGGTTTCGGAATGGAACATCTTGCATCAAGCCGATTTCCTACACTGTCGAGTGGCGAACAACGCCTTGCACTCATTGCACGCACATTGATAAAGAATGCACCACTTCTCATTCTCGACGAACCATTGCACGGCCTTGATTCCACAATGAAGGCTCTTGTGAATGATGCTATCACACGCATCACTTCTCGCTCGGGGCAAACTCTTATATATGTGACTCATTACACTGAGGAATTGCCAGCGTGTATCACTCACACCAAGACACTCATCCGCAATCGGTAGTCACCTATGTAGCAAAAAAAAGTGGATGCAATAATTTGCGTCCACTTAAACAATGAGTTCCTTATAGAAACCGAATTATTTCTTGCAAGCCTTTTTGCAATTTGCCTTTTTCTTGCAGTCGGCCTTCTTAGTGCATTCTTTCTTCTTGTCGCAAGCCTTTTTGCAATCAGCCTTCTTGGTGCAATCCTTGCAATCCTTCATTTCGGCACATTTGCCTTTCTTTTCGCATTGTTCGGTCTTAGTGCATTCCTTCTTCTTAGGACATTCGTTAGCAGCGTAAGCACTACCACCTATAAGAGCTATAGCCATAATGGCTGTTACTATTAGTTTCTTCATAATATTTAAGTTTGAGTTAATATTTTACTCTGCAAAGATAATGCAATGTTTGCCAAAATAAAATACTATGGTGTATAAAAACAATAGAAAAATGCAAAAACCTGTAAAATCTTACTTTTGCAATAGTGCTACTGCATAAGCCGACATACCTTCTTGCCTTCCAGTGAAACCGAGTTTCTCGGTAGTGGTGGCCTTGATTGAAATGTCATCGATATCGCAACCGATGCATCGTGCAAGTTCCTCCTGCATAGCTGGTATGTGAGGATTGATTTTAGGCTTTTCGGCACAAATAGTGATATCGGCATTGCCAAAAGTGTAGCCCTTTTCGCCTACAATACGAATCACCTCGATGAGCAGTTTACGACTGTCAGCTCCCTTGTAGCGAGCATCGGTATCTGGAAAATGATAACCGATATCACGAAGATTGGCAGCTCCAAGTATGGCATCGCAGAGGGCGTGGATAGCCACATCGGCATCGCTGTGACCTAAAAGTCCGAGTGTGTGTGGGATTTTTACACCGCATAACCAAAGGTCGCGGTCTTCTACAAGACGATGCACGTCAAATCCCATTCCTACGCGTATTTTCATAATACCTTAGTTTTGTTTTAATTTGTTATTATCTGCCACCTCCGAAAAGGTTGTTCAATCCATCCATGTCAAATGTGAGCGAGAAACGCAAGGTTTGGTCGAGCGGACTACTTTGAGCTGTTGCTATCATATATGCAGCATCGAGACGCACCACATTGAGAGCAAAACCTGCTCCAAGACCGAAGTATTGGCGATTGCCCTTGAAGGCACTTTCGTGGTAGTAACCAGCACGAAGGAAGAATTGTTGATTATAACTATATTCGCCACCGATTGAGTAGTTGATTTCTCGAAGTTCTTCTTTAGCACCACCAGGAGCATCGGTAAACGAATTAAACATACCACTTATAGGCGACATATCTTTCCAATCTTGAAGTGCGTCTTCGTAAGCGATTTGGTCTTCGTAATCACTCAAGCGTGGTTTTGCTGGCACAAGAAGTTTGTTCACGTCGAGTGCAAGTGCAAGTGTGTGATAGTCGGCAAGTGGGAACATAAACATTGTACCAAGTCGGAGGTTGGTAGGCAAGAATGCAGGTTCGTTGCCACCGCTATACGACACCTTACTACCAATGTTTGAGATATTGAAACCAAGCGACCATTGACACTCATTGCGTCCCACCATAGGATATGATGTGTAGTAACCTGAGATATCGGCAGCAAAAGCCGATGCACCTTTGGTGTCGTCGCTCGATGATGATTCGTCAAATGCGAGGTCGGAATAGATATAGCGTAGTGCCACACCCATTGAGAAACTTTCGCTCAACTTGCGAGAGTAGCCAAGGTCTATTGCCATTTCAAATGGATTGATAGTGTTGATAGCCGAACCAGAGTCGTCGGTCATCGACACTTCACCAAGAGAGAAGTAGCGAAGCGAAGCACTGATGGCTTGGTTGTCTTCTTGGCCGAGTTTCCAATATCCTGCAAGATTGGCAAGATAGATATCGTTTACAAGTTTTCTCAACCATGGAGTGTAAGAAATTGATACACCAGCCTTGCTATAGGCGAAAGCATATTTTGAAGGGTTCCAATATTGTGAGTTGGCATCTGGATCGGTAGCAGCACCGAGGTCGCCCATAGATGCACCTCTTGCATCTGGTACGATGCTAAGCGATGTAACACCTGTGGTTATAGGGTTGAACTCATTTTTTATACTTTCTTGAGCATTTGCCGAAAAGTGGAATGCGAAGCACGCAACGAGTAGCAGTATAAGTTTGTTTGAAATAATTTTCATTAGAATGTAAATTAAAGTTTGTCGTTTATATATAACTCTAATATTGCCGAAATATTGTGTTAGTGGCTCAATTATTGCTCAAGAACGACTATTTTAATGCTTGGTGAAGTTCCTTGACCATCATCGCCTGAGAATGTGGCATACGCTGTGTATTTCCCCGGTTTCACTCGATTGCCTTCATAGTCGGTCAAGTCCCAAATGAACTCATAGTCCCCGTTTTGTTCAGATTTGATGATATTACCCGATATGTCGGTGATGAAATATGTGCAATGCAGCATGTGGTAGTCGGTGATGAGCGATAACTCTATTGGGGTGCGTGTGCTTTCGCTTGCCGACTGTAGTGTGCAACGAAGCGAATTGTTTACTACATAGAACACCACCTCCTTCACTGCCGAATTACCTGCGTGATCGCTCAGTTCTATGCGAAGTGTGTGCTTGCCAGTTGTAAGGTCGTGAAGAGGCACGTTGCCCACCACTCGAGTGCCATTGTCGAAGGCTTGAGTATAGTTGCTCACTGCGGGAATGTTGATTTTTCCTCCATCTATAGATAGTTTCATCGTTCCTTGTATTGCCGATGGTTGAGTTACTATTCCTAAGTTGTCAGTTGCAGTGAATTGAATTGTAGGATTGCTTCCAACCGAAACTATATCGTCGGCTTTGAGACCATTTATAAGCACTTCGGTAAATTTTGGTGCTTTGTTATCGGTTATGGTAGTTTTGGCTTGAGTGATAACGAAACGATTTTCCGAACCTGAAGCCAACTGATGGTCGGTGCTTTGTGCGAATACCGAAATCACGCAAGTGTCGCCGTCAGCATAGCAATGGCGTGGTATGGTGAGCGAAATTGTGAACTTACCATTTCTTACATTTGTAGTGCCGTGACATAATTTTTCGCGAGGATAATCGCAGCTGAAAGTATCTTTTGTACTTGGCGATACAAGATTTTTGTAATATCGTGCCTTGTCAAAAAGTGAAATGGTGGCTGTGCCATTGAAATTAGTGTCTAAATTGCCATTAAGAGCATTTACACATCCCGAAATGGTAATGGTAGACATTGTGGATAGCGCGATTTGTGCTTTATCGTTCACTGTCTTTCCATTGATGTGAGAAATCTTGCATCGGTTAATAGGAAAGCGAAAACGCACAGCAGGGTCTCCGAAAAGTGTAAAACTTAGTTTGTTGTAGTTGCTCGATGTGCCAAACGACTTCTTACCTTCCTTGCATGCTTCGCCTATGGTGCGATATGTGCCGTCGTCTTTGAGTGTGAACAGACTGCGGCCTATGGCTTTATTGAGCATATCGTTTTGAGATGAATATACGGTGCGTGCTGCTGCCACCACTCCTATAGCACCTCCGTTTTCGGCAAGTACGAGTTCTTCGCAGAATGAGCGTTTGATGTCGTCAAACTTTGCTGTTTCGCACGCTGCAATCGAGAAGAAAGGCAGATGCTTGTATTTGGTGACGCGTATGCGTTCGCTTGTCCACAATCTATTGTCGTGAGTAATCACGGTAGGACCTGCATGACCGATGTACGACACATACAAAAGACCTTCGTTGAGAAGATTGTGAAGTCGGTTGCGTCCCATATTTTCGGCACCATTACTTATATTATCGGTGATAATTTCGGGAGAAGTGTACCATTCTTGGTAGATTTTTTCAATGTTGAAATTATTTTCACCTGTAATTGAGCGCACGATACTTTCAAGTCCTTCGGCTTGAGTGGTGTGAAGATCCTTGTCGCCTTTGTCGGAGATGATTAGCATATTGCTTTTCCACGCTTCCGATTCTTGGTGAGATATATAGTCTACAAGATTGTTGATAGCCGCATTGGCATCTATCTCGTCTTTAGCGGGAATGCGTCCCACACATATGGTGAGAATATCGGTAGGAATGTTTACGCCTGATCTATCGGCAAGAAAACCAAAATAATCGTCGGTGGTATATGACGATACAAGTCCATTGCTATCACTTGATTGGTAAGTGAGCAATTGGTTTTCGCTCTTAAATCCATTTATTCCGCGATTGTCGTACGAACCACAACCGAGCAAAAGCAAGTATTTAAGTTTGCCGGGATTGCGATCGTAGAGCATTTTCAAGAATAGGCGATAGGCTGTGGCATCTGGTGTTCCCGATGAAAATTCGTTGAAGATAAGTTCTTCATCTATTGTAAGCACATCATATCCGTCATAAGTGTGATGGATATTGGCCAAGCGGTCGGCTTGTGTCTTGAAATTTTTTGGGTGGATGATTACGAAATCGGGGGTGCTGAGTGCGTGAAGATTTTGGTTTTCAATCACACCTTCTATAATTACCGGTTTTACATCTTTTTCGGGACAAAATGCTACATATTCTTCCCATGAATTGATAGAATTAGGGATGAATGCGAGTAACTTGCCCGATAGATTATATTGCTTGCGAGGTTTCCCATTAGTCACATCCCACACTATCAGATGGTCTGCCTTGCTCGAAATCACTACCTTTTCGCTTTTGTTTGCTTTGTAGAAAGCCATACGCATTTGTGCACTATCTGCGTGAAGCACATTCTCGCGAGTATAGGTGGCAGATACATAGTCAAGGCGCGCCAATGAGATACTGCTGCTATTGATGTTTACTTTAAAAGAGTAACTATCTGCAAGTGGAACATCAGGGGCCGATCCGTAAGGCGAACATATCTCAAAGTGCTTACTCGAACCTAAACGCGATAGCGAGTATGAATAGAGATTGATGTTTTTGTCGTTGACGGTGGCATCTATGGTGCATGTGGTGCTTACACTTGCTCCCACTGAGAATGCTACATTGATAGGAGTACCTTTCACTCGATTGGGCAGATTGAAACTAATGTTGTAGGGCATAGTGAGGTCCTCGCCATAGAAGGTTTTTCCACTATTTAGTAATGAGATGAGTTCATTGTTATGGAAAACGTAATCATAAGATTGAGATGTGCTGCTTGTGGCAGATGCTACATCATCGATGCTGTTTTCCAAAAGTATGGTGCCATAATCATCGCTATCGGTTATGAAATAGTAACCATAGAGCGAGTATGGGTTTACTATGCCAGTGTAATAGGGATTGGATGAAGTGGCATTTGCCACCATTTCTGTGGCTCCTTGAGCATAAAAGAATACCTTATCATCGGTGCAGTAAATAGCAATCTGACTTATGTCGTCGGGTTGATTGTTGTTGAGAGTTTCTTTAAGTACATACCCTCCTTTGCCGAAAACCTTTACCTTGCTGATGTCTTTAAATCCTAAATCGGCAAGTTGCTGTGCAGTGATTTGGTGCACACCTGTTTCGCTTACTCTTATTTTAGCCCAACGTCCTGTGGATAATTTTGAATTTGATGCGAAACGCGATGTTGGCAGGGCTGATGCTGTGAAATGACTCACGCACAAGGTAATCAATACTATTGTTGCGATAATAGACTGTCTTTTCATAAACTTGGTAAAGGTTAAAGGTGATAAAAAGAAGGATAAGTCAGATCACTTTACTTTAAAATGCAGTGGTGTATATTCGCCAAGTTGGCCACTAATCACATCGTTGATGTTGAGTTTGAAACTCAAGTCGTCGCGATAACCAGTATAAAGAATATCACCAATTTTGAAAGTAAAATATTTGCTTAATTCTTCAATAAGTTCATCTATATTCTTATCAAGTTCTTGCGAATTGAGTTCGATGTTGGTGTTGCCATTCACATTGATACTGAATGGTATATTATTGATGTCTGTGATGTTTTCTATCTCTACGAAATCACCAAGCACAGCGGCGCTATCAAATGCATTTACTACCGAACCAATACCTTCTATACCATTCTCGTGCTTGAAACCTCGAGCTTCTATGCAAAGTCCCACAGTCACGGCATCGTAGTAGCGAGAAGCAAAACGCTTGGCGATGTTTTTGCCAAGACGATTGATGCGTACCACGAGGGCAGGGCGAGCCACAAACTCCTCGGCGAAATCGGGTAGAAAAAGAGGTTTGCCATCTTTTAGCAGCGAAGAATCTGCCATTAGGTACACTTGTGACGCTGTCTGATTTTCGCTTTTATAATTGCCTTTAATACCTATTACTTTCATTTTTTAGAATCTTTAGGGGTTTGTGATGCCTCTTGCATACGGTTGTAGATGAGTGCAAGATGTGCATAGATAGAAGTGTTTTGTATTACAATGTTTTCTGGAGCTTTGATGCGATAAGGTGTGAAATTCCAAATAGCTTTGAGTCCGCATGCTATCATAGTGTCGGCTGCCTCTTGTGCATGCTCCACAGGCACTGCAAGGATACCAATTTCAGTATTTGTGGCCTTTTGTAATTCACACATCTCGCTCATATTATGAATAGGTACACCACAAATATTGGAGCCTACAATATCCTCCTTTACGTCAAATCCTGCAATGATGTTCAACCCATATTGCGACAAACCAGAGTCGTGGATAAGAGCACCGCCAAGGCTACCTACGCCCACCATAAAGGCATTGTGACATTCGCGGAAACCAAGAAAGTCGGCAAGCTCGTGAACGAGAGTTTCTACTTCGTAACCGATGCGAGTTTTGCCCTTGATATTGAGGAATGAAAGGTCTTTGGCAATTTGCGACGCATCCACCTTGATTTCTTTAGATATTTGAGTAGACGACACATACTCCACCTTTTGACGATGAAGCAAACTCACATATGCAAGATACCACGGAAGGCGGCGTAATGTGGGCTCGGGGAGTAATGTTCGTATTTTATGTAGTTCTTCCGACATTGTATTCAAAAATGTATATATTCGTGCAAAAATACAAATTAATCTACTTATTCCCAAATTTTTCAGTCGATAGACACATTTTTTAGGTTTACTTATATATTTGTATGAAGGGTTAAAAAAGTTGGGTAAAAACGGGGTATAATAGATAAAAATGCTTACCTTTGAAAATTAAAACTTAAAACTATGAATAATATGAAGAAAATAGGATTGTTATTAGTGCTTTTAATGGGGATATTTTGTGCAAAAGCACAAAATAAAACTATCCTTCTCACTGAATCCAATTTGCCTTATACAAGTCAAACTTGGTTCTATTCGGGTAGTGGAAATGCTCTTCAAGAGGATAAAATTAAGAAGCATTGGGATGAAGGACGAAGAATTACCTCTGTGGCTCACACCAAGGAGGGGTGGTTTGTGACTATGGCTAAGAGCACGGGTATAGGTATGCAAACTTATACTTATTCTGCCGATTGGCCTAAAGATTGGATAAAAAAGAAATGGGACGAAAATTATTACATCACGTCTATTGCCAAAAGTACAAATAAATGGTTGGTGGTGATGTCTAAAGGTATAGGCTACACCGATCAAAGTTGGAGTCGTAACAGTTGGAGTGAACAGAAGAAATGGTACAACGAAAAACGTGATGAGGGTTATTTTATTACAAGTATGACTTACGACGGAACTTATTGGACCTTAGTGGTAAGTAAAGGTTCTCCTTATTCATCGCAAGGATATCTATGGGCAAGTAGTTACGACGATTTAAAGTCGAAAATAAAGAAAGATGTGTGGGACCGTTCGTATAATGTACATAGCATCGCGTATGGCGATGGCGAATATTTTGTGGTTTATGGAAAATATTCACAAAATAATGGCAGAGGACAAAATTATAATGTAAATCCCGCAGATATAACTGACTATATCAATAAAAGATGGGATGAAAAGCAGGATATAGCGCATATTGGTGGAGGATATTATGAAGAACCAGCTCATAATCATAACCATAATAATAATACTATGACCTATAACAATGGACTTGGAACTGTGACATCACATAGAAATGCCGATGGTTCACTTTCTTCGGTGCATACTATGAAGTGCGTGCTATGTGGAGGTACAGGTGTGTGTGGCGTGTGCTTCGGAAGAGGTGGAAACTACAATTCATATACCAATTTGTATTATCCTTGTAATTCTTGCTTTGGTTCCACAAGATGCAAGTATTGTAATGGCACGGGTACTCAAACTATGACCACACATGTCAATCCCGATGGTTCTGGCTATGGAGTGGGTGCTGGAGGAGTGGTGACCACAGGTCCTGGTGGAAATATTACCTCAGGTGGTGGTAGTAATAACGGCTCAAATTCTCGTCGAAAATCTTCGAGTAATGGCGTTTGTCCTGACTGTAATGGAAAGGGTTACCGACCTCAGGCTTATAAATATGCGGCAAGTTCATCTTTTGCTCCGTATCACAATAGTGGAGGCAGTCAATGTTATATATGTGGCGAATATACCGACCACTATCACTATAGATGCACGACTTGCAAGAGAAGGTAGAAATCGATTGTATAATATTGATTGCTATAAATCTTGATAAATAATTGAGAGAAAGTGAAATATTTTTCGTGGAAGGTTTTGTGGAATAAGAAAAATGTTGTAACTTTGTGCGCTGATTTCCGAATAGGCTTAAAATTAAGTGTTCGAGCATTTTGACTTGGACCGCCTCACGGGTTAACTTTTATAAGTTTTTTAATTTAAATGTACGCAATCGTAGAAATTAAGGGACAACAATTCAAGGCAGAAGCTGGTAAGTTCTTGTATGTCCACTATCTTGGCGACGAAGTAAAGGCTGGTGATTCAGTAGAATTCGCTAACGTTCTTTTGGTAGACGCTGAAGGTGAAGTGAAAGTTGGTGCACCACTTGTAGAAGGTGCAAAAGTTGTATGCGAAGTAGCTGAATCTCTTGTAAAGGGTGACAAGGTACTTGTATTCAAGAAGAAGAGAAGAAAAGGTTATCGTCGTTTGAACGGTCACCGTCAATATTTCTCTAAAGTAGTGATTAAAGAAGTAGTTGCTTAACCTCTAAAATTTTAAAGAAATGGCACATAAAAAAGGTGTAGGTAGTTCTAAGAACGGTCGTGAATCGGAAAGCAAACGACTTGGAGTTAAGCTTTTTGGTGGTCAATACGCTAAGGCTGGTATGATTATCAAGCGTCAACGCGGTACAGTTCACCACGCTGGTGAAAATGTAGGTATGGGTAAGGACCACACTTTGTATGCATTGGTTGATGGTACTGTAACTTTCGTTACAAAGAACAACCGTGACTATATCAAGGTAGTTCCTGCTGCTGAAGCATAATCATTACTCCACCTTGCAGAAATGCGAGGACCGACAAAAATCATAAAACAGGCATAGCGCTTACATTTATTGTGTGCGTTGTGCTTGTTTTTTGTTTCAATACATATAGTAAAAAATATGAGTACGAGTGCAATAGTTGTAATTGTGTTGGTGGTGTATTTTGCACTGCTGATGTTGGTGTCGCGAGTTCATACAAAGGGAAGTCGTGATAGCAATGTTGCATTCTTCACCGCAGGTGGAAATGCCTCGTGGTGGGTGGTATCGATAGGAATGATAGGTGCGAGCGTGAGTGGAGTGAGTTTCTTGTCGGTGCCAGGAATGGTTGGGAATATGGGCTTCGGTTATATGCAGACTGTGCTCGGATTTGTGCTTGGGTATGTGCTTATTGCCAAAGTATTGCTTCCTGTATATTATAGCTTGAAATCACCAAGTATTTATGAGTTTTTGCTTAATAGATTTGGGGAAAAGGCCTATAAAACAGGAGCTTGGTTTTTTCTTGTATCTAAACTGTGTGGCACAGCAGCCAAGGTGTATGTGATAGCTTTGGTGCTACATTCATTGGCTTTTTCTGGTTTAGGATTACCATTTATGCTCACGGCCACCATTATTGTGCTTATGATTTGGCTCTATACACGAAAAGGGGGATTGAATACCATAGTGTGGACCGATATGTTGCAAACCATATTTATGGTGCTTGCTTTGGTGATGATAATAGCGTGGTTTATGAGTGAATTGCATCTTGATGTAGATGGTATAGTAACTTTATTGCGTGATAGCGAATTGACAAAGTGGCTTGAGGTTGAAGATTGGAGCAGTCCACAGCATTTTGCAAAGCAGTTTCTTTCGGGAGCATTTATTGCACTTGTGATGACTGGTCTCGACCAAGATATGATTCAGAAAAATCGTGCTATTCGCACCCTTGAGCAGTCGCAGCGAAATATGTATTGGTATGGCACTGCTTTTGTGCCTTTGAATTTCTTGTTTTTGCTACTTGGGGTGCTAATGTTGCAATATTCTGCTGAAAATGGAGTGGTATTACCTAATAATCCAGATGAATATTTGCCGTTTTTTGTGAGTGAGGGTTATTTCGGTGTAATCACATGTGTGTGTTTTGTGGTAGGAGTGGTGGCAGCCACTTTCTCGAGTGCCGATTCATCTCTTGCATCGCTCACCACCTCATATTGTGTGGATATAGCCGAAAAGAATGACGATGTGCATTATCGCAAGCGTGTTCATTTGGTATTCAGCGTATTATTGGTGGGGTTGATAGTTCTTATTGAGCAGATGAATAGCCGTTCGCTTATCGACCTGATATATGTGATGGTGTCATATACCTATGGGCCACTATTAGGGTTATTTGCCTTTGGATTATTTACTCATCGCAAGGCTAAAGATAGATTTGTGCCTTATATTGCCGTGGCTTCGCCAATGCTATGTGCTATGGTGAGTGTGTGGTGTAAATATGCCTTTGGTTACGAATTTGGTTACGAACTGCTAATGCTTAACGGTGCAATTACATTTGCAGGGTTGTATTTAGTTAGAAATTAGGTGTTAAGAGTTAGGGATTTTGTGCAAAAATGACTAACTTTGCAAGATAAATTATAAATTAACGAGATTATGTCAATAGATAATATTATATCACAGGCTACTGCCGATGCAGTGAAGGCTCTTTATGGATTGGAGCTTCCTGCAGAAAAGATTGTTCCAGAAACTACTAAGAAGGAGTTTGAAGGTAATCTTACTATCGTTGTGTTTCCTTTCGTAAAGGCTGCAAAGAAGGCTCCTGAGGCCGTTGCTCAAGAAATTGGCGACTATTTGCAAGCTAATTGCGAAGCGGTGAAGTCGTTCAATGTGATTAAGGGTTTCCTTAACATCGTGATCGAACCTACTTTTTGGGTGGGTGTGCTTAATCACATCAATGAAAATGCCGAATATGGTTTCAAACCAGTGACTGAAGATAGCGAATTAGTGATGATTGAATATTCATCGCCAAACACTAATAAGCCTCTTCACCTTGGTCATGTACGAAACAACCTTCTTGGTTATAGTCTTTCTCGCATTATGACTGCAAATGGTTACAATGTGGTGAAGACTAATATTGTGAACGACCGTGGTATTCACATCTGTAAGTCGATGCTTGCTTGGCAAAAGTGGGGCGATGGTATCACTCCTGAAAAGGCTGGCAAGAAGGGCGACCACTTGATTGGTGATTTCTATGTGATTTTCGATAAGCAATATAAGGCCGAAGTGAAGGCTCTTATGGAAAAAGGAATGAGTGAAGATGAGGCTAAGCAAGCATCTCCACTTATGGAAGAAGCTCACGAAATGCTAAAGAAGTGGGAAGCGGGCGACGAAGAAGTGCGTGGTGTATGGCGTATGATGAACGAATGGGTATATGCCGGTTTCGACGAAACCTACAAGCGTTTGGGTGTGGATTTTGATAAGATCTATTACGAAAGCGAAACTTACCTCGAAGGTAAGGAAAAGGTGCTTGAAGGTCTTGAAAGGGGTATTATGTATCGCAAAGAAGATAACTCGGTGTGGGCCGACCTTACTAATGATGGTCTTGATCACAAACTATTGCTTCGTAGCGATGGCACATCAGTTTATATGACTCAAGATATAGGTACAGCGAAACTTCGTTATCAAGATTATCCAATCGACCAAATGATTTATGTGGTGGGTAATGAACAAAACTATCACTTCCAAGTGCTTTCTTTGCTTCTTGATAAACTTGGATTCAAGTGGGGTAAGGATTTGGTTCACTTCTCTTATGGTATGGTGGAATTGCCTGAAGGTAAGATGAAGTCGCGTGAAGGTACTGTGGTGGATGCAGATGACCTTATGGATGAAATGATTGCTACTGCTAAGGAAACTTCTGCTGAACTTGGTAAACTTGATGGTATTTCTGCCGAAGAAGCTGATAATATCTCTCGCATTATTGGTCTTGGTGCATTGAAGTATTTCATTTTGAAGGTAGACCCTCGCAAGAATATGACTTTCAATCCTAAGGAATCTATCGACTTCAATGGTAACACAGGTCCATTCCTTCAATATACTTATGCGCGTATCCAATCTCTTCTTCGCAAGGTGAAGGAAGCTGGAGTGAAGGAAACATTTGGTGCTGTAGTGCCTCAAGAAAAGGAAGTGGCTCTAATTCAAAAGTTGGCTGATTTCCCAAGTGTAGTAGCTGAAGCTGGCAAGAAATATAGTCCAGCTGTGATTGCAAACTATGTGTATGAACTTGTGAAGGAATACAACCAATTCTATCACGATTGTCCTATTATGAAGGAAACTGATGAAGATGTGCGTGCATTCCGTATTGCATTGTCGCGCACTGTGGGCAATATCGTGGCTCGAGCCACAGGTTTGCTCGGTATGGAAGTGCCTGAAAGAATGTAATAAATAAGAAAATATGAGTATGAGTGAGTGTTTTGAAGAGTACTTTCAAGTTCTCACTCGCTTTTTGAAAAAGCAAACTATTTGATTGGATTTATTGTTAAACTTAAAAACAAATAATTATGAGTTTGTATAATTATAGTGCAAGCGGTCAGTCGCTTGATGCTTATGTATCGGGAGTGATGCGTAAGGTTTTCACCAAAATGTTCTTGGCAATGGTGATTACTACTATTTCGGCTTATATGGTACTAAGTGTTCCAGCTTTGGCTACATTTATTTTTAGTAATTCTTGGGTATATTGGGGATTACTTATTGGTGAAATCTTGATGGTAATTGCATTGTCGGCATCTATCAATAAATTGAGCAATGCGGGTGCCACTGCTTTGTTTTATTTGTATTCGGTGCTTAATGGTATGACTTTGAGTTGCATTGTGTTTATGTACACAATGGCTTCGATAGGTCTCACATTTGCTATTACTGCAGGAGTGTTTGGCGTGATGGCTATTTATGGATATGTGACTAAGAGCGATTTGTCGAAGTTTGGCTCATTTATGACTATGGCACTATTTGGTTTGATTATTTGCATTGTTGTGAACTTGTTTATGCAAAGTAGCACAATGGAATGGATTATCAGCTTTGTGGGTGTAGTTATCTTCATTGGTCTTACTGCTTGGGATGTACAAAAGATTAAGCGTATGGCAGAAATGAGCGATTATAGTAATGCTGGTAAATTGGCTACAATCGGTGCATTGTCATTGTATCTCGACTTTATCAACCTATTCCTATATTTGCTTCGCTTCTTTGGTAGCAGCAGAGACTAAATTATAGGTGGCTAAAAATATATAGCGATTGGGTGGCAGAATTGCCATTCAATCGCTTTTCTTTTAGATTTATTTTTTATTCCCATTGATTAAGATTATCTTTGCAAAAGAAATAAGAAATGCTGATATGAATAAATTTTATACTCTACTATTAATGCTTTTTGCAGTGGCTACACAAGCCAAGGCAAACGATTCTATTGCAGTGAGTTCAGACTCATTGATGTTGATTAATGCCGATAGTGCTTTGATGGCTCCTGTGGCTATTGAATATGATTCGTTGGAAATGAGTGTGCCTGCTCCTGTACTTGAATGGGATGTAGTGGGCGAGGGTAAGGTGTATAACAAGCCTGATTATTTTTATGTGCCACTTATTTTTAAGGCATATCGTGCTAAAACCGAAACCCCAAATAAGACTGATGATTATGCTTTTGATGTAAATGAAAATTGGCTTGAAGGTGCTATTGCTTATCGCAATGCTATCGACGACTATCGTTTTGATGCGATGATAAACAATCCTCAAGATGTGGCTTATAACGAAAATACTTTGCCAGAACCTCCTAAGAGTTATGTGATAACCACCGATCCATCTAAGCGTACGGTAAACATTGAAGAACGCACTTTTGATAATATGCCTACTGCTCAAGGTGAGAAAATCAAGATTAAGCGTTGGCTGCACACTTTCAATGGTTCGCTACAAGTATCGCAAGCTTATTTGTCGGAAAACTGGTATCAAGGTGGTGAAAACAATGTGAATGCTATTGGTAATGTGACTTGGAATGTGAAATTGAATGATAATATCTACAAAAACATTCTTTTTGAGAATACAGTGCAATATAAAGCAAGTATAAACTCTGCTTCACAAGATACAATTCGTGGCTATAGCATAAGCCAAGACCTCTTCCAAGTGAATACAAAGTTTGGTTATAAGGCTATAAAGAAATGGTATTATTCAACAACATTGCGTTTTAAAACTCAATTGTTCAACAATTACACTGCCAATACCAATAATCTTACTACTTCGGTGTTAAGTCCAGCAGAATTGAATATTGGTGTCGGTATGACCTACAACACTACTTCAAAGAATAAGAATTTGAAATTTGATTTGTCGCTATCTCCTTTGTCTATGGATATGAAGATGTGTCGTGATATCAAGAAATTAGATCCTACATCTTTTGGTATTGATGAAGGTAAGCATTTAAAGGCTAAGTTCGGTTCGAATGTCGAGGCGAAAATGACTTGGAATATTAGTCGCGAAATCACTTGGACAAGTCGCATCTTTGTCTTCTCAAATTATGAGAACATTCAAGGCGATTGGGAAAATTCTTTGAACTTCAGTATCAATAAGTATTTGTCTTCAAAGATTTATGCTCATTTGCGTTACGATAATTCTGTGGCAAAACACAATGCTTGGAAATATTGGCAATTTAATGAAGTGTTGAGCTTTGGCTTCAATTACACTTTCTCAATGAAGTAATCTGATGATACGAAATCTCAGCTATATAATAGCTCTTGCTATATCGATGTTCACTTCTTTCTCACTTTATGGGGAAGGAAGTGAACATCCGTTTAGAGGGGAGGTGCTGAGAGGATATGACGAAGCTTCGACTCGTGAGCGATGCGACGCGATGGATTTGCAGCCATTGGAGGGATTGTGGTTTTATCCCGATGAGAATATGACGGTAATGATAGAGCGATGCGACGATAGTGTGCCACTCGATTATCGTGAGTATCGATTGGTGCTGGTGAGTGCCGACGATCTTTCGCTATTACCTGGTACTGTGATAGGGTACTGTAAACCCACAGTAGATGCCGATGTGTTTAAACTGTGGCTCTATGCCGAGCAGAAAAATGAAATACTTGAAAATCCTCAGTTGTGTAAGGCCACACTCAATTCATCTCACGATGAATTTGTGGTGGAGCGTAGTAAGTTTGACTTTAAGTTAAGGGTGAATTTCAGTCGTTTCTTGCCGAAACTATTGAAGGGTATTACCATTTCCACCTCTGGTGTGGATAAGGTGGAGATACCCGAAGGTTTTCGTAAGGTATATCCTAAAACCAAGAGCAGAGGAGTAAGATATTTGTGATATGGAGGTATATATGAAAAAGTGGATATTATCGTTAGCGACATTTGTGGTAGTAATACATTCTATGAGTGCCAATGATCGTGTGAATAGTACGAGGGGCGATTTGCACACAAGTGTGTTATTCAACGATACTATTAGCGTGGTTTACGACGATTCTAAGGTAGATAGTTTGGGCGTGTTTGATGCAAAGGCTGTGACAATGCGTGCTTACACTAAAAAGGCAAATGCATCCAAGGAATCGTTTATGCTTACCAACAACACCGATTACCTTATTTCAAGGGTGGAAATAACATTACGTTACTTCGATGTTGAAGGAAATCTTCTGCACGAGCGCACCGAAATGGTGGAGTGTAATATTCCTGCTCATTCCTCACGCCAAGCATCTATAAAATCGTGGGACGACGCCAATCGTTTCTATTTCTATAAGGATAAATCACGTAAAGGTGCTATTCCATATAATGTGAAGGTAAAAGTTATAGGCTATGATATAAGGGTAAAGATGTAAAAAACATAACATGGATAATAAAAAAACTCGGGGAACTTAAACGCTCTCCGAGTTTTCTGTTTTGTGTAAGTATGTGATTAGAACTTCATGTGAAGGTGGTCGCCAGCATCTATTACAATCGAATTGTAATATTCTTGGTTGTAACCAGGGAAATCAGGTTGTTCTGGCAATCCATCTGCATTGCGTTTGAACTGTCCGTTTTCTTCCTTCTTGCGATTACCATCAAGGAATTTCACCATTAGGTATTCTCCAAGTTTGCGATATGACACAGTAGCATTTTCGGCTACAAAGTGTGAATAGTTTGTGAGATACTCAATAGCCTTTTCTGGTGATTCCTGTAGTAGGCGAGCTGCTTCTTGTTCTACGAATGGCATATTTTGTTCGTAACTATCTTCAAGCGACTTTTGTACTTTCACGATATCGTCAATCATTAGCGAATAACGACCATATGCTTGGTTTGCCACCCAGTTTGTCATCCAGAATGCCGATTCGTAAGAGAATGTAAGAAGGTCGGCTGTTTTTGCATCGTAGCTCTTTGGTGCACCATTGATACAGCAGTACATTGGTACAAACACATTGGTAGCAGCATCGTCCACACCAAACCAATGGATACCTCCGATTTCGTTAGGCAACCAAGAACGCATTTGGCTCACAAGCACAAAGGCTGTTTGTTGTGTTGCTATTGCGCGTTCGTTGAAATAAGTCTTGCCATCTACCTTGAAATTCATCGGACGGAAACGATATGGAGATTCCCAGAAAATCTTAGCACCAGCATCTTTGGTCATATCAAATGGAGTACCTTCGAAATGGTCGCGCATCATACGTTGCATATCACGCACACTCACTTTCTTATCAGGTTTCACATATAGTGGCATAATTTCAGCATCTTCTTTGCCTTCAAGATATGGAAGATATTTGTCCATACCAGAGCAGTAACGATTGAAGAACGCCCACACGCGAGCATCGCAACCACGATAAGCAAGGAAATCCCATTCGCCATAAGCCTTTGCAAAGTCGAAATCTTTGTCTTTGCCCTTGAAATATCCCATCTTGCGAGCAAATGAGATTACATCTTTTGCATAGATGCAGTTTTCTGGATCATTTTGAGGGAAAGTGTGAATGCGAGGAGCATTGGCATGGCCTGTGATGCAATCTTCTGGAATACGATGAGCCACCCACACAGCACCTTTTTCTTTACCTGCTTTACCACACATTTCCATTACCCATATTTCGTTAGGATCGCCTATAGAGAACGATTCTCCGTGGCTGTTGTAGCCATATTCTGCTACAAGATCAGTCATCACTTTGATAGCTTCGCGAGCAGTCTTGGCGCGTTGAAGTGTAATGTAAATAAGGCTACCATAGTCGATGATACCAGTAGTATCCACCAAAGCCTCTTTGCATGTCCATGTAGACTCGGTGATAGTGAGCTGATGTTCATTCATATTACCCACCACTTTATAGGTGTGTGCTGGCTCTGGGATGAAACCTAAATGCTTGTTGGTGTCCCATTCGCGCACTTCACGCATAGCACCTGCTTCGTGCGATGCAGCTGGCATAAAGTTTAGCGCACCATAAAGTGTGTGTGCATCGGCTGCATAAGTGATAAGAGTAGAGCCGTCTACAGTGGCTTTTTTACCAGCAAGAAGGCTTGTACAAGCATCGGCAGGGGTTGATGCACCAATCAGTGCGGCCAATGCAAGTGTGATAGTTGTAAGTTTCTTCTTCATAATTATATCAGTTTTGTATATTTTCTTTTGGAGTAGCAATGGTGAGCATAAGTTCGTCGTCATACATTATGTTTCGCACATTGAAAAGATGTGTTTGACCATCTTTTTTAGCCTCAAATGTATTTATGTTATATGATGAGCCATAAATATCGTTGCGAAAATCCAGTCCTTCTGCTTCTATGGCCTTATATACGGCCTCTTTGGCTGTCCAATAAAATAGATTGGTGGGTTTATCGTTTGCACTTACGGCTTTCAGCTCTTCTTCGTTGAGAAATTTTTTGCGTACGCGAATCACTTGGTCCACCTTATATTCTATGTCTATGCCTAAAGGGTAGAGGTGCGACACTGCTACGCCCACCAAAAACGATGAATGAGATATGCTAATGTGTACATTCTTTCCTTTGATGCGTGGTGCACCTACTTCTGTATACTGTAGTTCGCAGTCTTTGCCAAAGATATGGTTGAGGATAAGCAAAGTGCCCAATTTTTCACACACTCTTTGCTTGGATCGAATGTTCTCGGTGTGTGAGGTGTTGATGCCCTTTGATTGGCATAGCATTATGAGTTCATCCTTGGTTTCGTTTATTTCCCACAGATAAACGCTCACATCATCGAGTATTATAGGCTCTTTGATTAAGGGCATACGGGTTTGATTTTTACTTTCACATTCACGATGCGATGTTTGCTCACCTTCATCACTTGGAAATGGAAATTAGCAAACTCTATAGTTTCTTTTTCCTTAGGGAAGTCGCCTTTAAGATTGAGCAAGAGGCCTGCTATTGTTTCAGAATCACCATCGATGCTTTCAAACACATCTTCCTCGCAATCTACGATTTTATAGAAGTCATTGAGGAGAGTTTTTCCCTCAAAGATATAGCTTCCATCGTTTAGTCTGCGATACGACTTATCTTCGTCGGTATCATATTCGTCGTCAATATCACCCACTATCTCTTCAAGGATGTCTTCAAGTGTAACGATACCTTGTGTGCAACCAAATTCATCTACTATGATTGCCATATGGATTTTTGTGTTGCGGAAATCTTCGAGTAGGTCGCCAATAGCACGCGTTTCTGGCACGAAATAGGCTGGGCGCACAAGTGTGGTCCAATTGAAGTCTTTCGAGCGTTTCCCGATGTATGGAAGAAGGTCTTTTGCGTAAAGCACGCCTTTTATATTGTCGAAACTTTCTTCGTAAACAGGCATACGCGAGTAACCATTTTCCACCACAATCTTCACCACTTCTTCAAAGTCGGAATTATATTCAATATCCACCACATCTACGCGAGGACGCATAATTTCTGCCACAGTCTTATCGGCAAAGGTGAGAATACCTTCAAGTAATTCTTTCTCATTTTCCGAATTCACATCAGATAGTTCGAGTGCTTGCGTAAGTTCGTCCACCGAGATGTTATCGGTGCGCTTTGTTACCACCTTATTTACCAAAAATGTACTTTTTACCATAATTCGCGATAGTGGACTGAAGAGTCTACTCAAGAAAGTAAGTCCTGGTATAGCAAAATTAGCAAACTTTACATTATTATTTGATGAATAAATCTTTGGGAGAATTTCGCCAAAAAGTAGGATAAGGAATGTGAGGAATACCGATTGGATAAGGAAATTCATAACACTGCTATTCACCTCAAGTATTTGGTTAAGGGCAAAATTCAGCAGAATGATTATGGTCACATTCACAAGATTATTAGATATAAGAATAGTAGCAAGCAACTTTTCGGGGCTTGCAAGCAATGCTTTTATCTTATCGATAGTTTCCTGATTTTTGAATTTGTCGAAGTCGGTCTCTTTTAGCGAGAAATATGCAAGTTCAGAACCCGATACGAAAGCCGACACACAAAGGCACATAAGTGCCACAAGGCAAGCAATGATACTTGATAATTCGGGTGTATTAAAAGAGATAATGGGTTTCACTGCTGCATCGGCAGAAGCCATTATTAGAGAAAAGATGCACGATAACGGGTCTGTATCCAAAATTCAAAAAAATTAGTTAAACAAAAGTGTGTCTAAAACATATCGTTATTTAGACATATGCGTGTGATTACCACACACATTCACATTGCAAAGATAAGCAATAAAAACTATTTAAGCAAGTATTCACTTACACATAAAAAAATAAGAGATATCGTTTGATATCTCTTATCGCGGAGAGAGAGGGATTCGAACCCCCGGAAGCTCTCACTTCAACGGTTTTCAAGACCGCCGCAATCGACCACTCTGCCATCTCTCCAGACTTTTTAAAACTTGCGTTTATTATAGTCGATGTTTATTTTGGTTTTGCAAAGGTACAACCTTTTTTGATACTATGCAAATTTATTGGCATCTTTTTTGAAATTTATTTTAGTGATGTCCAAAAAAATAATGTGAGCCAATCCATTTATAGGACCAGCTCACACTTTATTTTGTTAGTTGATTAAGAGCAATAGATGATTTATTATTGAGTTTATTCACTCCAAACTCCTCACTCCTAAATTCTAACTTCTAATTGATTAAAGCACTACCTTAGTAGTCTTTGTACCTTGCTTCTTGATGAAGATACCATTTGATGGATTTTCCACCTTCACACCTTGCAAGTTGTAGTATTCTACAGGAGCATTTTCAGCTTCGATAGCTTCTACAGCTGTAGCTTCATCCACTACGAAATCATATTTTGAAGCAGCTTTAGTTGCAAATGTATTGTTAGCACGTGGAATTGCAATACCCTTTACATATTCACTTGTTGCGTTACCTGCATATACATTACCTGCTGCGTCCCATGCAAGGCAATACAAATTGTTGCCAGGAACTGTTATACGATGTACTTCTGTAAGAGAAATTGCACCATCAGCAGCATACTTGATGTCATAAATTGAGAATTGCTTACCATAAGCACTCGCTACTGCCAATTGAGTATCGCTATAGTTTACAGAGATAGCACCACGACGACGACCAAGACCTCCATTACCTTCGAAGAACTTTTGGTTGCCATTTGCGTCAATGTAAACCAATGCTGGTTGTTCATCACTTGGTGTTTGGCGAGATTGGCAATACCAAATACCACCACGATTGTCATAAGTTACTTCTACCGAACGGTCATAGCTAATAGTGTATTTTTTGTCGAGACCAGCTACCACTTCGCCAGCAGGAAGTGTGTTTGAAGTACCGATTTCATATTCCATAACTCTATTCTTTGTGTAAGCGAATGACAATGAATTGTCGGCACATGAAAGAGCGAGAAGCTTAGTATCTTCGCCTGTACCCTTTACGTCGAAACCTTGGTTAGGACCTACAAGGAAGTTTCCGTTATCATCGTTGTAGTATTTGCCACTTTCCATAGTTCTACCTTCTACAAGAGATGTGAAACCTTTGCCATTTTTCAATGCTTCCACATTTTCAGCAGAAAGGATATAGTCACCAGCATCGTTGTGGCGAGTTACGAAAATACGACCATCTTCTGCAACTGCTACGCGTGCAAAGTCGGCACCACAAGTGCTACCTCCAAGAGAATATGAGTGAGTAAGTTTATTGCTATAGAAACGCTTGCCACCATCTTTATTTAAAATGTTGTTCAAGTCTGGAGTGAACATATAAAGACCACCACCATCTGTTCCATTAGCTTGTGCACTTTCATAACCAGATGTTTTGCCCTTAGTGTAACCATCAGTCACGAAGATAGTACCAAAAGATGCACTTTCAAAACTATTATCTACATCAATACCTGATGGGTGGTAGAATTTCCATTGTTTGAATTCTACAGGATTACCACTTGTTGCTCCACCTGTTACAGCGATTTGCCAAGTGTATTCGCCATAGTAAGCAGCACCACCAAGAAGTTCGGTAAGGTCGATAGTTGCTGTGTGAGCACCTTTCGCTGTAGCAAGACCTGTTTGTTCTGCTACCACTTCACCATCTTTTAGCACTTGAAGACTTACAGCATTGGCTGCAGTATTAAGTTTGTAATTAACTGTTAGGTTCATTGCTTGATTTGCAGCTACTACTTCACCTGTCAAATCATAAGCAAAAGGATTGGCAGTACCAGCGGCTGGTGTAACTGCTGTAATTGCACTTGCACCAAGGCTACAAGCCAATGCAGCTAAAGAAAGTAATGTTTTCTTCATAAAATGTTAAGTTAAAAATGATTGATAATTAAATGTTATTTAGTTTTTTGTTTTGTCAGTTTTTTATTCTTTGCAAAAGTAGTCAAAATCACACTACTTACAAAAAATATAGAAATGTTTTTATCTTTATCTATACTCCTTTTATATCTTTTGCATACCTTTCGGTAAGAATTACAAGTGAATTGTGGTGTTTAAAGTATCTAGAGGAAAGTGGTCAATGTCGTGTAGCAATTTCTCTAATTGTTCTGCGAGACTTTCTTCGTCATAGTTTTTATCATGATTGAGTGCCATTGCTAACTGAGTGCAGAATTGAGAGAGACGGACACGTAGCTCTTCGACCAATGAGAATATGCAAAGAAAGTATAATTTGTGATATTCGTTTTCCATTTTAGACACTACGCTTGCCGAAAAATCTGAGACAAAAACTCGATTGAAATATTTTGTCGCCATGAATCTGCAAAATTCGTTGAATACATCCTCTTTTTTGCTTTCTTGGGCATTTTCATATCTTGAGATATAAGGAGCTATATCATTGTATTCAATTTTTGTGAAATCAGGCATGTTTGTGTCTGAACCATCAACCAGTATGTTTCTTTTCTTTAAAATATTGATTCTGCTATCGATAAATATTTTCCACGCTCTTTTATTATTATGAACATCGTAACCATCTTTATCAAAAATTACTGTATTGCCAAATTCGATTATACTTCGTAAAGATTTAAGCAATTCGCTGTCACGAAGCAAAGTTTTCAACTCGCCGTCTTGAAATTCTCTATACTTGTTGAAGTATACCTCTGAGCGCTCAAGCAATTCAGGGTATTTTTGCTCTAAGATTTCTCTTAATGTATAAGCTAATTTAATTTTGGTGTTTCGTCCAATTTTGAATGCCATAATATTCTGTATTTAATGTTTCACAAGACTAACATAGTAAACTTTGCTAAAAAATTCAAAAATCGAAGTGTTTTTTTCTTTAAAAAAACATAAAGTTATATTTTTCGGTTACCTGGACAAAAAGTAGGATGAAATTAGAGTAAAAAACTCTTAGTAGACAAAAAGTATGATAGATATTCCCATAGGGGCGCGCACCTATGGGAATATTTGCGCTTAATAGCGCCTTTTAATATACTCATCTAGTAAT
>JAZORR010000040.1:0-2621 GCA_045656705.1 Muribaculaceae bacterium | reverse complement strand
TTTTCGTCACACTTTGATATTTCACTACGCAAAGTTCGGGTATCATTCACTACACAAGGACACTGCAAGTTATCCGAAATTTCTCCAGCCCTAAAGGGTAGTAAATTATCTGAGATAATCCTTGATGATTAACGGCTGATGCCTGTTCACTTGCATACCCACTTGGTTGCGCGTAAAAATCAAGTGCGAAAGCACATTATTGTTAAATCATTAAATCGTAAAATAATATGACACATTCAGTTCAAACATCGGTAATGAATCTTGGTTTCGATAACAATTCAGTGAATAATCGCTCTCGCTTTAATCCTCGTGCGATGAAGTTTTACCAAGTGGATATTGAGGATTTTGATAATGAAGTTTACTCTTACGAAGTCGAAGCTCGCAATGATGAAGAAGCAGCTCTAAAAGCCGAAGAATTGTTCAATGGCGACATCTATACAATGTATGTCTATCTGATGTAAAAGATAGATATTCTCACCTTCAAAAAGGTGCTTGCTTCAAGCAAGTGCCTTTTGTTTTGTTCACCCCGGCTACAATATTCATCTTACCGCCCATTGAGTGTGTTTTTCTTCCACGCTTTTGATTGGTGTTCTTTTCCATTTCCAAACCCATTACTCGTTGGCTGATTTGTGTCAAGGAGATTACTATTGTCGCAACTCCATTTCTACTTTGTCGCTCCAAAATCAAGATCATCTTTTGTGGCTAAATTCCGTTATATAGTGTATGATTGTTCTTCGTCTATCGGGTAACGCTGTGCCGGAGCATTTTCGCTATCTCGAACATCGGTTATCACTCTGCAATAGTGCCACTTCTCGCTCTATATCGTCGCTCATTCTGCCACTCGATTTTGTACTTGTATTCTATTGTTCTACTATGATTTCACGCCACAATCGTGTTGGCACACTTTTTCTTTGCTACGGCTGAATTTATCTTTGATGATTGGCATCGCTTTCTTGGGGTACTTATCGGACAACCTTGCTAATCTGCCCACTGCCCATTGTCGGCTCAATACTCTTTCGGTCGTAATACCACACCTTTGAGTGTTATCCTTTACGCAATGCTCCTTGATACCACGAATTTTCTACTTTCGATTGAAACCACTCGTAGCCACATTCCACACTTGCACTTGTAGGCATTCTCAGCGTCGCTTTCTACCTTGACGCTACACATCAGAATACATCTGCAACACTAACTTTTTGTGCCGATTTTGATACACTGCTCCGTGCTGTTGCGATATAAGAAATTCACCGAGCGAAGTTAGCATGCCGTTCCGGGCAAAAGGACAAGACAAGTTTATACAAAAATCTTCCTCTTGCAGAGAGTATTGTTTGCAGTAAATCCTTGTGCCTATCATCACTTGACGCATGCCCTGATTTGCTCGTAAATTTTAATCGCTCTCAGCGAACAGTTTTTAATCTCAAAATCTCAAAAGTTATGTCAAAGACAGTTGCAAATTCAGAAGTTAAAGTAGCTAACAAGAAAAGCTCACGCAAGGCTAAAGCCGAGCCACAAGTTGAAGTAAAAGTGGAAGAAGTGGCAGTGGTTAAATCGGAAAATTCTGAAGTGGTATCTTCAAAGAAGCTCATCTGCGTAAAGCCCTCATTCGGTCGCTGGTATGTTTACTTCCGTGGCGTTAAGCCCGAAGACAATGTGGGCTGTGGTTGCAAAACAGCTAAATCGGCTATCCGATATATGATGTACCTCAAGAAAAATCACGATGCCGAAATCTATAACAAAGATTATCAAATTCTTAAAGCCGAAGCAGCAAAGGAGGCGTAAGCCTCTTTTGCCCTTTGTGGCTATTGTTTCACAATAAAATCACAGAACAATGAACGAATACAAGGTTTACACAAAATCGAATTGGTGGAGAATTGAAGCCGATGACGATGTAGAAGCAATGAGAAAAGCACTATGGTTTTGCTATCGTGATGATGAAGAGTTCGTGAAGATTGTACGCGAAAATTATCACTCTCCCTACACACTACGCATTGCCGTGATAGACAATAAAACATTTGAATCATACACAATATAAAATCAAGATTATGGAATTAGACAAATTCACAAAAGAAGAGCTTGACGAACTTTTTGAAGCGTCGTTCAAAGTCAAAGAAATTATGGAGAGATACGACAATTGGCGTAATCTCATTCTCGACAATCAAATCTATCGCCACAATTTCCTGCTTGTGCAGCTGGTAATGGGCGAATGGAAGAAAAGAATTTTATCACCAATCAAAAAATCAGAATGATTATGGAATACTACAAATTCACTGAAGATGAATTGGACGAAATGTTCACTCTCGCAATGAAAATCGTCAGTCGTATCAAAGAACATTACGCTGATGACGAAGATTATCTTCATCAAATTGACGAATTTACTGTTCTCAACATATTCGCTTATAATTGCTATTATGCGATGTCGAGAAAGTTCAAAATGAGAACACAGAAAGCTCCCGAATAATCGGGAGTTTCTTTCTCAATTCTCTCTTTAAGGCAGTCGAAAGATTGCCTTAAATTGTGTCTTTTAATACTCGCAGTCGTCGCCGTAACTTCGTGGTAAATAAAACTTATTTACTATGGCAACAAGTTTAATTACTGAAATTCCAATTTTTGTATTCTCGTCA
>JAZORR010000039.1:0-17048 GCA_045656705.1 Muribaculaceae bacterium | reverse complement strand
TTACGAAATCACTAATTGTACTGTAAACGGTGTGGCTTATACACCAGAAAATGTTGCAGACTATATAGCAAAAGAAACTATTTTCTCACGTAACCATGCAACAGTAAAGGTTAATGGTGAAGATTGCCAATTCTAAATAATCCATTATTAGGCATAAGGTATATATCTTTGTCTGAAAAGTAAGGAAAATAGACTTAGGGGACTTGGTTGTCCCCTAAGTCACAAAAAACTCATTGTCGGGAGATAAGGAGAAATGTTGTTTAAAAAAAGAATAATTGTAAGGGCCGCCTCATGCACAGGCGGTCTTTTTTGTGTGATGTTAGTTGGAATTATTAGACAGAAAAAGCAATTTTAAATTAGACAAAAAGACAGAAAGACATAATTTATATTCAGTGTGGAGTGATGGATAGCACGCTTTTCTTTGTGATGACTTTGCCCTGCACTGAAGTACAGGGTTACCTTAGATGAAGCCCCTATGGGCTTACTTTACGTCTAAAAGACGGGGACCATATCCATTTCGCGTCTGTCAGACGCCACCTATCTATCATATCTCATCCGTAAGCTTAAAAGCATACGGCTATTGCTTCGAACGAAGTCTCAGCGAGCTAAAGGTTGCCGCATATTCAGTTAGGGGTGAGGAATGTGGAGTTAGGAGAGTGGAATTTGTGGGGAAATGTTGGGATTGTGGTTTTTTAGATGTAATTTTGTGGAAATTTATTGATGATATGAAATTGAAATATTTTCTTTTTGCATGGGCGCTGTGTGTGGCGTGTGGTGCGTTTGCCGATGATGTGAATGTGAGCAACGCGGTGGATGTGCTTCCTCTGAATGATTCGATTGTGAATTGGGATGATGAGGGTATGGTGATAATGGATGATGGTAAGGCTTTTGCTAATATGTATCACAATGAGAGTGGTGTTCTCTTTCAGGTGATAGTGAAGGATCGTCGTCTTCAACAACAGGCTCTTCGCCGTGGCTTGGTGGTGAATATTGATGCTAACGGTAAGAAGAAGACTAAGTATGCTGTGCACTTCCCTACTCTTGCTCCTCCTAAGCGTGGTGAACGTCCGAACTTTGGTGAGGGTGGCGGACGCCGTGGTATGGGCCGTAGAGATACTACTGGTATGTTTGGCAAGATAGAACAAGATGGCGGCCGAAATCGTGAACGCCAAAAACGCTCTCGCGAGGAACGCGAAAAGATGCTGAAGATGCTTGTGGGACAATTGAAGGGACAACCTGCTTCGTTCTTCAAGGGCGATGATGAGACTTTGATGGCTACGGATTCGGCGAAGGTGATGACTTCGGGTGGCAACGTGGTATTTGTGGCTTGTGTGCCTTATGATAAACTTGGCAAGATGGGCAAGAAGGGCTTGATATCGCTTGGCGTGACGCTGAAGGAAATTGAGGATGGTGATGGTATGCCTCGTATGGGTATGATGCCTCCTCCTGGTATGATGGGCGGAATGATGCAACCTCCAGGTATGGGCAGAGGTTTCGGCGGCGGCGAATCGTTAAATGAGGTTAAAACATTTAGCGAATGGATAGTTTTTTCAACAAAAAATACTAATTTTACGGAAGAAAAATAATTACTGAAATTGAAAAATAAATCTTTTCATACTATTTGTAGGGCTATAAATTAAGTTGATTCAGAGAAGGAGCTGCTCGTGTGAGTCGCTCCTTTTCATTTTATGGTGCTTAATTTACGTCTAAAGGGACTACTATATCCATTTCGCGTCTGTCAGACGCCACTTATCTATCATATCTCATCCGTAAGCTTAAAAGCATACGGCTATGCATAAAAACAGTCCTTCGGACTTTTCTCTACTTTAGTGAATGATATCGCGGACGCATATTCAGTTAGGAGTGTGGTGTAATAGATGGCGTACCCAAAAGGCACGCTTTCCCATATTATGGCTTTTCCCTGCACTGAAGTACAGGGTTACCTTAGATGAAGCCACAAGGGCTTTTAGCCAATTAGGAGTTAGGAGTGTGGAGTTAGGAGTGATAGAAGGTTTTCGCAGGCGTCTTCGAGGAGGTTTAGTACGAGTTCAAAACCTTCGGCTCCTTCGTAGTATGGATCGGGGATGTGGTCGTAGTGTGGATATTGACGAATGAAGTCGGCCATCATTACGATTTTTTTCGTTTCTTTGATGGTGGCTGCCATATTCTCAAGGTTGTATTTATTGGATGCGTCCATGGCTACGATGAGGTCGAATTCTTCGAAATCGGCTCCTGTGACTCTGCGACTGCGATGTGTGAGCGTGTAGCCTCGTTGCTGTGCGTGAACGCGCATACGACGGTCGGGCAATTCGCCTGCATGTCCACCGTAAGTGCCAGCCGAGTCGAGGAGGAAGCGGTGTGAAAGGCCACGCTCGTCGATGAGGTGTTGCATAACGCCTTGTGCTGCTGGCGAACGGCAGATGTTGCCGAGGCAAACGAATAGTATCTTTACTTTGGTCTTACCTTTGAGTGTGTCGATTATTTCCATATTGAGTTACTTTTTTAATTTTTTGAAGTAGACGGGTGGCTGCTGTGGCAGCACTTTGTGCATCGGTGAGACGGCGTGCAATCTCTTGGTAGCCTCGCTGCATCTCCTGGTAGCGTGGTGAGTGTGGATTGAGCAGTGGCTCTAACTCGGTGGCTATATTGTGGGCGTTGCAGTGGTGCAAAAGCAGTTCTGTGACTACTGGTGCGTCGGCTATAAGGTTGGGCAACGACACATATTTCACTTTCAGCAGTAGAGAATAGAATTTGTAGACAAGTTTACTACCTCCCATGCGAAAACATACGACTTGCGGGGTGCGCAGTACGGCTGTTTCGAGTGTGGCAGTGCCACTTGTGACTATGGCTGCTGTGGCGTGATGAACGAGTTCGAATGATTTGCCGAAAATGACTTGTGGCGGGCATTGGTGGCAACCGAGTTTGGCGAATACTTCGTTGTAGAATTCGGGAGTGAGACCAGGTGCACCAGCCACAACGGGTTGATATTCGGGGAATCGGTTTACAGCACCAAGCATCTCTTTGAGGTTGTCTTCCACTTCTTTCTTGCGTGAACCTGGAAGGAGTGCGATGATATCGCGAGAGGTGGAGATGTGGTGTGCGTGGCAGAATTCTTCCTTAGAGTGGAAGGTGGTGCGTGCCTCATCGATTTCGTTGACTGTGGGATTACCCACATACTCCACATGGTATTGGTGACGCGCGAAGAACTCGGTTTCGAATGGAAGGATAGAATACATCTCGGTGACATAGCGTTTGATTTGCTTCACGCGATATTCCTTCCAAGCCCAAACTTTAGGCGAAATATAGTAAAATACAGGTATGCCGAGTGAGTGTGCATACTTGGCTATCTTGAGGTTGAACGATGGATAGTCGACGAGCAAAACAGCATCGGGACGCCATTGGCAAACAATGGAGCGTGCAGTGTTCATAAATCCCATAATGGAGCCGAGATGCTTGATGACTTCGATAAAGCCCATAAACGCCATATCCTTGTAGTGTACTACGGGCACGACACCACTTTCGGCAGCCATAAAGTCGCCACCAAAGAACCGAAACTCGGCTTCGGCATCGGAAAGTCGCAAAGCCTTGATTACTTGCGCGGCGTGAATGTCGCCCGACGCTTCTCCTGCTATCACAAAGTATTTCATAATATCATTACGGGAATGGGTATGTTACAAAGATACGAAATTTCGCAAAAAGGCACAAAAAAAGCTGTATCTCGGGAAGAGAAACAGCCTCAAACTCTTTACGTAACTTGCTAAAATTACTTAACTGAATCAGCAGCAACTGAATCACAAGCGTGAGCGCAAGTGTCAGCACAACAAGAATCAGCAACAGCTACAGTATCAGCAGCAGGAGCTTCAGCAACAGCTTCAGTCTTAGCACCACCGCAAGATGCGATAGATACACCGAAAGCAACAGCAAGTAGAAGAACTAACTTTTTCATCTTTCTAAAAATTTAATAATAAAACAATATTTCTTAGCTTCAAAAATCGTGACAAAGTTAGGAAGAAATTTTCACATATTCAGCATTTTCTCACATTTTTTTTGAAGAAAATCAAAATTATTAGTTTTTTTCGGCATAAAACCGTTAAATTGTAACAAAAAGAAAGAAAAAGGGACCACAGAAATCACTTCTCCAGTCCCACGCTATGAAAAAAAATTTGATTTTCTTTATCAGTATTTAGTTTGTGTAAAGGAATCGCTTAATACTGCGTTTAGGAGTTTTCTCGAACTCGTTGGCAAAAAGTTGAATCTTAGTGACTTGTTCGTAAGGAGCAAGTAGTTTATTCAAATCCTTACGCACCTCTTCCATAATTTCAGGAAGTTTTTCGCGAGTAAGTCCTTCAGAGTCCATCTTTTCGTAATCTGGATAGACGAGAGCCACAATCTTGCCTTCGCGTTCGACGATAAGACTTTCCATCACATAAGGCATATTGTTGAGTTTAGACTCGATTTCTTCGGGATAAACATTTTGTCCGTTGGCAGTGAGGATCATAGTCTTAGAACGACCTTTGATATAAATAGTGCCATCAGGGTCCATCGTACCCATATCACCTGTATTTAGCCATCCATCTTCATATAGCACTCGGTCGGTGGCTTCGGAATTGTTGTAGTATCCCTTCATCACATTTTCGCCACGCACATATATTTCGCCTGGAATGTTCACTGGATCGTTAGAAAGCACTTTGGCTTGCATAATACCTGGAAGCACCTTACCAGCCGAGTGGAGTTTGAATTCCTTCCAGTGGGTGTAGCTCACAAGAGGAGCACATTCGGTCATACCATATCCCACAGTGAAAGGGAATTTGATTTTATATAGGAATTCTTCAACTTCTTTATTGAGAGGAGCACCGCCCACGATAACTTGCTCAAATTCGCCACCAAAAGCGTCGACAAGAGTTTGACGAATCTTGCTATGCACAGTGCGATCGAGCAACGGAATAGCAAGAGCCCATCGTGCAAAACCTTTGCTAATCTTAGGCACAATCTGCTTGCGATAAATCTTTTCGAGGATAAGTGGCACGCAGATGATAAGGTTAGGCTTCACTTCGGCCAAAGCCTTGAGCATAATCTTAGGCGAAGGAATGCGTCCTAACAGAGTGATGTGAGTACCCACAGCAAGAGGAGTGAGAAGGTCGAATGCACAACCATAGGCGTGAGCCAACGGTAGGAACGACAGACATTTTGAACCCTTATAGTGAAGGTGTTGCTTGATACCAAACACCACATTACCTGCGATATTGTTACCAGTAATCATTACACCCTTACTGAATCCTGTAGTACCCGAAGTGTAGTTGAGAATCATCAATTCGGAGTTGCTCACATTGGCAAATTTCACATCGCTACGGCTATATCCCGATTTGTATTTAGCAATGAAATTCTTTTGAAGAGCTTTGAGTTCGTTGCCAATGGTTTCACCTGTGCGTTGAGCCAACAAGTCGCTATCGTCGAGTGCCACCACAGCACGCACATTGATGAGCGATTTGGCATCGAGGTTTTCCCAAATGGCATGAGTGCAGAACATCATCACCGAGCCAGAGTGGTTGACAATGTGTTGCACATCATTAGGATTGAACTCTTGAAGAATAGGCACGATAACTGCGCCATATGTGATGGTGCCGATGAAAACGGTGATCCACTGGCTGGTATTCTTACCAATAAGCGCGATTTTATCGCCACGCTTCACACCACAACGATGATAGAACTCGTGTAACATCGCTACCCTCTCGGCAAAATCGCCGTAGGTCATTGTTTTCTTCTCGGTGTAATCGGTCAACGCAGGCAAGTTCCAATTTTCTTTGAAACTATTCTCGTAAATCTTAATTATATTTTCTTCTATCATAATATCCTTATTTCGGCACATAAGTGCATTTGATGTGCAAATATACTAACTCTATATTCTTCCACAAAGAAAAAAGAGAATAAATTCATTAATTTCTGCACATTTTTCTGATGGATGTGCAAAATAATCTTTTTTTTCAGCAATTATCCTTTTCACCCCTACATTTATTGGTGGAATTATGGTAACTTTGCAATATTATAAATAAGATAAAGATACAAGATAATACATTATATGATTGACAAATCATCTTTTCATAACCATACAGCACAGTTTCATACCCTCGGCTGCAAACTAAATTTTGCAGAAACATCTACAATAGGTAAAATTCTTGCCGAAAAGGGAATAAGACGCGCTCATATAGGCGAAACACCAGACATCTGCGTGGTGAACACATGCAGCGTGACCGAAGAGGCCGACAAGAAGTGCAGACAACTCATACGCCGACTTGTGAAGAAATATCCCGAAGCACTGATGATAGTGACGGGATGCTATGCTCAACTCAAGGGTAACGATATCGCAAAAATGGAAGGAGTGGACATAGTGCTTGGCAGCGAACAGAAACTCGATGTGGCAAAGTATTTGGATAAGTGGCTTGAAGACCATCAGCCAACACTTGAAGTGACACCAACGAAGGATATACGTCGCTTCAGTCCGTCGTGTTCGCGTGGCGACCGCACTCGCTATTTCCTCAAAGTGCAAGACGGATGCGACTACTTCTGCAGTTATTGCACCATTCCGAGAGCCAGAGGCAGAAGCCGAAGTGGCACTATAGAAAGTCTTGTGGCACAAGCACGCGAAGTGGCAGCGGAAGGTGGACGCGAAATAGTAATCACTGGTGTGAATATTGGTGATTTCGGTAAGAACACAGGCGAACGCATTATCGACCTATTCCGCGAACTTGATAAAGTGGAAGGAATCAGCCGATATCGCATTTCATCGCTAGAACCCGACTTGCTCACCGAAGAAATCATAGACTTCGTGGCACAGTCGAGTGCGTTTATGCCTCACTTCCACATCCCATTGCAATCGGGAAGCGACCCTGTGCTTAAACTTATGCGCCGACACTATGACTCGGCACTATTTGCCGATAAGGTGACTCGCATCAAGAGCCTCATACCAGATGCATTTATAGGTGTGGACTTGATAGTGGGTGCGAGAGGTGAAGGCGAGGAAGAATTTGCTACGTCAAGAGATTTTGTGGCAGGATTGCCTATCACACGATTGCACGTGTTCCCATACTCAGAGCGTCCGGGAACGCTTGCTCTCACATTTGATGGCGTAGTGGACCAACAAACCAAGAGCAAACGCGCTGGCGTGATGATTAACATTTCGGAAAACAAACTCAAGGAATTTACGGAGGAATTTATAGGCACAGTGCGTCCTGTACTATTTGAGCAACCACAAAAGGGACATCCTATGCACGGGTTTACCGACAATTATATAAAGGTGTATGCACCTTATGATGCAAAATACATCAATGAGATTGCTATGGTGCGACTTGTGAAGATGAATGATGATTGCTCGGTGAACGGGGAAATCGTTGATTAGTGAGGAGTTAGGAGTTTTCAATTTAGAAAAATATGGCGAAGGTAAAATTTAAAGATAAGATATTATATGCGCCACTTGCTGGGCTATTGCATAGTATTGCACTATTGCCATTCGGTGTGTTGTATGGCATTGCAGATGTGCTATATGTGCTGATGTATTATGTGGTGGGATATCGCAAAAAGGTGGTAGAGAAAAACCTTAGTGAGTGTTTCCCCGACAAAACGGAGGAGGAACGCAAAAAGATAATGAAAGATTTTTATCATCATCTTGCCGATACATTTATAGAAACTATCAAACTCTTGCATGTGAGCGATAAGGAAATGCGAAAGCGTATCGTGTTTCACAATGTGGAAGAGGTGGATAAGAGCATAGAGCAAGGAAAGTCGGTGGCAATGTATGCCTCTCACTATTGCAATTGGGAATGGCTATCGGCTATCACTATGTGGTCGCGCTACGACACAAGCGTGATGCAGTTTGGACAAGTGTATCACCCCCTAAGCAATGCTTGGTGGGATGATTTTATGCTATCGCTTCGTGGCCGATTCAAGTCGCACTCTTACCCTATGCACCGAGTGCTTCGCGACTTGCTTGCAGCCAAAAATCGCAACAAGGTGACCATAACAGGCTTCATCTCTGACCAACATCCTCATCGCAACGATGTGGACAATGTGATTACATTCCTCAATCACTACACAGCATTCATCACTGGTGCCGAAGTGATAGCCAAACGCATGAATATGGATGTGCTATACTTTGACGTAAAGAAGGTGAAAAGAGGATATTATGAATGCACAATACGCGTGATTACTCGCTCGCCACAAGATGAGCCACAGTATCACATCACAAATACATATGCGAGAATGCTCGAAAAGACTATCATAGAAAGTCCTGCAGAGTGGTTGTGGACTCACAAACGTTGGAAACGACCTGTAACGCCAAAAACATCTACCGAAAATGAATAAACCTATAGCAGTAATCATACTTAACTGGAACGGAGCGAAACTGCTCAAAGAATTTCTGCCATCGGTGTGCAAAAACACCAACAATCAAATTGCCGATGTGATAGTGGCAGATAATGGCAGTACGGACAATTCGCTCGAGGTGCTTCGCGATGAGTTTCCTGAAGTGAAGGTAATCTCCTTCGCCGAAAACTATGGCTTTGCCGAAGGCTATAATCGTGCGATAGAAGAGTGTAAAGATTACAAGTACACAGTGCTATTGAATAGCGATGTGGCGTGTGCCGCAGGTTGGCTTGAACCTCTCTACAACTATTGCGAAACAAATGGCGATGTGGCAGCCTGTCAGCCTAAAATCCTTGCCCACAAACAACGCGACACCTTTGAATATGCAGGTGCTGCAGGAGGGTTTATAGATAGTCTTGGGTATCCTTATTGCCGAGGACGCATCTTTGGCACAGTGGAAAAGGACAACGGACAATATGACACTGCTCCAATGGACATAATGTGGGCCACAGGTGCAGCACTGATGGTACGCACAGAGGTGTATCGCAGTGTAGGCGGACTCGACGCTAAGTTTTTCGCTCATATGGAAGAGATAGACTTGTGCTGGCGTATCCACCTTGCAGGTTACAAGATAAAAGCCATAACATCGAGCACGGTGTATCACCTTGGTGGTGGAAGTTTGCCTGCGTCGAATCCACGCAAAACCTATCTCAATTTCCGCAACAACTTGCTCCTTCTGCACAAAAATCTGCCACAAAAGGAGGGCAAACGATTACTTTTCATACGCCGACTCTATGACACGCTCGCATTTTTTATGTTTGTGGCAAAATTTGATTTCAAGAATGCTCGTGCAGTGCTAAAGGCACATTTCGACTTCAAGAAGATGCGAAAAGAATACACTTCGTTCCCATCACGCAACCTTATGGGAGTGTTGCCGGGTAGCGATTGCAATATTATCATCGATTACTACCTACGAGGTAGAAAAACATTTTAAAATATCAATATATGGCATCAAATCGACCTTTAATTTTCATCAGCAATGATGACAGCTATAAAGCACCAGGTATTAATTTCCTTATCAACATTGCTCGCTCGTATGGCGACGTGTTTGTGTGTGCACCAGAGACACCACAATCGGGCAAGGCAGCAAGTATCACTATGGAGCAACCTATTCGTGCGAGACTCGTGAACCAAGAAGAAGGACTTACTATCTATGCAGTGAATGGTACGCCTGTGGATTGCACCAAACTTGCAATGAACGAACTTGTACCTCGCCTACCCGACTACATATTTTCGGGTATGAATCACGGATATAACTCGGGAAATTGCGTGACTTATTCGGGCACAATGGGAGTGGTGTTTGAGGGTAGTTTCTACGGCATTCCAAGTATGGGATTTTCGTTTGCTTCGCACGATCATAGTGCAGACCTCACTGCTTGCGAACCAATCATTCGTCAAGGTATAGAAATGCTGATGAACAACAAATTTGACCGTGGTATTTGTTTCAACCTCAACATACCTCAATGCGAGAAAATTCTCGGTCTACGCCCTGCTATCAACTCGCGCGGAAGATGGATGCACGAATTTGAAAAACGAGTGGACCCATTCGGCAAGCCTTATTATTGGACTACCGGCACATATGTATCGGAAGACACCGACAATCCTTATAGCGATGTGGAACTACTTGCCCAAGGCTACGCCACAATAGCACCATGCATCGCCGATCCAACCCATCGCCCCACAATCGAAGTGTTGGAGAAATTGTGTGCGAAGTGAAAAGAATCTCCCTGAAAAGGTGGTGTGTGTAGTGGAAGGTATGAAAACTGATATTGTAGACGTTATTTTTTAAAAAACTACAAACATTATGGAACAACAGAATAAACTAACACCATCACAAGCCATACACCCTACTGAAATCCTCAATGAGGAATTAAAAGCACGCGGAATTAAGATAAATGACTTTGCTAAAATGATGAATATGCCACTATCAGAGATTATAAATTTGATAAACGGAAATTTAGATCTAAATGAGGATATGGCAATAAAATTAGAGGAGTGCCTGCAAATACCCTGTTCATTTTGGCTTAACTCACAAAACTCATACTACTATGATTTAGAAGTTATAGCAAAAAGGTGCTCCAAATAAAGCCATTACAGATGCTTAAACAAGAGGAGGGTGTATAAAAAGTAAAAAGTGTGTTAATCGCAAGATTAACACACTTTTTGTGTACCCGGAGCGGGAATTATCCTATTTAGAATAAATAAAAACAACAAAAAACAACATAAATACAACACACTACTATACAGCTTTTTACATAAGTTTTTACTTCTAATTATTTTTACTTTTTTTCTTATTATATTTAAAATAGGTACACTTTTAGTACACTTTTACGGTTTTATTCACTATCTTTGTGCCAAAGAAAAAATATTATTATGATAGTAAATAAAGTAAAAGACAATCCAAAGCTAAAAGCGTCTAAGCTATCAGATGGACGTTTAAGCCTGTATCTTGAGTATCATTTAGGCAGTAGTCGCGAATTGATTACCGATGAGAGTGGCAACCCTATCTATTACGATAGTGGAGCTATGAAAGGGAAACCTAAGTATAAAATTAAGCACTCCAGACGTAAGGAGGTATTAAAACTCTATCTCATTGATAACCCAAGAACCTCCACCGACAGAAACAACAATAAAGAAATTATGAGGATTGCTGAGGCTATCAGATTTGAGAAGGCACAGGAATTACTCAACGAAAAGGAAGGTTATAGGCTTAAGAAAGATAAATCCGTTAATTTCATTGATTATTTCCAGGACTACATAAACCGATACACAAAAAGAGACCTCCGTACACTCAAAATGGCTTTATCGGACTTTAAGGCATTCCTCAACGAAAGTAACGATTACAGGCACTTATCTACTACAATAAAGACCACAGAGATAAGCAAAGACCTTATAATAGCATTTACGGAGTGGTTACGAAACAATCACAAAGGAGAGGGAGCTAACACTGTCTACAAGCGTTTTAAAAAGGTTATAAACTATGCCATTGAACACGATTTAATAAAGAAAAATCCGTGTACAGGAATAGTAGTCAAAGTTGATGAGAACAAGTTAACCAAAGCTATACTCTCATTAGAGGAAATTGAATTATTAATGAGTACTCACTATAAGGGAGAGAATGACAACATAAAAAGAGCATTCCTATTTTGCTGTTTCACGGGTTTAAGGTTTTGCGATGTCAAAGACTTAACATTTGCCAATATTGATTACTCCAACAAGCTAATAACCTTTGAACAAAACAAAACTAAGGGACATAGCTCCAGCAGTAGTGTAGTCATACAGTTCAGAGATGATTATTTAAAGCTAATAGGAAAGCCTACAGCTGAACAAAATAGGAATAGTCTTATATTTGATTTACCTTCTTATATTTCTTGCTGTAATCACGTTAAAAAGTGGGTACAAGAGGCAGGAATAGATAAACACATAACCTGGCACTGTGCAAGACATTCATTTGCTCTAAACATATTAAATAACGGAGCAAATATAAAAGTTGTATCAAATCTATTAGGGCATAGTAGTCTAAGACATACGGAAAAGTATGTGAGAGCTGTTGACAGTTTAAAGAAGGAGGCTATAAATAGTTTGCCTGAGATAAAAATTTAGGTTTTATATTTCCTATTTTGTGGTTATTAAAAGAACAGAAACAAAAAAGATTTAACTTTAAATTTAATGTTAAAAATAACGTTGGATATGAAAGAACGAATTTAAATATATTAAAGTTACTTTGCATATCGGATTTCCGAAGGGTGGAAATCCAAATAATATTCATTTAAATTTAATTTTATTCAATGAAAGAAAATCTTATAGACTTCGGTCTAATCACTCAGAAAAGCACACTAACACTTGCTGAATGTGCTGTGTACATTGGAGTATCAAAGAGCCAAATGTATAACTACACTTTTAACAAAATGATACCTCATTACAAAAGAGGTAAGAGATGTTATTTTGACCGATTGGAGATTGATGCTTGGTTGAAAGCAAACCGAGTAGCAACCAATGAGGAGGTAGAAGCTAAAGCAAACCTATACAGAAAGGGAGGTGTGTTATGAGCAAAAAAATAGAGGCAGTAAGAACCACCCCTAAAAAAGCGCGTAATCGCTTAGTAGTAAAAGACACTGCAAATTTACACAATGTAGATGAGGAATGCAAGAGTAGGAATGATTTATTTCTAACATTAGAATTTTTCCGTAATCACATCGGTACTTCATTGGATTGTGCATTTGCTACAGGGATATTACGCAATTCCATAACACTCTACATCAGGGACCTTGAGGACAAAGGATTACTGAGAGTTATGTATAAGGGAGCTGATAGCAGGACAGGACACACAGCAAAGCACTACAGTGCTAACCCTGCAAATTGGATTGATAACAATATAAATTCAAGTACTAATGACACTAATAAATAGTAGCCCTGTAATAGATATTGTTGCTGATATCAAAGAATTATCAAAGAAAGCAAACAAATCTATAGGATTAGTTAATATTGATGAATTAAGCGAGGCAGTAAACAAAATACTGCCTCCTCAAAAACATCTATGGCACAAGCTATGGAATGAAGGTGAGGTGTGCTGTTTGTTTGCTGAGAGTAACTTAGGCAAATCAATATTAGCAGTACAAATAGCAAACGATATCGCACAACATCAAAAGGTATTGTATTTTGATTTTGAGCTTTCCGATAGACAGTTACAGCACCGATATAAAGATAATAACGGAAATACAGCTAAATTCAGCCACAACCTCCACAGAGCTACCATTAACACAGATGCCCTTACAGGAGCGAATATTGAAGAAGGTATAATAAATACTTTGGAGGCTGTTGCTGAAACTAAGGTGTATAAGGTGTTTATAATTGATAATCTTTCTTACCTACTCTTAGAGAATGAAAAGAGTGAATGTGCAGGAAGATTAATGAAACAGATAATGGCACTTAAAAAGAAGTATGATTTATCTATTTTGATAGTAGGACATACTCCAAAACTGCCACCATTCAGGATTATTAATTTAAATGATTTAGCAGGTAGCAAACAACTTGTTAATTTCTTTGATAGTGTGTTTGCTATTGGTAGGAGTGCCAAAGATGAGAATATTAGGTATATCAAACAATTAAAGACGCGTAACAGCACCTTTGATTATGGCACAGAGAATGTTTTAACAGCCACAATAGAGAAAGAGAATGCCTTCCTTAAATTTGAATTTGGAGAGTGTGAAAATGAATATGAACTCATCAAAGAAAACACACCTTCAGATACCGAATTAAGGAATAATAAAATAATTGAACTACATAAGCAAGGCAAGAGCTGTAGAGATATTGCACTTATATTAAAAACCTCAAAAACCACCTGCAACAGAGTTATTATTGCTTATCAGAAATCTAATAAATAGTTAATTCGGGACATTTTAGGACACTATGAGACATACGTGGGACACATAAGTAATTAATAATAAAATAAATAGAAATATTTGTCCCATTGTCCCACTTTTTAAATATAATATAATTTTAAAATGAGTTATAGATATTCACTACAGCACTATTCAAGGACACAAAAGCATATTTGTCCTGAATGTAAAAAGCGTTCATTTGTTCTTTACATTGATAATACAAATAACGCTCCTATTGCTGAGAATGTAGGCAAATGTGATAGAGCCAGCTGTAACTATCACTTAACACCTAAAGAGTATTTCAGTTTCAACCCTCAACTAAAAAGCGAATACAAGCCATTTAAAGCACAAATAAAGCCCATACAGCCACTAAAAGTGCATTACCTATCACTTGACTATGTAAAGCAATCTAAGAGCCTTAAAAGCGATTTATTTGCGTTTCTGTGTTCTGTGTTTGATGTTGAGGCTATAAAGCAAGTATTTGATATGTATCAGATTGGAGCTACAAAAGAAAGAGATATTATTTATTGGCAAATTGATGTTTCCAACAATGTACGTACAGGTAAAATTATGAGTTACAACATTAATACAGGCAAACGGATTAAAGGCGAATACGATAGGATTAACTGGATCCACTCCAAGCTCAAAAGAGAAAACAAGCTACCCGATGAATGGGAGGTATCTCAATGCCTATTTGGAGAACACTTATTAACCCTCCACCCTGAAAAGGTGGTGTGTGTAGTAGAAAGTGAGAAAACAGCCTTAATTTGCTCCATAGTGATGCCTGAGTATATTTGGCTTGCTACAGGAGGCTGCAACAACCTCAAAGAAGATAAAATGAGAGTGCTAAAAGGGAGGACAGTTATTTTATACCCCGATGTTGATGCCTTTGATAAATGGAAAGCAACCTCCCAAAACATTACCTTTTGTAAAATTGCTGTATCGGAATACCTCAACAAGATAGCAACAGAGGAGGACCGAGTTAATAAAATTGATATAGCAGACGTTATATTAAAAAACTACAAAGCCATTACAGATGCTTAAACTATAATAGCCCCTACTCCACAAAATAACGGATTGTAGGGGCTTTAGAAAGATGAAATGAAACAAATATCGTCGGAATTATGTAAAGTCTTATCGTGTACGTGTAAGGAATTAGTTAAAGTCTTATCACACGCACGTGCGTATATTCTTCAACTCTCATTTACAGAACTTTAGGAGCTAAAAACAACCTATTCCAATTTGATATTTATAATGCCTCCACAATGAGGGCATTTGTGGCTGTTTGTATTGGTTGAGGTCAGAACAGCATCTTCAGGGCCTCCGAACAACCTCCATACAGGCACATTTAACAACTCTGCAATACACTCCAGCGTATCAGCATTAGGGAACACTTTCCCATTAATCCAGTAACTAACAGTAGCCTTTGTTACGTTTAATTTTTCAGCTAATTCAATAGAGGTTATACCTCTCTCTTTCATTAATTCTCTTATCTGTAGTATCATTATTTCTATTTTTTTGCAAATATAATATCTTTTTATCTTTTAAATACAATAAGTAAAATAGCATTTTATTAAATAGTGTTAAAATCTAATATTATTTTATCTTATGTGTTGTGTGTATTCTAATTTTGTTTTACCTTTGCAGTACAAAAAAATAAAAGAACATTAGAAACAATAATCAAACATACTTAATTATGGCAACGGTAAACAATTCAAACAGCATCAGAAGCAAGGTTTTCTCTCTTGCTTGGCAATTCATCAGAAAGAATGGTTATAACCTTTCTAAAGCTCTTAAAACAGCTTGGGCTAATATCAAGCTATCAAAAGCAATGAGAACTCAAATTGTACAATTCTTCTACATTAAGAAAAGTACAGGTGAGTTACGACAAGCATTTGGCACAATGCAAAGCAATGTAATAGAAGGCAAAGTAAAAGGTAATGGCACACGTAACAGCAACAACGACCTAATTACTTACTATGATACAGTAAGCGAGGGTTTCAGATGTTTCAAGAATTACAACCTTATAAGTGTGGTGCTTTAATAAGTGCCACACCTCAACCAAACAAGAATACAATAACAACTAAATATTTTAATTATGGCATCAAATAACATCATCTCTACAGCATCAAATGAAATTGCTGTAAGCGACAAGACACGTAAAGCAATTGAGTTATACAAGCAAGCACAAGAACTACTTGAAAACTCGCTACAATGGCACAACGATAACTCATTTGGTAGTACAAGTGAGTTAGAAGCTGATTTTGATAAGATTTTAATCACTTTAGAGGGCTTTATAAGTGAAAGTGTAATATCTAATCTAACTACCATAAAACACGCTTACAAGGTCTTATAATAGGCTCATATTTTGATTAATTTAAATTAGAGTGCTGGTTCGTGAGAATAGGCACTATTATTAACGCTTTAAATATCAATTATGAAAAAGTTAACATTACAAATCAAGAAAGAGAATTTTGATACCATTCTAAATGGCACTCAAAAAATAGAGCATCGTTTTGTATATCCTACAAACGTAACTCGTTATGTGTATTTCAAGCATAATGGCAAAGTGTACAAGCATCAATCAGATATACCTGAAGATGATTTGCCAATAGAAATAGTACCTGTGGAGTATGATATATTATATCTCATCAATGGCAGGCGGAAAGATGCACCAAGATTGACAGTAGAAATAAAGAATGCTGAGTTTATAATATTTACCGATGATGATGGCAACGATATGACCTTCACTAAAAACGGAGAGGAGTATTTAGTTTGCCAAGTATGGTATCATTTAGGCAAAATACTCAGTACAGAGAATATTTAACCTGTTGAGGCTTTAAATAATTATGTAAAGTCTTATCGCGTACGTGTAGTAAATAATGGGACAATGGGACATTACGCGATAAACAGCTATACAACAATCGTTTAAGTGTCCCAAATGGTGTCCTACTTGATAGTACATAAGTGGGACACTACAAAATAATTGTGAATTAAGTATAATTTGATTATCTTTGCATTGCTTATTGATAATTCATTTTAAAAATTATAAAGTGTCATAGGTGTAGATGTCGTGAGATATTTACACCTTTTTTGTTATAAAGTACACTTTTAGGTTACCTGGACAAAAAGTAGGATGAAATTAGAGTAAAAAACTCTTAGTAGACAAAAAGTATGATAGATATTCCCATAGGTGCGCGCCCCTATGGGAATATTTGCGCTTAATAGCGCCTTTTAATATACTCATCTAGT
>JAZORR010000038.1:0-23985 GCA_045656705.1 Muribaculaceae bacterium | reverse complement strand
TCGGCTTCTCAAGCCGTTTCTAACGACGTTGTGCGAGTCACAAAAAAAGCATTTTTTTTACCATATCAATGAAAATCTACACAAAGATATGAATTTCAATTAATTACAGCGTTTTTATCCTACTTTTTGTCCACCTTGCCCAATTTCTCAATGCGAGCAGCCTTCTCCCAATCTCCAAACCAATTCTTAAACTTCTTAGTGCGAACAAGCACCCATTGCCTTTCATTCAATTTAGTAGGCTTTCCGTTTGGTGCTTTCATATATGTGCCATCAGCCTTAGCCTTCACCACAATCTCTTTTCGCTCATCCCCCACCGAGAATCGAGTACCACCTTCCAATCCAAGTCGTTCGCGTAGCTTCTCTACCGTTGGCTCAAGATTCTTTTCTACCTTTGCACCTTCTACATGATAGAAAATACCATCAATGGCATTACAAGAGAAATCACCAAAAACGAAAGAAAGATTTCTGATGAAAACAAGGCACAAAGTATCAAGGAACTTGAAGAAATGACTATAGAAGGTAAAGGTGAAATCTTCAAGAATATGTTTGAATCAGTTATTTGGGATAGCGTTAAAACAAGAAAGGGTATCTTGGTTATAAACTTGAAATCCTGAATAATGGTTCATATTCTACTTGTAACAATCCCTGATATACTTTTCAATTTTCTTCAGGATGAAGATATAACATTTATCCCCAATAAAGTTTACATACATTCCCCAATCTAGTTTCATCTGCCAATTTTCGGGAACCATAGTTTTAAGAGATAAATCTTTCTTATGCAAATTTAGATAAAATGCTGATAATAATCAATTGATATTGAAGAAGATTTTAGATTTTGGTTAGCAAACATACCAAATATTTAGCAAACATACATTTTACGCCCCAAATCTCGTATAAAGGGAATCCATTCTACAAAAAAACGGCTATCCGTGGGATGGATAGCCGTGATAGGATGCAATTTATGCAGTGGATTACATATATTTGCCTACGATCTTTGAGAGGGATTCGATTTCAAGTACGCGTTCTACGATTTCGCCCTTGCGATTGATGATATACATCTCTGGGAATTGAACCACGTTGTAATTGGTAATGTGCTTTGATTGGCCACCGTCTGAATCGAGCACTGTGATCCAAGGCAAGTTTTTAGCAGCTTGACGCCATTGGAATTCGTCGAAATCGTAAGCGATTTGATAGATTTCAAAACCTCTTGCGGCATATTTGTTGTAAGTTTCGGAAAGCACTTTATTGAATGCAGGAGAAAGTTCGTCGGCATACATAGTGAAGTTGAGCAAAATCACTTTTCCTTGTGCTGCCACTTCGCTAAGTTGTTGCATCTTTCCGTTTTCGTCTTGAAGAGTGATATCGATAAGTGGAATTTCATCAGCCACAATAGTATCGGTAGTAACCACTGGATTCACAGCTTTGCGACTATTCACTGCAAGCGACACCAAGTATTTAGTGCGAGGGTCGGTAGGTTTGAATGAGTTGTAGGCATTTGCCACAGCACCTATCATCTTCAAGTCGTCCTTATCTAAAGGATTGTAAAGAGGTTGGTTGCCGATATACTTATTAATAATATAATAGCTTAGGATGCTACTTGCGTCGGCAAGGATGGTGTTAGCCAATTCAGCCTTCCAAGCCTTCATTTCTTCAGCACTTGCACCATACATTTGCATTGCTTTCTTGTCTACCTTCATCATATCTTCGGCAAGAGTAGTACCACCAAGCACATAGTCGGTAGCAAAACCAGCAAGGTTGCTATAGATAGTCACATTATCGATGCTATCGATAGGGAAACAAATAGCCTTATCGTTGATACGAAGACGATAAATATCGGGATTTTGAGCAGCAGGCTTAGCGATGGCAAACGAACCATCCTTAGCGCACTTCACAGAGTCGACGATATACCACCAACCATTATTAGCCACTTCCATTACCATAAGAGTAGAGTCGTTGGCACCTTCAATCTTGCCCGACACCTTAAATTCATTACCACCGCAAGCGGCCATTACCAATGCCACAAGCGCCAAAATATAGTTTCTTATCTTTTTCATAATCGTTTTAAAAAAATTTCAACCGTCAAAGTTACTACAATCATACGGTTATACCAAAATTACCCGCAGATATTTATTAACACATTGCACGAAGTGGGTGAAAAAATATAATTTATGGCAAAATATAGACGCATAATTTACCATAAGTAGGTAAAAAAGTATAGTTATGGCAAAATATAGACACATAATTTGCCATAAGTGGGTAAAGATTTAGCATTAAAAGGGGAAATGTGATTTTGTGTGGAGAGGAAAAAGAAAAGCGTCTTGTGGCCGGGTGGCGACAAGACGCTTGTTTTTTACGGGAATTTCTTAAAATTTCAAGAAATCTAAATCTCAGCAAGAATTATTTTACTGATTCTGCCAATTCCTTACCAGCCTTGAACTTGATAACTTTCTTAGCAGGGATAGTGATCTTTTCCTTAGTAGCAGGATTGATACCTGTGCGTTCGCCCTTTTCAACAACGCTATAAGTACCGAAACCAACCAAAGCAACATTTTCACCCTTTGCCAAAGCAGCAGCAACAGCTTCCAAAGAAGCTTCAACAGCAGCCTTAGCTTGTGCCTTTGTCAATTGCGCTTTTTCAGCAACTGCGTTTACTAATTCTGTTTTATTCATAATTTTTACTATTTATATGATTATTTATGGTATTATAGGCACAAATTTATAGGATTCTACGTTTAAAACAAAAAATATTTACAAAAAAATGTTGTATTTGTGGTAAAAAATCTTCTCTTCTCACTTTTTTTGCCATAAAAAGGCAGTTTTTCATTATTTTTGCAAAATAATTTTGTTTTTAATATGATGTAAGTGATATGTATTAAGCAAAATTAGAATAAATGAATAAGAATCGGATAGCCCTTAAAAACAAAAAGAAATATGATACAATCGGTATTTAGAAATATGCCTACAGTCACCAAGAACTTGCTTATTATAAATGTTCTGGTGTGGCTTGCTCAAGTGACATTGCCAAAGGTGGGTATTGATATCACTCACTTCTTGGGATTGCATTTCTTCGGTGCGAGTGATTTCAATCCGTTGCAATTGTTCTCGTATATGTTTTTGCACTCCGATCGCAGTTTCACTCACCTTTTCTTCAATATGTTTACGCTATTGATGTTTGGTCCGTTGGTGGAGCGTGCTATCGGTAATAAGAAATTCCTATTTTACTACTTTACTTGCGGATTGGGTGCTGCTCTTGTTCAAGAGGTGGTGTGGTATTTCGAGATATTTGGTTTGTACTCTATGAACGAGGTGTACCAACTTTTACAATCGCCTGTGGCACAAAGTCAGCTTAATATGGCACTCACAGTGGGAGCATCGGGAGCAGTGTTTGGCATCTTGCTTGCATTTGCAATGCTTTTCCCAAACTTGCCAATGTATTTGATGTTTATCCCTATTCCTATCAAGGCTAAATATATGGTATTGGGATATGGTGTGATAGAATTTTTCTTTGGTATATCGGGCACTATGAGTTCTGTGGCTCACTTTGCTCACCTTGGAGGTATGCTATTTGGGTTCATTCTATTGTATTATTGGAAAAAGAAAGGTGGCTTGAATGGCGGCATTTATTGATAATGTGAAATATAGATATAAGGTGGCGAGTATGCCATTGAAGTTTATCTACATCAATGTGGCAGTGTTTCTGCTGCTGCGTGTGGTGGGTGTGGTGTGCTTCCTTATAGGGATAGAGCCTAAGCTGTTTCTGAATTTTGTGGAGCTGCCATCGTCGTTTTCGAGCCTTGTAGGCGAGCCATGGACTATGCTTACATATATGTTTGCTCACTACGACATATTGCATATACTCTTCAATATGCTTGTGCTTTATTGGTTTGGCCGATTGTTTTTAGAGGCGTTCAACCCTAAGCAATTTGCTGCATTATATATAATAGGAGGTATAGGAGGTGGACTGCTATATATGCTATCTTACTCGCTATTGGTGCCTTATAGAGGCATATCGGGTTCGCTCATAGGAGCATCGGCCTCTATTATGGCTATAGTAATAGCGATAGCGATGAAACTACCCCACTACCGTATCAATCTATTGCTATTTGGAGCAGTATCGCTGAAATGGGTGGCAATAATATATGTAGTGATAGACTTTTTGAGCATCACGGGAAGCAATTCAGGCGGTCATATTGCCCATCTCGGCGGTGCATTGTGTGGAGCATTATTCACCGTTCTCATAAATCGCGGTACTGATATCACCAAACCGATAAACAATGCTATAGACAAACTTGTGGGTTGGGTGAACTCACTTAAGCAATCAGGCAAGAAGAATACATTCGTAAAGAATAGCAAAAAATCATCGGCACGCCCTGACAATGGCACAACTTACTCATCGGGGATGATGAGCAAAGACGACGAGGCAAAACTCGATGCCATCCTCGACAAGATAAAGAAGTCGGGCTACACATCGCTCACCGATGAGGAGAAACGACAATTATTTCAAGTAAGCAATAAACGACAATGAGCATACTATCGGCAATAGGAGAAAAGATACTATCGGTGGTGAAGAATGTGGGCATTCTCGTCACCATAGCAATGGGTTTATTACTCATTGCCTCGGCCTATTGTGGATATATTTCACCCGAAATCAGTGCCAAGTTTGCTCTATTCGGAATGACATTCCCCGTATTTCTCACCATAGAGTGTGCGATACTCGCTGTGTGGTTGGTGGTGAGGAAGTGGCAAGAATCGTTGCTCACAACAGCACTTATATTGGCTTGCTACCCCACTTTTATCACTTTCGCTCCGTGCAATATCTCATTCACATCGGCCACACCATCAGATAGCACATTCACATTGCTCACATATAATGTGATGAACTTCGACGATTACGAAAACAAGCCAGGCGAAAATCGCACACTGCGTTACATTCTCGACCAAGATGCCGACTTCGTGATTCTTCAAGAGGCATCGGCTAAGGTGAAGATGAACGAACTTGAGCAAATAGGCGACCTTATGCCAGAGGTAAAGAAGAAATACCTTTATCGCGAAGAACGATTGCGAGATGTGGTGATACTCTCAAAATATCCATACTTGGTGGAAAATGAGACGCTCAACGAGCGAAACAGACCTTACAAGAAGTCGGCCGCCTACAAGGTGAATGTGAATGGTAAAACGCTACACATCATAGGCGTGCATTTAGAATCGCTCCGACTCACCGAAAACGACAAGGCACTGTATCGCGATATCACCGATATCACAAAATCTACAAGCCACTTCAACGAAAAGAAGGTGGAAGATGTGAAATCGGGTATCCTCACAAAACTTGCCACAGCCTTCAGGGTGAGAGCCGAGCAGGCTAAAGAACTGCGTCAATACATCGACTCGGTGGGCGAAAATGTGATACTCTGTGGAGACTTCAACGACACACCATCATCATTTGCCTACAACACCATTATGGGCGACGATATGAGTGATGCCTACAAAGAATGTGGATTCGGTCCTACAATAACTTTCCATCATAATCGTTTCTATTTCAGAATAGACCACGTGCTATATAAAGGTGATTTTGAGGCAGTGAGATTACAACGAGGCAGCCAAAAGTCGTCGGACCACTATCCACTCCTTACCACTTTCAGATGGACAAAATAACAAGAAAACAATAAGAAAACATATTTTATCAAATACTTAACAGATATGAACAAAACATTATTAACCGTAGCAAGTGCAATCGCCGTAACACTTTCGGCTTGCAACTCAAACAAAATGGAAGAAAACCCATTCTTGGCGGACTACACAACTCAATATGAGATTCCGCCATTCGATCAAATCAAGTATGAGCACTACCTACCAGCAGTGAAAGCAGGTATCGAAGTTCAAAACCAAGAAATCGATGCAATCATCAAGAATCGTGCATTGCCAGATTTCGAAAACACTATCTTGGCTCTTGACAATAGCGGTCAATTGCTCAACAAGGTGGCTTATGTATTCTTCGCACTAAGCGAAAGCGACAACACCCCAGAAATGCAAGCCCTAAACCCAGAAATCTCTGCACTTTACACAGCTCACAGCGATAATATGGGTATGAACGAAGCACTTTTCGCTCGCATCAAGGAAGTGTATGACAACAAAGAAAAATTCAACCTCAACACAGCACAAACTCGTTTGCTTGAAAAGTATTACAAGAGCTTCGTGCGCTCAGGTGCTCTTCTTGATGCAGCTCAAAAGGACTCTTTGAAGGCTATCAACCAAGAACTATCTACAGCGTTTATTGCATACAACGAAAACGTGCTAAAGGGCACTAATGCATGGGAGCTTGTAGTAGAAAACAAGGAAGAACTTGCTGGATTGCCAGAAGGTACTATCGCTACTGCAGCCGAAGAAGCTGCTGCTCGTGGCAAAGAAGGTAAGTGGGTGTTCACACTTCACGCACCAAGCCGTCTTGGCGTGCTTACTTATGCCGACAACCGCGACCTACGCGAAAAGATGTGGAAGGGTTACACTTCACTTGCAAGTGAAGGCCAATATGCTAACGCAGCAAACATCAACAAGATTCTTCAACTACGCACTAAGAAGGCTCAAATGCTTGGTTTCGACAACTTTGCCGACTATGCTATCGACAACGTAATGGCTAAGACTACAAAGAATGCCGAAGACCTTCTATACAAAATATGGAAGCCTGCAGTGGCTAAGGTGAAAGAAGAAGTGGCAGATATGCAAGCTTACATCAAGGCAGAAGGTAAGGACTTCAAGGTGGAACCATGGGACTACTACTACTATGCCGAAAAGGTGAAGGCTCAAAAGTTTAACATCAGCGAAGACCAAGTACGCCCATATTTCAAGCTCGAAAATGTGGTGGAAGGTATCTTCTATGTAGCAAACAAACTTTATGGCGTAACATTCACTGAATTGAAGGATGCTCCTAAGTACAATCCAGAAGTAACAGTATATGAAGTGAAGGACGCAGCAGGCGAACACCTTTCAGTGTTTATGACCGACTACTTCCCACGCGCCACTAAGCGTCAAGGTGCATGGATGAGCGAATTCAAGGGTGCTTGCAACTACGACACAATCAACGAACGCCCTATCATCTACAACGTAGGTAACTTCACTCGTCCTTCAGGCGATATGCCAGCACTTCTCACTATCGACGAAGTGGAAACTACATTCCACGAATTCGGACACGCTCTTCACGGTATGCTCACTCGTGCTGCTTATCGTGGCCAAGCAGGTACCAACGTAGACCGCGACCTTGTGGAACTTCCATCACAAATCACCGAACACTGGGCATTCGAACCTGAAGTGCTTGCAGTATATGCTAAACACTATCAAACAGGCGAAGTAATCCCAACAGAACTTGTGAACAAACTTATCGCTTCTTCAAAGTTCAACCAAGGTTTCGCAACAACCGAACTTGCAGGTGCTGCACTTCTTGACATCGAATGGCACAAGGTGGCACACTCTCAAGATGTGAACGTAGCCGACTTTGAAGCAGCAGTGGCTGAAAAACTTGGTCTTCCAAAAGAACTTACATTCCGTTACCGCAGTACTTACTTCAAGCACATCTTCGGTAGCGATGGTTATGCAGCAGGTTACTACACTTACCTATGGGCAGAAGTGCTTGATGCCGACGGTTTCGAACTATTTGCTGAAAAGGGTATCTTCGACAAGGCAACTGCTGATGCATTCCGCACAAACATCCTTGAAATGGGTGGTAGCGACGAACCAATGAAGCTTTATAAGCAATTCCGCGGTCAAGAGCCAAATCCTGACGCATTGCTTCGCAATCGTGGTTTGAAGTAATCACTTCATCTCTAATGCTTAAGTAATAATATAGGCAAGCTCTTAATGGAGCTTGCCTATATCTTTTTTAGGGATAATGAAATCTAAGTAACCACAATAATATACTATATTTATGCACACACCACCCATAAGTATGCAGTGAATTTCAATCGTAAATGAAAGAAATAAAGCGGTAGGTATTACTTTCGTGACAAAGAAAATCCCAATTATTTCACAATTTGCCTAAAATTAAGCGTTTAAGTCAAAAAAAATCACTACCTTTGCAAGAATTTTATTTAGTAAGAAAAAATTATATGCTAACACCTATCAAAAAAACCATCGATTTGGGTGATGGACGAGTTATCACCCTTGAAACAGGAAAGCTTGCCAAGCAAGCCGATGGAGCGGTTGAACTTCGCATGAACAACACTATGCTTCTTGCGACAGTTGTTTCGGCTAAAGAAGCCGGCGAAGGGGTTGACTTTATGCCTCTTCAAGTAGAATACAAAGAAAAATTTTCTGCATTTGGTCGTTTCCCAGGTGGCTTCACAAAGCGTGAAGGCCGTGCGAGCGACTACGAAATCCTGACATCACGCCTTGTAGACCGCGTGTTGCGTCCATTGTTCCCAGATAACTATCACGCTGATACATTTGTGAACATCACATTATTCTCAAGCGACGGTGAAGATATGCCAGATGCTCTTGCAGGTCTTGCAGCATCAGCGGCTATCGCAGTGTCGGATATCCCATTCAATGGTCCTATTTCTGAGGTACGCGTTGCTCGTATCGACGGTAAATTTGTCATCAACCCCACTTTCAAAGAATTAGAAAAAGCTGACATGGATTTGATGGTAGGTGCTACTTACGAAAATATCATGATGGTGGAAGGTGAGATGAACGAAGTATCGGAAAGCGACCTTCTTGAAGCATTGAAGACAGCACACGAAGCTATCAAGGTACACTGTAAGGCTGTGATGGAATTTGCAGAAGCAGCAGGCGCAACAGTGAAGCGCGAATACTGCCACGAAATCAACGACGAAGACCTACGCAAGCAAGTGTGGGATGCTTGTTACGACAAGGCCTACAAGATTGCTCAAGCAGGTTGTGCCGACAAGCACTGGCGTAACGATTCGTTTGCAGCTATCTGCGACGAATTTATCGAAGCACTTCCAGAAGAAGAACGCGACGAAAAGACAGCACTTGTGAAGCGTTACTACCACGATGTAGAAAAGGAAGCAGTGCGTCGTTGCATTCTTGACGAAGGTATCCGTTTGGATGGTCGCAAGACTACCGACATTCGTCCAATCTGGTGCGAAACCGACTACATTCCAGGTCCTCACGGAGCAGCAGTGTTCACTCGTGGTGAAACTCAATCACTTGCTACCGTAACACTTGGTACAAAGGATGACGAAAAGATGGTAGACGATGTGTTGAACCACAGCACAGAACGTTTCCTTCTTCACTATAACTTCCCTCCATTCTCTACAGGCGAAGCTAAGGCACAACGCGGTGTAGGCCGTCGCGAAATCGGTCACGGCCACCTTGCATGGCGCGCATTGAAGAGTATGTTGCCTACAGATTTCCCTTACACTTGCCGTATCGTATCTGACATCCTTGAATCAAATGGTTCATCGTCAATGGCAACAGTGTGTGCAGGATGCCTTGCACTACTCGATGCAGGTGTGAAGATGAAGAAGCCTGTGGCAGGTATCGCAATGGGACTTATCACAGATAAGGGCAACGTGAAACACGCAGTTCTTTCTGATATTCTTGGCGACGAAGACCACCTTGGCGATATGGACTTCAAGGTAACAGGTACTGAAAATGGTATCACAGCTACTCAAATGGACATCAAGTGTGACGGTCTATCTTACGAAATCCTTGCTCAAGCCCTTGAACAAGCTCGCGCAGGTCGTCTACACATCCTAAATATCATCAACGAAACTATCCCTGCTCCACGCGAAGACTACAAGCCACACGTGCCACGCATCGTGAGCTTGACAGTAGACAAGGACTTCATCGGTGCTATCATCGGTAAGGGTGGTGAAACTATCCAAGGTATCCAAGAACAAACTGGTGCTTCTATCAACATCGAAGAAGTAGACGGTAAGGGAGTAGTGGAAATCGCTTCTTCTAACAAGGCAAGCATCGACGCAGCACTTGCACGCATCAATGCTATCATCGCAGTTCCAGAAGAAGGCGAAACATACACAGGTACAGTAAAGAGCATCCTTGACTTCGGTGCATTCGTAGAATTCATGCCAGGTAAGGAAGGTCTTCTTCACATCTCAGAAATCAGCTGGGAACGCCTTGAAAGTATGGAAACAAGCAGCGTGAAGGAAGGCGACACTGTAACAGTGAAACTTATCGAAATCGACAAGAAGACAGGTAAGTTCCGTCTATCAATGAAGGCTCTTCTTGAAAAGCCTGAAGGATGGGAAGAACGTGCTCCACGCCGCGAAGGTGGCAAACGCGACAACAACAATCGCGGTCCACGTCGTGATGATAATCGTGGTCCTCGCCGCGATAACAACAATCGTGGTCCACGTCGCGATGACAACCGCGGTCCTCGCTTCGAACATCGCAATCGCGAAGAGCAACCATCTAACGACCAACCACAACAAGACGGTCAAGAAGTAATCATCTAATTTTCCACAATTAGACTTACTATAACAACGAGAGAGGAATCAGGCAACTATGCTTGATTCCTCTCTTCTTTTTTCTTAAGAATACAAAAATAGCCCAGATGATATGTAGACCATAAACATTTGGGCTGAAATGTCATCTACGGCTACCAATGCTCAGCGAAATGCTGCCCCTGATATCAACGTCCAAAACGCTATCCATAGCACCGACATTGCAAAGATACAAAAAGATGCCGAAATTGCAATGATATAATATTTCCCTTTTATTACTTGCTGCCGAAGATAAGGAAGATGAGACCGATAAGGAGCAAAGTGAGGTCGGCGAGTTTTAGGCGTATATTTTTCTCTTTCAATGCCGTAACACCCCACACAAATGACACTAATACGCTACCTCTTCTTATCATCGATACTACCGAAATCATAGCCTCATCGAGCGACAATGCATAGAAATAGGCAATATCGGCTATTGTGAGAAATATGGCTATACATGGTATGGTCCATCGCCAAGTGAAGGTCTTTGTTTTTTCTTTTGTAAAGTGACGAATGGTGAGTATAACTATGGTCATTATAACCCACTGATAAAGCGAATACCATGCTTGCACTTCAAGGGGTTGGAGGTCGCGAATAAGATATTTGTCGTATAAGGCACTCGCTGCTCCCATAATGGTAGATGCAAGACAGAGCCATAACCACTTGCTATGTCGCAATGAGAAGCCTTCTTTCTTCCCTATCCTACTTATAAGGAATAGCGAACACACTCCGAGAGCGATACCTGTGTATTGCATCCAATTGAGCCTTTCGGCGAAGATGATTGTAGCCCCAACAAGCACTAATATGGGCCGTGTAGCACTTATCGGTCCGTTGATGGTGATGGGCAGATGCTTGATAGAAAAGTATCCCAAAACCCACGACGATAACACAATGAGCGATTTCACAATCACGAGCAAATGGCATTGCGAATTGCCGTTAAAGCCCCATGTACCATCGTAGATATTGCCTATTATCACTGGCGATAGTAGGAGCGAACCGAAAAAGGTGTTGAGCATAAGCACCATCAGTACATCGTTGTCTTTAACCGATGCTTTCTTAAAAATATCATAGATACCAAGGCACAAGGCCGAACAAATGGCAAGAGTAATCCACATAAGATAGTGAGAAGGAGTGGTTAGGAGTAAAGAATTCTGCTTGCAGAATCGAGTGTGAGTGAGTAGTGTCAGCCAAAGGCTGACGCGCGAGACTCATCTAAATGATAAATGAGGAGTAGAGAGTAATTATTACTCTCCACTCTATATAAATTACAAGATTAGCTGCGTGAGTGATGCTAATATGGCGTGATTATCCTTCGAAGATATCGCTGTCGGAGCGGCGAATGTGGATGAAGGCTTCGGCTCGTTTGCAACGTAACTCCAATCCACGGAATTGCTCCATAGGCACATGCCAATCGTCGTAAAGTGGACCCATGCCCTGACTTTCGTGACACATACACGCTTCGCGTTTCTTTGCAGCAAATTCTGAAATGTCGACATAATCGGTAGGAGCAAACAGTGTGGTCTGCGTGCCACTCATCACTTCAAAGTAGAAGAGATCAAATTTGTAACCGAGTCTACGCCAAGCATCGTATACGAGGAGCGAACATACACGATGGTCGGGGTGTGAATCGATAGGCCAATGGGTGAACACAATATCGGGATTTTCCTTAGCGATAAGTTCACGCATCTCCACATATCGTGCTTTATTGATTTCGGTGTTACCGTCGATTTGTGTCATAAACACAGGACGCGCATCGAGGATTTTGCATGCGTTTATGGCTTCGGGTACTCTTATGGCAGCAGCCTCATCGTGAGTTTTGCCTTGTATACCCCCTTCGCCCTTAGTCATATACACCGCCACTACATCATATCCTGCTTGGCGAAGTTTGAGCATAGTGCCACCGCATCCTGTTTCGGGATCGTCGGGGTGAGCACCTATAATCAACGCTTTAGGCTTAGCATTTTTCTTACTACCACCCGATGTGTTGTCATCGGCCAATGCTTGAGCACCGAATAATGTGGTACCAGCTACAGCAAGGCCCACCTTTTTAAGCATATCTCTTCTGTTCATATATTTTATGGTTTTAATGAATTTCTATTAGCGTATTATCACACTGCAGGCAGACTCATACCATTGAGTTTGCGATAAAGATCGAGCGCATACACATCGGTCATAGCACTCATGTGATCGAGCACGGCTTGTATCTTGCCGAATAAGGTAGGAGCATTCACCTCATATTGTTGTGGCACAATGCTCAATAGCAATTCTGAATAGTTCTTTTCGGGGAATCGCACAGCATCTATAAGTTTCTTCATGAGGAATGCTATAATCTGATTACCTGCAAGGTCGATTTCCACCACCGACGATGCACAGTAAATCTTGGCATAAGCAAGGTCGGAACAAGCCTTATAGGCATCTTTCACGAGTGTCGAAATGTGGTCGATAAGACATCCCTCAAATTTGCCTCTCAAAATATCGTCTTCGTGAGCCACAAATGCAGTAGCACACTCATTCACCAATGTGCCAATAATGCACGAACGCAAGTAACCCACCTTCTCGTTTTTATCGACCACATTGTCCATCACCGATATGATATGCTCACGGCGTTCGCCGGTGAAGAATCCCAACATAAGGTCGATGACATCGTGTGTGTTCACAATCTTGAGTTTGTGAGCATCTTCCAGGTCCATCACTTGGTAGCAAATGTCGTCAGCAGCCTCCACGAGATAGACAAGAGGGTGACGCACATAGCGTTCGTCGGCGAGTTTGATGATACAGAGTTCGTCGGCAATCTTCTCAAACACTTTTTTCTCGGAAGTAAAGAATCCAAACTTACCCTTCTTGTTGGCGTGATTAGACGAAAACGGATATTTCACTATAGAGGCAAGCATAGAATAAGTCATAGCAAAACCTCCCGGACGACGGCCTGCAAACTGATGCACCAATTGGCGAAACGAATTGGCATTACCCTCGAAATTGATAATATCGTTCCATTCGCTCTCCGAGAGTTGCGACTTGAGCGAAGCCCCTTCCCCTTCGGAGAAGAAAGTACTGATCGCTTTCTCGCCCGAATGACCAAAAGGAGGATTTCCAAGGTCGTGAGCGAGGCAGGCTGCACTCACTATCTCGGCTATATCATCGAGTTTGTTCACCCACTTTTCATTGCGATATTTATCACGCAGACGCAAAGCCACCTCACGCGCGAGAGATTTGCCTACACTCGACACTTCGAGGCTATGGGTGAGTCGGTTATGCACAAAAATACTACCGGGCAACGGGAACACCTGCGTCTTGTTTTGCAAACGGCGAAACGGCGAAGAAAAGACAAGGCGGTCGTAGTCGCGTTGGAAATCGCTACGTATCCCCCCGTTATTGCTATCGATATACTCTTCGAGCCCCAATCGTTTGTCGCAAATCAAACGATCCCAGCACATTTTTTTATCATCCATATCAGTAATCCAATTTTAGTGCTACTAAATTACAAAAAATAGTGCACCTCGCAAACATTCAGCCCCGCATTTTTATCAAAGAAATTTCATATTGTCCTTTTTAAGGAAATAAAATCGCAGAAAATTGAGTATCTTTGCATAACTTCGCATATTAAACACTATATAACGGAATTTATGGAAACAATCAAAGTAAAAATCATAAACAAATCAAATAATCCCACTCCAAGTTATAGCACAGCAGACAGTGCTGGCATGGATGTGCGTGCATTCGTGAGCGAACCTATCACACTTGCACCTCTCGAAAGAGTGCTTGTACCTACAGGTCTCTATATGGAACTTCCTCAAGGCTATCAATGTGAGATACGCCCACGTAGCGGTCTTGCACTGAAGAAAGGCATCACAGTGCTAAATACTCCTGGCACTATCGACGCCGACTATCGTGGCGAGGTGGGAGTGATACTTATCAACCTTTCAAACGAACCTTTTGTTATCAACAATGGAGAACGCATCTGCCAAATGGTGATAATGAACTACACCAAGGCCGAATGGGTGGAAGTGGAAGAACTCAACGACACCGAACGCGGAGCAGGTGGATTTGGTCACACAGGAGTAAAATAATTTTTTCTTATCTTGAATGAATCGTATTGCTAAAATATTTTGTTTGCTACTCGTGGCGTGCTTTGCTTTAAGTGCAAATGCCAAGAAGAGTGAAGAGGCAGATAGTGCCGCCACAAAAAACAAGGCGCAATATGTGTTTCTCGAGGCTCTGCACAAACGCACCCTTGGCGAATATGACTCGTATGTGGAATTACTACGCCACGCCTACGCATTGGATGCGAGCAACACAACCATAGCACACCATCTCGGGTATAGTATGCTACTCTCGGGTAGTAAAGACCGTAATGTGATGCTACGAGGCATCAACCTTATGCATCTGCATTTCTTGGCACATCCCGAAGAGTATTACGAAAGTGCTATCTACGGAAGTGTGTGCAATAAGTTGGGCTTGAAAAAAGAAGCACTCGAAGTGTGGGAGAAACTTTTCTCACTCTACCCCAACAAACCCGATGTAATGGCCAACCTTGCCGAAACTCACGCCGACAACGGCAATTTCGATAAGGCAATCGCACTATACGATACTATAGAATCGCGTGAAGGACAATCGGTGCCAATCACCATACGCAAAATCAACTATCGCATGGCGATGCAAGATAGCGTGGGCTGCATCCAAGAGGCAAAGCGTTTGCTCACCTCTGCACCAAGCAATGTAGATTTCAATCTGCTTGTGGGCAATGTGCATTTGCAATTTGCACAAAACGACAGTGCATTGCACTACTTCAACAGAGCACACGAGATAGAGCCCGACAACGGATATGTTTACCTCTACAAAGCCGACTACTACAAGATGCAAGGCGACTCGGTGAACTATGACTTGCAAATCTACAATGCCCTTATCAATAAAAACATAGGAGTGGAGCAAAAGGTGGATATCCTCACCGACTATGTACGCAATGAATTGAGCGAAGGTGTGCAACAATCGGAACGAATCGACAACCTATTTTCGGTATTAATAGAGCAACACCCTCACGAAAGCGAAATTCACGAACTCTATAGTCAATATTTAGGCACTGTGAAGGATTATGCTGGAGCAGCCGAGCAACTTAGTTATGTACTCGACCTTGAACCTACCAATGCCGAAAAATGGCAACAACTTGTGCTTCTGCAATTGCTATGCGAGGATTTCGATGCCCTATTCGCTTCGGCAGAAAAGGCCATAGAATATAATCCTAACAACACATCGCTATATAAGTACATAGCATCGGCATATATGCAAATCAAGGAGTATGACAAGGCCTTCGACACCTATCACACAGCCTTTGAAAAATGCGACAGCACCGACTTCGTGGAACGCTCGGAAATAGTGACTGCTATAGGCGACACTTATGCAGCTTCGGGCGACACCATTCAAGCCTTTGTCGAATATGAGAAGGCTATAGATATGTACCAAGGCAACCTTATGGCAATGAACAATTATGCCTATTTCCTTGCAGTGACCGATGGCGACCTCAACAAGGCCGAAAAGATGAGTGCCACCACTGTGAAGTATGAGCCTGAAAATCCCACCTATCTCGACACCTATGCTTGGGTGTTTTTCAAGAAAGGCGAATATGCTCTTGCTCTCACCTATATGAAGTCGGCAATGAACTATAGCGAACTGAAGAAAGAGGCTCCGAGCGCCGAACTATATGAACATCTCGGCGATGCACTTTTTATGAACGGTCATCACGAGGAGGCAGTAGGAAATTGGGAGAAAGCCCTCGAACTTAATCCCGACTCGGAAATACTCCAACGCAAAGTGAAACATCGCACATTCTTTTTCAAATAAAAGAATGCTGACAAAACAGATAATACGAAATGAAGAAATTACTTATCATCATATTTACGCTATGCATCACAGCCATCGGATTTAATAGCTGTAAGTCATCGAAAAGGGCAACCGAAGAAAGTGCCGATGCCGTACCTGAGATAGTATTGAGCGAAGTGGCTCAATCCATCACTCCATGGCAAACATATAGCACATCGGGCAAGCTCACACTATCGGGAGCTGCCTCATTCGCAACATCGATGCAGATGAAGATGACACGCGACATGAATATCACCATCTCTATCCGTCCTATTCTCGGCATAGAGGTGGCAAAGGTGTTTATCGACAACGATTCGGCCGTGATCGTAAACAAATATCACAAAGTGTACACTACAGTATACCTTGACGAACTGAAGCACCTTTTGCCCGTGAATATCCAATCGATACAAGATATTATCCTTGCTCAACCATTCTCGCTTAAGGATGGCACACTAAGCATCGAGAATATCAAGAAATTCACTATGCAAGTGGCAAGCGATGGTTACACCCTCGCTCCACGCAAGAAGCAGAAAGAATTTGCTTACACATTTACACTCAACCAAGCAAAGCAAGTGGAGGCATTGACAGTGAAACCTACCAATAGCAATAAGACTTACACTGCCGTGTATAGCGACTTTGTAACCGACAAACCAAGTAGCGTGGCTTCGTATATCAATTTTGCTACCCAAATAGGCGATAAAGATATAGCACTACAACTATATCTCAACCCATCAAAAGCAAAATGGGATACAATGGTAGACGAAACGCTATCTATAAGCAAATCGTATCGTAAGATTTCGATAGCTGAGCATATAGAATTGCTTCAATCATTATAACACAAAAAGGATAAACTGATACATACTATGTTGCGACTTCTATACATACTTATATTTTCTATGCTACTCATCACCCCTGATGCAGTGGCACAGAAGTCTACGGCCAAAAGTATCAGAAAACAGAAGCAAACTACTCAGCAAGAAATAAACGAAACCAATAAGAAAATCAAAGACAACACAGCCAAGATAAAGAGTTCGCTCAACGATCTCAATCTGATCGAGGCCGACATACGCGCGCACGAAAAGGCTATCAAGGGAATCAACAAAGAAGTGAACGCCTTGAATAGAAGATTGAAACTCCTGCAAGACTCTATCGACAAAGGCGAAAAACGCATAAAATCACTCACCGACAATTACGCTCGTGCCATACGCAACACTCAAGGTCAAGGCACAGCATTCGACAATCTGCTTTTCATATTCTCGGCAGAAAGTGTGCGACAGGCTCATCGCAGAATGCGTTATTTGCAACAATTCTCTCAATGGCGCACCAAGCAAGTAGACGAAATACGCGCCACTCAAAAGCGTCTGAAAAGTCAGCAGACCGAAGTGAAGGCAATTGCACAAAAACGCACCGAAGTCCTCAACAAACAAAACCGAGAAAAGGCCGAACTTGAGAACAAGCGTAAGCAACAGTCGAAAGTGGTGAAATCACTCAAAAAAGAGGAAAAGAGCCTTCGCAAAGTGCTTGCCGAGAAGCAACGCAAGGCACGACAACTCGATGATGCACTCAACCGACTCATAGCCGAGGAAGAACGCAAGGCAAGAGAAGAACAAGCTCGCAAAGAAGCCGAAGCCAAACGCAAAGCCGAAGAAGCAAAAAAGAAGACACAAGACAATAGAACAGAAACACCTTCTGCTACTACTAAAAAAGATGCTCCAAGCGAGACAAAGGTTGAGCCAAAGAAGGCCGAAGACATTGCAAGCATCACTGGCACTTTTGAAAGCAACAAGGGCAAGCTTATGCCTCCGGTAGAAGGCTCATACAAAATAGTGCGACCTTTTGGCCGTCACAAACACCCCGAACTCAAATATGTGCAAACCGACAATGGCGGTATCGACATAGAAGTGGAGGTAGGCAGCAATGCACGAGCCATATTCGATGGTAAGGTAACTGCCATCTTCCCACAAGACGGGTTTAACACAGTGGTGATGGTGAGACACGGCAATTACCTCACCATATATGTGAACCTAAGCGAAATATTTGTGAGCAACGGGCAAATGGTGAAAGCAAACCAAGCAATAGGTAAGATTTTCTCCGATCCCGACGATAACAATCGCACTATTCTACACTTTGAAGTGAGAAAAGAGCGTGAAAAACTAAACCCTCAAGATTGGCTAAAACAATGATTGAAATAAAAGTATACTCTCCCACTCTCGCCAATGAATGGAACAGATTCATCGACGAGTCGAAAAATGGAACATTTCTCCACAAAAGAGAATATATGGACTACCATAGCGACCGATTTACCGATTGCTCGCTTGTGGCATACTCAAAAGGCAAAATCATAGCACTATTGCCTGCCAATCGCAAAGGCAACACACTCTATTCGCATCAAGGACTTACTTATGGTGGATGGATAACCCCACTTAAGCATTTCAATGCCGTGAATATGCTCGGGATTTTTGAGGCGATGAAACACTCCCTGTCGCAAATGGGCATCACAGAAATCATTTACAAGCCATCGCCCCACATCTATCACGCCTATCCTTCGGAAGAAGACTTGTATGCAATATTCCGACATGGAGGCAACATCGTAGAAACCAATGTGGCATCGGTGTTGCCACTCTCGGCACCACTTGAATTTAATTATACCTATCGCAAGGCAGTGAACACAGCCATCGGTCACAACATCACAATAGACGAATGCGAATCGTTTGCCGAATATTGGACACTTCTTGAGCAACTTCTCCAAGAGAAATACGACACCACACCGGTACACACCCTTCAAGAGATAGAATTGCTCAAGGCAAGATTTCCCCAAAACATACGCCTATTCACAGCATCGGCAGAAGGAAAGATACTCGCAGGCGTGGTGATGTATGTAACCGACACGGTGGCACACGCCCAATACATAGCAAGCAACGATGAGGGACGCAAAAAAGGAGCATTGCCAATGCTATTCAATCACCTCATAAAATGTGTATTCGCCGATAAAAAGTATTTCGATTTCGGTACTTCAAACGAAAACCATGGCCAATACCTCAACGAAGGACTGATTTTGCAAAAAAGTCATCTCGGCGGTAGAGCCATAGTATACAACACTTACAAAATCACATTCTGATGGCAGAAAAGAGCAAAACCGACATATCACGCACCATAGTGAAGGCAATGGGGCTTTTCGGGAGCATACAGGTGGTGAACATCTTGTGTGCAATCGTTCGCACCAAACTGATAGCACTATGGATAGGGCCAGCCGGTATGGGTCTTTTCGCAATATTCAATTCGGCCATAGACATGGTGGGCAACATCACCAATCTCGGGATGCGCACAAGCAGCATACGTAGCATATCGATGGAAAATACCAATCCAAGCACCTTGGCCAGAGTGTGCACAGCAGTGCGACGATGGTCGAGGATACTCGGCGTATTGGGCGGACTGATATTGGCGTGTGCCTCGCCCATCTTCAGCAAGGTAACCTTCGGCGACAGTGAGCACACCATGGGCTTCATCTTTCTCTCCATCGCACTCATAGCCAATGCCCTCACCAATGGAGAGCACGCCATTATGCAAGGCACCTCGATGCTTCGCAAACTTGCCAAGTCATCGCTTTATGGAGCATTTACAGGACTCATATTATCTATTCCACTATATTATTACCTCGGCGAGCAAAGTATAGTGCCAAGCATTCTCTGTTACTCGCTCTCGGTGCTGATATTCAGTTACCTGATGCGAAACAAAGAAGTGGGACTAAAAGGCGAAATACTCACACTCAAAGACACGCTCAACATAGGTAAAGACTTCCTAAAACTCGGCATTTTCATCACCCTCACCGATGTGGTAACACAATGCACCAACTATTTATTCATTTCCTACCTAAATACCGCAGCCGACACCACCACCGTGGGATACTATCAGGCAGGCTACACCCTCATCATCAAATACACAGGGCTTATACTCTCGGCACTATGTGTGGAATATTTCCCACGCCTATCGAAGGTGTCGCACAGCAATATGAAACTCAACATTTTCGTATCGCAAGAAATAAATATCGCGCTGATGGTGCTCACGCCCGTAATAGTAGCATTTATCCTCTTTCGTCGCCTTATCATCAACATACTCTACACCGATAGTTTCTTCGTAATAGAAACCTATATCTCGATAGGAATAATAGGAATGATATTCCGCGCTGTGTCGTGGTGTATGGCCTACGTGATATTGGCCAAGGGAAAAGGCAAAATGTTTTTCATCACCGAATCGGTAGACGCAATAGTGTGTATCGTCGTATACATCCTATCGTTCAAACTGTGGGGGATAGATGGATTTGGCGTGGCAGTAGTGGCTTGGTATCTCACCTACACACTTATCACTGCATTCTGCTATTTTAGGCTCTTCGGGTTGCGTCTCACCAAATCGTGTTACCAATGGACCGCGTGGGCAATTACCACATCGGTGAGTGCACTCCTATTTATGCACCAGCAATGCTATGCAGGAGCAGCATCGGTGCTTGCCATAGCGATAGCCTTCAGCGCGTTCAAATTTACCAAGCTAATACGCAGGCACAAATAAAACACTGATTCTGAAATAGTTCTAAAGGATGATTTTACGGTAAAAATAAAACTTTTTACCGTTTTATTTGTTCATATCAAAAATACTCCCTATCTTTGCCGTAGAAATATGACAAACAATTGAGGGGTCTCAACTTTAACCAAGTGGAGATTCTTTATTTTTTTATTAATCTTTTAAAAACAATTTATCGAAATGGCTATAAGCTATATGACAAAAGAGGGCTATAAGAAGAAAATGGAAGAGATTGCTTACCTCGAAAGTGTGAAGCGTCCTGAAATCTCTCGCGCCATCGCTGAAGCCCGCGACAAAGGTGACCTTTCTGAAAATGCAGAATATGATGCAGCAAAGGAAGCACAAGGAATGCTTGAAATGAAGATTGCAATGCTAAAAGACCTTGTGGCAAATGCTCGTATCATTGACGAAACAAAGCTCACTACCGACGAAGTGCAACTAATGAGCGTGGTTACAATCAAAAACCTAAAAACCAACGCAACTCAAAAATATACAATCGTTGCTGATTCAGAAGCAAATCTTCGCGAAATGAAGATTTCTACTTCTACTCCTATCGCACAAGGTTTGATGGGCCACAAGGTGGGTGATGTTGTAGAAATCAAAGTGCCTGCAGGTGTTTTGCAATTTGAAATCGTAGAAATCTCAATCTAAATCACAGTAAACGAAATGGCTTCAATCTTTTCAAGAATTATAGCAGGAGAAATCCCATGCTACAAGGTGGCTGAAGACGAAAAGCACTTTGCATTTCTCGACATAAATCCAGTGGCAGCAGGTCACACACTTGTAGTGCCAAAGCACGAAGTGGACTATATCTTCGATCTTCCACAAGAAGAATATGCCGAGCTGATGACATTTGCTCGCAAAGTGGCAGATGCTATGCAAGCAGTAATGCCTTGCAAACGCATTGGTATGACAGTGATAGGTCTTGAAGTGCCTCACGCACACATTCACCTTCTACCTATCAATAACGAAAGCGATATGAACTTCTTCACCTATAAGAAGCAAATCCCAGCCGAAGAAATGGCTGCAATTGCCGAAAATATTCAGAATAAGTTCAACGCTAACAATCAAACAGCACACCCAGAAATTTTCTAAGGATATATATTCCCAAAGAACTAACTAACCCTATATGAATAAAACTAAATAAGGCGATGCGTCGTAATTGACACATCGCCTTATTGATTATATAGAAATTACTTACTTCACAAATTCTTTTTTCACTTTACCATTGCTTAGTTTCACTATATTGAGACCTTGAACGGGCGAGGTGAGGAGTTTTCCATTCACATCGTAGCGTGCCACTTCCACTGCTCCGTCGCTATCGGCATCGGCGAAAGTTTCTTCCACTCCACTCACATACTCCATCTCTTGGATACTTCTAAACATCTTCCAGAATGGATGTAAAACATAAGCTAGCCAAGCTCCCTTAGGCACATATAAATCTGCATCTATCGATGTTAAACCATTAAGATTCTCACATTCTGGAGGAACACTTCCGTAGCACCTAACAGTGTGAATTTTATTAGGACTAAATGAACCAGATTTCAAATCACCAGATTTTATAAAATTGAGTCTAAAATCAGGCATTATTTTTACTACATTATGATGAAACTCTAACACATCTGGTCCGTATGTGTGAAATGTATACATTGAAGGTTTGCCAGTGTAGTAACTCCACGGCTCATATAGTTTACTTAAATCAATAGTAGATGTATTTTTATTTAAACAAAGCGTCGAGGTTCTGATATATTGCTCAGAAAACTTTATCATATATTTATTTACCGGAACAATCGGACGTCGAATACATATATTAGAAATTGTAGTTTCGCCATTAGCGTCAAGAAACAAGGCTAACGAATCAATTCCTTCTTCTATCGTTAATTTCTTAATATATTCTTTAGATGAATCTTCCCACCATAAACCATGATCTAACCCCTTATAGGTAAATTGGGAACACGAATTGGGAACTATTACTTCCAATAAACAATTTAATATCGCTTTATAATAAATATTTATTTTTGAATAATCTGGCAATCTTAATACATCTACCCCATTTTCTACTGCCCACAATTCATGCACTCCATTATTTTCATAAAATAATGCTCCATCTCTATATTCAAACAGTTTATTATTTTCATCATATCTAATTTCATTTAGGTGATCCATTTCGGTAAAAAAATTAGATGTTTCAAAATCTTTAACCTCCAAACTACTGGGAATGTTAATGCTTTCGATAGAACTATATGCAAATGCATTTTTTGCTATTTCACGCACTGAATTTGGTATATTCAATCTTTTTATCATTCGAGCTCCATAAAACACTTCATTTCCAATCTTTTCTAATGATTCTGGCAATTCTATATTTTCCATCTTGCTACAATTATAAAATGTAGTATTACCTAATTTCTTAAGTCCTTTTGGCAACTCAACTTTCTTTAAAGATTCACAATAATAAAAAGCTCCAGATATTTCCTTCAAGCTATCTGGCAACACCACTTCTTCAAGTTTTCCACAATAACTAAAAGAACCAAACATACGAGTAATATGGGGTGGGCAATATACTTTCCTTAGATAATCATTATTATAAAAACAATCCCTCAATGTATCTCCCAATGTATTTGGAAGTGTCAATTCCTTCACTTTACAACTCTTAATGCCTTTAATTTTTTCACAGGAAACTTATAGCCATAGTAGTGAATGGTATCGGGTATCGTAAGAGATTCTACCGCACTTTTAATATCCTCCACAACGGCTGTCATGTTATCCGTTTCAAGCGTATATTCTATGTCGTCTATAGTCAACTTTGTAACTACAGCGTTAGCCACCATAGTCATCACAAAAAACATCATCATTGAAATCAAAATCCTTTTCATAAGCACTATTTTTTATATAGTTAGACATATTGCCGATAAAATTACATTTTTTATAAATATTACACAACACTTACACCCCCAAATTTGGTTACCTGGACAAAAAGTAGGATAAAATTAGAGTAAAAACTCTTAGTAGACAAAAAGTATGATAGATATTCCCATAGGTGCGCGCCCCTATGGGAATATTTGCGCTTAATAGCGCCTTTTAATATACTCATCTAGTAATC
>JAZORR010000037.1:0-35103 GCA_045656705.1 Muribaculaceae bacterium | reverse complement strand
TTCGGCTTCTCAAGCCGTTTCTAACGACGTTGTGCGAGTCACAAAAAAAGCATTTTTTTTACCATATCAATGAAAATCTACACAAAGATATGAATTTCAATTAATTACAGCGTTTTTATCCTACTTTTTGTCCACCTTGCCAGTTTTTCTAATATTTTGAGACTCAACATCAAACAGAAAAGTCTCCAAATCCATAAATCAGGATTCGGAGACTTAATTGTATGTTTAATTTATCAGTGTTTCATTTCTACTTTTTGAGTAGGAGGAAGAAGTTCGTTGCGACGATTTACAGCCTCAACCACACGGTCGGCGAGTTCCATAAATGCAGCACCACTCACTGAGTTTTGCAACACCACAGGCAAACCATCATCGCCACCCTTGCAAATACTTGCCACGAGAGGAATTTGTCCGAGCAATTCCACACCAAGTTTTTCGGCAAGCGCCACACCACCCTCTTTACCAAAGATATAGTATTTTTCATCGGGATGGGCAGCTGGAGTAAACCACGCCATATTTTCTACCAAGCCAAGAATAGGCACATTCACAGCCTCGCTTTGGAACATACTTATACCCTTGCGAGCATCGGCAAGAGCCACTTGTTGTGGAGTAGACACCACAATAGCACCGGTGATGCCAAGAGATTGAACCAGAGTCAAATGAATGTCGCTCGTGCCAGGAGGCATATCTATCACAAAGTAATCGAGTTCGCCCCAATTAGCCTCGCCAATGAGCTGTTTCAAAGCATTGCTTGCCATACCACCACGCCATAGCACAGCCTTTTCCTTATCTACAAGAAAACCGATAGAAAGCACCTTCACGCCGTACTTTTCGAGAGGAACGATAAGGTTTCTATCGTCTACTTTTTCCATATAGATAGGTTCGTCTTCAAGGCCAAACATCAAAGGAGCAGAAGGACCAAAGATATCAGCGTCGAGCAAACCCACTTTATAACCCTTTTGAGCAAGAGACACTGCAAGATTAGTGGCTACGGTAGATTTACCCACACCACCTTTGCCCGATGACACACCGATGATGTTTTTCACACCAGGAAGTAATTTTGGAGGAGCAGCAGGGATAGCAGTGCGAGTCTTCACAGCAATATTACCCTTGATTTCCACCTCAGGCGATATGTAGGTGTTGATGGCCACTTCGGCAGCACGCACCACCGACTTGATAAAAGGATCGGTAGGTTTGTCGAAAATCAACGAGAACGACACCTTATTGCCATCGATACGGATATCGTCCTCCACCATATCACACTCCACAATGTTTTTACCATTTCCTGGGTAGCGCACATTGGCAAGCGCATCGAGTATAAGTTTAGGATATAATGTTTCCATTTTTTATTCTTCTTCGTCGTTATTTTCGTCATCCAAAAGCTGAGGACACTGAATGTATCCACGCGAGAAACTGCGATAAGTATCTTCCTCGATCTCAATATCAGGCTCTTGCAACTCGGTGGTGTGATCGAGGTGGAACTTGATGTATTTGATAGTGAGACCACGATCGAGCCATTGTTGCTCGTAGAAGGTCTTGATTTCGAGAATATCGTCCACGATATCGCTATGATATAGGTCGTTGGTGTTCACTTCGGTAGGAAGAGCATTCAGTTTTACAAGCGCATCGGTATAGGTGTAGAGGAATGGGCTATCGGTCTTCAAATGCACGATGCCATCAGCCACCAAAATCTCACGATACAAATCCAAGAAACGAGTTGAAGTGAGACGCTTACGCACCTTCTTCATTTGAGGATCGGGGAATGTAATCCATATTTCGCTCACCTCACCTGGCTCGAAAAAGCGTGTGATAAGTTCGATATTCGTGCGCAGGAATGCCACATTAGATATGCCTTCCTTCACAGCCGCCTTAGCACCGGTCCACATTCTCGCACCTTTGATATCTACACCGATATAGTTCTTTTCGGGGAAGCGACGGGCAAGCCCTACAGCATATTCACCCTTACCGCAACCAAGTTCAAGCACTATCGGATTGTCGTTTTTGAAAAAATCGCTTTTCCAACGTCCTTTCAAAGGAAATCCGTCACGCTCAACTACAGCAAAAGGATACTGGAACACATTCTCGAATGTTTCCATCTCAGCAAATTTTTTCAGTTTATTCTTTCCCATTGATATATATTATTGTTTTATTAATTTTACAACTTTAGTTTCGCCTCTTGTCGTTCTTACCTCCACCACATAGAATGGAGCAAAGTATTCGTGCATAGGCACACGCGCCTTCATATCATCTACCACTATGCTTGCCACATTCACACCCATTGTATTATAAACATTAAGGCGAGAAATGGTTTCGGAAGCATCGGCACACAATATAGCACCATCGAAATATACTTTCACATCAGTCAATTGCACATTATCAACCGACGACTGAATGCTATCTATCTTAAATTCATTCCATTGAGGGGCATTCTGATACAATATCATACTGTTTTCGGGCACAATCAGGGTGGCATCACTCTGATTTACACCAGCAAATACACGGTCGCCCAATTCGGGGGCTTCGGCGGCTTTCACCATCATAGATGTGAGCGAAAAGTTATCTTCAAATGCTTGCGAACCAAGGAATGTAAGCGTAGAAGGCAATGTGACTCGCTCTATTGCCGAACATCCGTTGAACACATAAGCACCAATTTCGCTCACTCCTTCGGGAACACTTACTCGCGTGAATGCTTTGCTATAGAAGAAAGAACCTTCTTGCAAGCAAGTCAATGACGCTGGCAAACTTATCTCTTGCAACTGCACACTCGCAAATGCCCATTCACCTATTTCATAAAGAGATGAAAAATTGAAAGAACGCAATGCAGTGCTGGCAAATGCAGAGTTACCAACCGATGAAAGTGATGATTTCTCTCCAAATTGCAGTGAGGACAGATTCTCGCACCCAGCAAACGCAGCTGTAGGTACAGCGGTGATATTCGGTCCAAATTTAACCATTTCGAGAGAAATACAGTCGGCAAACACATATTCGCCAAGCAAACAATCGCCTTTGATACCACTCAAGTCTAATTCTTTCAAAGCAAAGCAATCACCAAAGGCTCTCTCACCTATTTTAAGCAATTCTGACGGCATATTCACACTCTGCAGCGACATACACCCACAAAATGCATAATCGCCCACTGTGGGCAAATTCTGGGGCATTTTAACCTGTAGCAATTGAGAACAACCAGCAAATGCCGCCTCGCCTATTGATTTCAGTGTGTTTGGCAACACGACTGATGCAAGTCCTTCCTCAGCAAAAAAGCAATAAGCAGGCAACTTATCCTCAACATACTCAAGAGTTTCGCCAGAAAAGGAATCCACACAGGAATAAGCCATCACTTTAGCCTCGCTCATATCCAAGTGTTGGAGATTGTACAGTTCTGATGCTATAAATTGGATGTCGCGAGCATCAATTTCACCCGACAGCACAAGAGAAGTCACAGCCTTATCATCAATAAGACCGCTCACACTTCCCGGCTCGCCAGAATACACCTCCAAGGCCTTAGCTTGAAGCAAGGAAACAGTTAACAACAAGAATAATATGTATCCTCGTTTAATCATAGATTGTTTACACGAATGACACTTTGCACCACAAGCAAGTCGCGAATATCGCTACGATTTACCTCCATATCATCATATTTCGGATTTTCTGAACGCAAAATCACTTTATCGGGATCGTCGTGCCGACGCAAATACTTCACCATGCGAAGATTGTCGAGCACCACCACATAGATGTTGCCCCAAAATATTTGCGAAAGATTGGAAAGTTCGCGTACAGCGATAAGGTCGCCATGCATAATCACAGGACTCATACTATCGCCACAGACTTTCACAATGCGACATTCGGGACTAATACCCGGCAAGTTGACAGCACCCACAATATGCTCGTCGGCAAATTCCATAGCACGACATTCGCCACCAGCAGTGACATCAATGTTGTAGATAGGAGTTCCTTTCATCGACATCATCTCACTCTCATCCACCACAAGACTTGGTACGCCACCCGATTGCTTAGCGAATGGCACATCGGCACCATCTTTGAGCCATGCCTTCGACACGCCCATATTTATAACTATCTTATTCACAAGCGAATCGCTTATAGGCAATCTTCCATTAAGATGCTTAGAAAGGTTGCTTTGGTCGCACCCAATCTTTTCAGCAAATTCGCCTTGTGTCATTCTCATTTCGCGTATAAGATACTTTATACGCTCTATTATATCTTGATTAGCCATCGTTAATACTATAAATCGAGTGCAAGTTACCACTTTTTTGGCACTCCACCAAACATTTAATGGCAAAAAACCAACCAATCCACAAAATATATGAAAAACAAAGTGACTCGGCAATGCCGAGCCACTTTACACGATTTTATGTTATAGTGCCTAAAGCACCTATAAATTCAATCTTATAGAACTACCTTCGTAGTCTTGCGGCCTTGCTTGCGGATGAAGATACCATTTTCAGGAGTTTCAACCTTCACACCTTGCATATTGAAGAATTCAACAGGAGCGTTGTCATCGGCAAAGTTTTCTTCCACACCAGAAGGATAGAAGTAAACGATGTTAGATTCAGCACTTTCTACACCGTTAGCCACAGATGTAACCACATACTTACCTTCAGCAGGGTTTTCTACAGCATAGCTTGTAACTTGTACACCTTCGGCTACGATAGCACCATTGCAATATACATTGTAAGTGACACCTTCGGCGCGAGCCTTCACTTGACTCTTAGTAGCAGCATTGTCGGCCTTCTTCAAAACGCCTTCGATACGCCAGTTGCAAGAGATACCACTGTCCTTATTCATTGACTTCCAAGAGTAAGCCGAAACAGAGATCAAATCGCTATAACCAGGATTAGAAGATGGACCAGCATCAGCCACGAATACAGTAGCACCAGAAGCAAATGTGCAGTAGTAACCTATACCCAATTCTACACCCTTCTTCACCTTTACAGGCTTATTCAAACGGATATTGTTCCATCCTGCTTGCAAATCAGCCACATCCACAGGTTGAGCATATTCGATAGTTGTGCCATGGAATACAACAGCCTTGATGCTCTTCAATTGATCCTTTACGATCTTGAACTTAACGTGAGTAAGCTCCATACCATCGTACTTATTAACAGAGTCCACTGGGAACTTAGCAATGATATAAGCTTCAGTTTGACCAGTCATTCTATAAGCTACATCGTTAGCCTCATCACCTACGCCATAACCAAGCACTTTGGCTTCAGAAGCAGGTTTCCAAGCAAGATTAAGTTTATTATCGGCATATTCACCTGCCAAATCGAAAGGAGCGTCCACCTTTTGAGGAACTTCATAGTTAACAACAGCAGCTTCAGACATCTTAGATTCCCAACCATTGCTGAAGATAGCCTTTACAGTGTATTGGAAACCACCATAATTAGTCAACATTTCTTCAAATTCAAGAGCTTCGGTAGTAGTAGCCAAGCTTCTATTGCGATATACTTCAAACTTCACAGCCTTAGCCGCTACCTTGGCAGGAGCAGAAGCCTTAACAACAGTTTCGCCTTCGATACCGAATTCCTTATCCATAACTTTCACCACTTTCTTGGTGAACTTGCCATTTTGAAGGCTTGGACTCTTAGTGAGCATAGGAGCAGCAGATGCACCATCAGGAGCAGTAAGGTTGGCACCGATTACGATATTGTAATTGTTGTAAGAAGCATTAAGAGTACCCAACTTCATCCATTTCACACCATCGGTTACGCTCACCATAGCACCATTAGTCACAAGTGGACCAGCGTCGAGGATAATAGGAGCAGTATTAGCAGGAGCAATTACATTATAAGCAATGTAGTAGTCGCTCGTTTCGGTTACAGCCACAGGAGTAGGCAATTCAACAGTGTAAAGCACGAATGGTTCGATTTCGTTTTCTTTGAAGCTAAGTTCAGAGTAAACTTGTCCCTTAGTACCATAAACCCCCACCTTGAAGTCGCCAACAGATTCGCCAAGAACAAATTGCAACTTGCTAATTTCGTAACCAGCAAAAGGAGCCAATTCAGAAGCAGTGAAACGAGTACCATACATCAACGCCATTTCTTCATCGAAACCAGCCATATATTCAGGAGAACCGTAGTGAGCAAGTTCGATATCCATATTCCACTTCAAACTCATCTTACCTGTAGCCTTATCAAGTTTGTATTCTTCGATATTAGGCGCAGTGAAAGTAGGAGGAAGAGCAAAAGAAAGCATAGTAGTGACCATATCAGAGGCCAAACCATTGTTGCTCTTAGCCACAACACCATAAGTGTAGGTGCCAGGAGCGTCGACAACATCGTTATAAGTAGTAGCAGTGACATCGGTTGCAATCTTTTCGCCATTGCGATAGATATCATATCCAGCCAAGCTGTAAGAATTGGTAGAAGTAGTTTCCACTTCGGCAGTCATCATCCAGTTACCAGCGATATTACCTTCGGCAAGAGTCTTCCAGTAAGGTTTAGTCTTTTCAAAACCAGCCGATGCTTGGCTTGAAGTAGAGAAAGTGCTACCCTTAGCACCCACAGATTGAGCCTTATCGATAGAAATAGGCTTCATACTTGGAGCGTGAGTCACATATAGACCATAAGCGTATTTAGCACCTGGCTCGATAACGACAGGAGTCTTCAATTGGAATCTTGCCCATTCATTAGCCTTGATACCAGCTACCTTTACAGTAGAAAGAGATTCAGAATAAACGAACTCATCGTTCTTCATCACCCACAAAGTGACACCAGTAACAGCAGTAGTGAAGTGCATATTGATAGCAGTGAGTTTGCTACCGCTATAAGTGATAAGGTCGGTAGCACTAAATTCGTTCTTGATCCACACCTTAGGATCGCTCTTAGAAGTAGCACCGATAGAAGTAGACTTTTCTTTATTGGTCCAAGTAAGTTCGGCAGGAGCCACAAGAGGAGCTACCCAAGAAATTTCAGCATTGAAACCATCTACCTTAGTAGAAGAGATGCTTGCACTTGGGAAACACTTATCCAAACCCTTAGTAGTAACATTTATCGCCTTAGACTTAGCTTCTTGTGAACCATATACAGCAGCCACTTCAAGAGTGTGAGTACCATCGGCAAGAGAATTCAATTCAAAAATTTCTTCAGTAACGACAGCAGTATTCACCTTTTCTCCATTGCAATATACATTATAGCCTTCGTGAGCAGCGTTACCCTCAGCAGCATTCTTGATATAAGCAGTAAGAAGGTAGTTACCATCGCCAGAATTAGACCAATTAACACCATCATAAGAGTACATATCACCCTTACCATAGTGAGTAGGACCATTATCCTTGATAGCAGCCAATTCCATATTGTCGCCATATTCCATCTTCAATGCAAACATCACTTCGGCATTAGCAGGAATAGTGTAAGGAGTAGTAAGAGCATACTTTCTCCAGCTATCCTTCACATAATTGGTAACATCAAGAGCTTGTGAATAAACAGGCTTACCATTTTCGTAGATAAAGAAGGTGAGATTTACCATTTCGCGATATTCGTAGTAACCGATAGAGTCTACTTGTTCGCCCACAACATTCTTCAAATCGTTGGCGTCGAATCTCGCACCAGTGTAGAATTGCAATGTACCATAAGGATCGGCCTTCACACCATCGTTACCATTGTAGGCATAATCTGTGTGCCATTGCAATGTGTTTTTGTCACTTGGAGCTTTCCACTCCAATTTCACAGAGTTAAAATTAGGCGTTGCTTTCAAAGAGTGAGGCGCATAAAGATTTTGAGCCATAGCACTCAAGCAAATCATAAGCATCAACGCCAGAGTAGTAGTTTTCTTCATATGTTTTTAGCAGTTAAGTTAATATTCTTGCACAAATATACACTATAATATTATATATTGCAAATTTATTGTTGATATACGTTTTTTATTCTGTTTATATTCTATTTTTAAGGCAAATATTCATAAATTTTGCCTATTTAGGTTCAAAACGCCAAGTGATGTAGCCCACGGCTTCACCGGTCTTATTCTTAGGCACAGAAAAGCGTGATTGCTTAGCTGCCGCCACGCATTTTTTACGCAAAGTCAAATCGGTGTATGCCACACCATCACCACCCGACACCTTTGCACCTATCACCTCGCCTTTATCGTTTACCGTGACTTGAACCTTTATCCATCCCTGCTTTGTGGTGCGTCCCACATCGCCAAAAGAAGACAAAGAGTAACCATCAAGCCCCTCAATGCTGACATTACCGCCACCGTTGGTGGTTTCCTTCGTTTCCTCCTTAGCAGCAGTTTGCTTTTGCGAATTAGCCGATTTACCAAAAGCGCCCACAACACTTTTGCTTACGCGTTTAGAAGTTTCTTCCTGCTCGCGAATGCGTTGTTGCTCGGCAAGTTCTTCCTGAGTAGGACCAGGATTTTCTTTTTTCACCTCTTTCATAGGCGATTCATCGGTGCTACTCACCAACGGAGGCACATCATCGCCCTTCACGCCCTCGTCCACAACATCGGAGCCTTCTATAGTGTTCTGCACTTGATTGGGTGCAGGCGCACTTTCTTGAAGGGCAGGCGTATTCATATCACCAAAGTCGTCGTATTCCACAAATTCGCCACCAAATAGAATTTCGCTATTGTCGAGTTCGGGATGTTCTTCGGGAGGATAACGATAATACAAATAGCCAAGAGCCAACGCAGCGATAAGCACAGCGTGAAAAATCAGCGTGCCCAAAATCCCTTGTATTTGGTCCTTATCTAAATTCATATCGTATGTAGTGGTTTATTCTTGAGAGTTTACAGGTCTTGTGGCAAGCACAATCTTAATATTGGCCTTAGTGCCACAATCGAGAATACGCACAATAGTGCCATAAGGCACCGAAGCATCGGCATAGAGTGCAATAAATTGCTCGGGAGAATTTTCGTGCGTAAGTCGCAAATAACTCATAAGTTGTGCGTCGTCGGCAAGCAATTGAGGCTCACCTTCGCTCTCGCACCAAAATATTTTTTGATCTTTATCGACATACACTCTTGTAGATGGCTTAATAGCTGCTTGCGTACTGCCCTGAGGAAGATTTACCTCCATAGCAGTAGGCATCACAAAAGTAGATGTGACCATAAAAAATATCAAAAGCAGGAAAATGACATCGGTCATAGATGCCATACTGAATGTGGCGAGAGTTTCGTTTTGTCGTCGTAGTGCCATTTTCGATGTATTTTATCACACTTCTTACTTAGCAGGCTCGTTGAGCAAGTCCATAAATTCCATAGTCTTGGCTTCGAGTTGCTTCATCACCTTATTCACCATTGCCACAAGGTAGTTGTAGGCAAAGAGGGCAATAATACCGACAAACAAACCAGCCACAGTGGTGACAAGAGCTTCGTAGATACCACTTGCAAGGACAGTGACATTGGCATTGCTACCAGCACTTGCCATAGCGAAGAATGCTTGCACCATACCCGTAACCGTACCCAAGAAACCAATCATAGGAGCACCTGCAGCAGTAGTGGCAAGCCAAGTGAACCCCTTCTCAAGTTCGGCCACTTCGAGGTTACCAGTGTTTTCAATAGCGACAAGCACATCGTTCATAGGTCGGCCGATGCGAGTAATCCCTTTGAGAATAAGACGAGAATAAGGAGTGTTCACCTTTTTACATAGGTTCATAGCACTTTCGATCTCGCCATCGTGGATATAGTCCTTAATACGCTTCATAAAGTTCTTATCCTCCTTAGCCGCCTTGCGAATAGCAAAAAAGCGTTCTACAAGGATATAAATGCTCACAATAGAGAGCAATAGCAATGGAATCATAATGATACCACCTTTCAGACACAAGTCCCACATAGAGAGTTCCATCTCCACCACAGCAGGTTCGGTGGCAATGGTGGCTACAGTATCATTGGCCAACGAAAGGGTTTCATCGGGCAAAATGGTTGCCAAAATATTTGTTAAGATATTCATACCTATCGATTTCGTTTTTTACTTTAAGCAATCCTTATAAGCCTTGATAGTGGCTTCCAAGCCCATATACAGAGCATCAGCGATAAGAGAGTGACCAATCGACACCTCATTGAGATACTTCACATTGTCGCGGAAATACTTCAAGTTTTTAAGGCTCAAATCGTGTCCAGCGTTCACGCCCAATCCTTCGCGATGAGCAGCATCGGCAGCCACCACATAAGGAGCAACAGCAGCAGCAGGATCTTTCTCAAAGTCTTCGGCATAAGGCCCTGTGTAGAGTTCGATACGATCGGCACCAGTGCGAGCCGCCATCTTGATATTTTCGACATCAGTACCCACGAAGATGCTTGTGCGTATACCAGCCTCTTTCAAACGGTCGACAATCTCGGTGAGAAACTCAAGATTAGGAGCAACATCCCATCCAGCCGAAGATGTGAGTACATCTGGCGCATCAGGCACCAAAGTGACTTGTGCAGGCTTAGCCATAAGCACCAATTCCATAAAGGATTCGCTTGGATATCCTTCGATATTAAATTCAGTTTTCACAATAGGACGCAATTGGAATACATCGCTATAGCGAATGTGGCGTTCGTCGGGACGTGGATGCACCGTAATACCTTGCGCACCAAACTTCTCACAATCTATTGCCACTTGTTCCACATTAGGAAGATTTCCTCCTCGCGCATTGCGCAATGTGGCAACCTTATTGATATTTACACTTAAATTTGTCATTTATATAATTCTATTTTTTTATCAGGCTACAAACTTTATCAAATTATTATTATTACCTTTGTAAAAGTAAGGCATTGCAAAGATACAACAATCTTACAATAGCCAATTATTTGCAAAAATAATACGAATTCTACTATTATAAGGTAAATTTTTAACTATTTAACCATTTATTTATGCGAATAGCTATTTTTGGTAACACCCATCAAGAGAAGTACATCGACGGAATAGTGCTACTATTCAACACTTTACGCAAATATAACATACAAATAGACATTCAAGAGAAATTTTACAACTATTTGTGTAAAGTGATTAACGAGGAGCTACATTGCGACCGAGTAATCACCGACGACCAATGCGAGGCCGATATTGCAATAAGCCTTGGCGGCGATGGCACATTCTTGCGTACGGCTAAACGCGTATCTCAAAAAAACATCCCAATCCTTGGTATCAACACCGGCCATTTGGGCTATCTTACCGATGCCACAATGAACGAAGTGGAAGTGGTGATAAACGACATAGTGAATAATCGCTATAAGGTGGAATGTCGCACACTGCTTGAAGTGACTCCTATAGGATGCGAAGGAAGCATCGAACAGCCATTTGCTCTCAATGAGGTGGCAATACTCCGCCAAGATACATCGTCGATGATATCGGTGGAAACAAGCGTAAACGACACATATTTTACTACCTACAAGGGAGATGGTCTGATAATCTCTACTCCTACTGGCTCAACAGCCTATAATCTAAGCGTAGGTGGTCCAATACTTGATCCTAATGCTCAAAATATAGTGCTATCGCCTATCTCGCCTCACTCGCTGAATATGCGTCCGCTTGTGCTTCGCGATGATTCTGCTATAACCATACGCACTCTATCTCGTGCCGACAGCTATAATGTGAGTATTGATGGCCGCTCTAATACTCTTCCAATAGGTACGGCTATCTCCATCAAGAAGGCAGCATTCACAGTGAAGGTGGTGCAATCGCTTCGCCACTCTTTTATCTCTACGCTCCGCGAGAAATTGATGTGGGGAGTGTGATTCAGTGAGGAGTGAGGAGTTTTCCTCAATTTTTGTGCAAAGTTACAACCAAAATGAGCAAAAAGTTTCCTTAAAAAGGATAACGATGAAAAAAAATTAGGATGGAGGAGGAAGGAGTTTTTAGACAGAAGGACATTTTTAATTTAGACAAAAAGACAAATTGTTTCAATGACTTCTCTTTGCTTTCGCAAATGATATCGGCGGACGCACGAGCCGTGCGTCCCTACCGTAGGGTGGATGGGTGGTATCGTGGATATATGAGTTGTGTGTTTATACATTTGGTTTGATAGTCAACGATTTAGACTTTAATAAAAATATATAGGCTTGATTGGGGATCCCAATCAAGCCTATTTTGTAATATTAATCACAATTATGTGTGAGTGAATTAATAGTTTTCAGCGCGTAGAGCGAAGTAAGATTGTGCGTGGTCGCAAACAGGACACTTTTCAGGAGCCTTCTTGCCAATCACCACATGACCACAATTCAAACATTGCCAGATGCATTCGCCATCGCGAGAGAATACTACTTCGTCTTCGATGTTCTTCAAAAGTTTGCGGTAGCGTTCTTCGTGAAGTTTTTCGATAGCCGCTACGCCTTCCATTTGAGCAGCGATTTCGTCGAAACCTTCTTCGCGTGCTTCCTTAGCGAATTGAGCATACATATCGGTCCACTCGTAGTTTTCGCCGTTAGCAGCATCGGCAAGGTTGGTAGTAGTAGCAGGTACTTTACCACCATGAAGATGCTTAAACCATAGTTTAGCGTGCTCTTTTTCGTTTAAAGCAGTTTCTTCAAACAATTGAGCTATTTGTACATAACCATCTTTCTTAGCCTTAGAAGCATAGTAAAGATATTTAGTATGTGCTTGAGATTCGCCTGCAAAAGCAATTTGTAGGTTCTTTTCAGTTTTAGTTCCTTTAAGTTCTTTAGCCATAATAGTATTTGTTTAATGTAATTTCGTTATTCCTTTTCTTTCTTTACTTGTAGTTCGTGTTTGTTGGTTTGCTCAACAGATTCTACTACATTCATGATGTAGTCGCCCACCTTTTCGGCATCGCCCACAATATCCATATAGAAGATACCACTCTGGTAGTTGTATTCCTTCTTATTGATGCTTTCGATGTTTTCGATGCGAAGGATGTTACGATAGTTGTTGATTTCATTTTCCTTGTTGTAGCTGCGCATAATTTCAGCATCACGCACGTTTTCGGCATCTTTAAGCACAAGAATCATATTTTCCATAGCTTCTTCAACGTACTTAAACATTATGTCAATATTGTTGTAGATGCCTTCGGTGAAATGAGCGTGTGCTTCTTCCTTGCGAACAAGCGTTTTAGCCACATTGAAGCAGCTATCGGCAATGCTTTCGATTTCGCTCACGATATTCAAGATAGCTGATACGCGCAATTTACCTTCGTAGCTCAATCGGCTATCCATCACTTGATTGAGGTAATTAGCGATTTCGATTTCCATACGGTCGGAAATATCTTCGTATTTTTCAATGCGAGTGTAAAGTTTATTGAACTCTTCGGTACCATTCTTAGTGTGTACAAGGTTTTGAGCCATACCAATCATACGCTTCACACGCTCAGCATACACGACAGTTTCGCGTTGAGCTTGCATGATATTCAATTCTGAAGCGTGAAGGAGACCACGGCTGATGTATTTCAATTGGAAATCTTCTTCGTCTTTATGCTTAGAACGAATAACAGCGTTACAAATCTTCACAAACAAATGAGGGAACCATATCATAACGCACAAGTTGATGATATTGAACACAGTGTGGAAGATAGACATACCGAAAGATACAGCCACGCCATATTGTACAGGGTTTTCGAAGGCTGCCATACCAAGAGAAGGATTGCCTTGACCTAAAAGAGTGGTAATCCACACGATAAGCGAGCAGAAAGGATAGTAAAGAATTACAGTCCAAATAGAGCCAAAGAAATTGAACAAGAAGTGTGCAAAACCGGCTTTCTTGGCAGTGATATTAGCACCGAAAGAAGCAAGGATAGGAGTAATAGTGGTACCGATGTTGGAACCAAGCACGATAGCACAAGCCATATCGAACGGAATCCAGTTTTTCACCGCCATCACCATAACAATGGCAAAAGTAGCAGCCGAAGATTGGATAACCATAGTTATCACAGTACCAACAAATACAAACAAAAGAACCGACAAGTATCCCATTGACGAATATCCTGCAAGGAATTCGAGCTGTTCTGGAGTAAGATCTGGCACATTATCGTTGATTAATCCTAAACCCATAAACAAAAGAGCAAAACCAATCATAAATTCGCTAAACGACTTATGGCTGCTCTTATTAGAGAACATCAGCGGAATAGAGATAGCCACAATAGGCATCACAAACGCCGAAATATCAACTTTCACACCAAGCAATGCAATAATCCAAGAAGTGAAAGTGGTACCCACGTTGGCACCCATAATCACGCCGATAGATTCGGCAAGCGACATCAAACCAGCGTTTACGAAACTCACCACCATCACAGTAGAAGCCGATGAAGATTGCATTAGCACTGTAACTATAATACCTGTTAATACTCCCATGAATCGGTTTCGAGTCATAGCTGAAAGCACAGTTCGCATTCTATCGCCAGCGATTTTTTGCAAACCTTCGCTCATTACCTTCATACCATAAAGGAACAAGCCCACACCACCGATAAGGGTAAGAAAATCAAGAAATGAGTAGTCCATATCTGCTCAATTTTTTAGTTATTTATTAGATTCTATAATTTACAGCCCAATAAATCAGCAAACGAGGCATTAAAACCATAATTTGCCAATTTCACCACAAAGATATAACATTTCGGTAAAAATCCCACATTTCGTCTATTTTTTTATTTATTCCACCCTCATTTTTCTTTTTTCGATGAAAATAGTATTTCAGTTTTAGCAGTTTCTTGTGTTTTTTTCTTACTTTTGTGGATACATATTTGTTAAACAAGAAAACACTACGAAGATTATGAAGTTCTGGATTAGAATAAACGGCGTGCAAGAAGGCCCAATGGAAGTGGAACAAATGAAGCAGTACAACATCACTCCTACTACCTATGTGTGGTGTGCAGGAATGAAGGACTGGACATACGCCAAGGATGTGGAAGTGCTTGAAGAAGTGCTTTTGCATTGTGCTAATGAGTCTGATACAGAACAACAAACACCTCAACCGACTGAAAGCGATGAACCCGCTGCCGAGCCAGAAAACATCGACGAAGATGATGCTACTGAGCCAAAAGCAGACGACAATGATGAGGCAAACGATGAACCAAAGGAAGATGAGCCCACAGCCGACGATGCTGATACTAAAGACGATGCCCCAAATGCAAAAACCCCTCAACCTATAGCACCTCAACAACCTGTGGTGCAACCAGCAACATCGCAAAAATCACAAGATGTGCCTCCTTGTCCGCCATCGAATTTAGTGTGGGCAGTGATAGCGACAGTGCTATGTTGCCAAGTAACAGGTATAGTGGCTATAGTATTTGCAGCACAAGTAAGCACCAAGTATAATATGGGCGAATATGAAAAGGCTCAGAAGTATAGCGACTGGGCTGCTTGGATGGTGATAGCAAGTATTGTGATTTCGATACTATGGAGTTCGCTTGCATTCCCAATAATGATGATGGGCGAACTGATGCAAATGCAATAATAGGGGAATTTCTATAAATTATTTGCGGCGGAAACGGCCGAAAGCATATTCAATCACATCGGCCTGAATCTTGGATTTCATAAGCCAATTGAGCAACAGATATATGCCACCCGATAACACCAATTGGGTGGCTAATAGTATCCAAGCATATGAAATGTAGTGTGCTACCACAATGCTCGGAGCAAGAGCCACAGCCGAAATAAGCAAATAAGGAAGCATATCTTTCACAAGCCCCCAACGACTGTATCCTGTGACTTTGCCTACAAGATGAAGAGCATAAAGATAGTAGGCAATGCCTGCAAATATCTGTCCTGCCACAAGCCAAGTGATACCGAATGGTATGGTGACCACAATGGCAACCACCGTGGTGACATCTTTCACTATCTCGGAATAGACATACTTACGCGATGCTCCACAAGAAATGATATAATTGTTGTAGAGCGCAGTGATGATGGTGAAAATGCCACGCACCAAGAGGAGTTGGAACAAGATGATAGCCGAATCCCACTTAGTGCCGAAGAAAATGTGAAATATCTGCGTGCTGCACACGAGCAGCAATCCCATAGCGAAGAAAGTGACATAGGATGTGAGACGATTGGTCTTAGCCATCATGCGAGCATATTCCCTATAGTCGCCCTGCTTAGCACTCAATAGTGGCAAAAATGATGCGGTGAACACTTGAGAAAGCGACATCACACCCATCTTGCTCCATTTATCGGCTTGGCTATAGTTGCCAAGTTGCACAAGATTGTAGTGCGCACCGATAATGAACGAATAAATGTTGGTGAAGATTGTATTTAGGAACGAACTCGCCATAACGCCTGCACCCACGCTAAAAATAGAACGCAACGCAGTGAAACTAAATTCGAATCGCGGTTTCCACGACGATGTGGCCCATAATATGCCCGATTTCACAGCAGCAAGCACAATGGATTGCCACACAATGGCCCACGCACCATATCCCTCAAGTGCAAGCCATATCCCCACTACCCCACTCACCACGAGACCGATAAGATTGCTAATGGCTATCATCTTCACCGTCATTTGCTTCATAAGTCGGTTCATCTGCACAATGGCAGTGGCATTGAGAATGAATGTGACAAACATCACACGCGACAAAGGGATAAGAGAACCCTCGGCACGGAAAATGGCATCGATGAACGGAGCACAAAACCACAACAAGGCATAGAGTGCGACACTCATACCCATATTGAACCAAAAGACTGTGCTATAATCGGTATCGGTAGGATTTTTTCGTTGGATAAGTGCAGTGGAGAATCCACTCTCGACGAAAAGCGACGCAAAGGCTTGGAACACCAAAATAGCACCCACAAGCCCAAACTCGGCCTTCGACACGACATTAGCAAGCACTATACCCGTAACGGCATATAGCACCTGCGACGAGAATTTGTCGATGGTGTTCCACTTGAGAGTTCTCGCAGTTTTGAGTTTGAGATTAGCGTCGTCGTTATTATTTTCCATAATCTGCTACAAAAATAGCAAGAATTTCTATTTAAATTGCATTATTGTGTCCACAATTTCCTCAGTGCTATCGGTGATTGACAGCAAAAGGTTCTTATATCTGTCCGATTGCTGAAGCGATTGGAGAAGAGTGTAGGTGGGCATTTGCTTGGTCCAGAAATCTACGCCAAGAAAAGCCATAGGACTTGCATAGCCAAACGACAAGTAGTGATTTTGCACTGCATCTTGAAATATTTCCTGCATAGTGCCAGCACTACCTGGAGTGTAGATGACACCACCCATAGCAATGGTGAGCAATCCGTCTTCGCGAAGCGAGTTGTCGAAGTATTTGGCTATGTGTGTGGCAAAAGGCGTAGCGGGTTCGTGTCCGTAGAGCCAAGTGGGAATGCCTAAGCTTTCGTATTTGGTTTGAGGATAAGCTTCAATCACAGCAAAGGCAGATGCAAGCCATAGCTTATCTTTAAACGAAGGATACAGACAAAGAACGTCCAATACATCATCTACCTCAGCCTCGGAGCGTCCTGCCATCCACGCACCCAAGTGAGTGGCTTCCATAGCACCTGGTCCACCTCCACTTATCATCAACTTGCCTTGCTCGGTGAGGCGTTTTGATATCATCACCACTTGACGATATACGGGATCGGTGCGTAGCAATGCGTGTCCACCCATAATGGCCACGATGTCCTTCTCGTCGTACTTGGCAAGGTAGTCGTGAAGTGCGTCGGTGATGGAATGGTCGTGAATAGTGCGTGCAAGAGTTTCGTTGATATCATTGGCACGCTTACCAGTGGATAGATAGTGGTTGTAGACCTTCGTATCGTAGCAAGTGTGGAAGGACTCAAAATTGGACCAGAAATAGCCTTGATAGATGGTTCCGGGACTATATAACGAGGTTCGGAATACATTATAAGGCACTGACATAGAGGTGAACACCGTATTGGAGCCGTCGAGATTGCAACGCATGGATTGGGTGAATTTACATCCAAGAAACAAGCATTCTCGGAATGTAACGCCCTCTAACTTATCGGCAATCTTATTGAAATCGACACACTGAAATGCATAACGCACTAATGTTGCTCCCTTCTTTATGATTTCAGAAGCATAAAAATCACAATCAATTTCGATATATCTATGCATAATGATTTAAATAATTTTATTTATTTCACTACTTTGGTGATTTTGGAGCCTTGCTTGCGGATGTAAATGCCCTTTTGAGGGTTAGAAATTTTCACGCCCTGAAGGTTGTAGTACTCGATTGGCGAAGAATGGCCGATAGTAACATCTTCCACATCACTCACCCACGAAGTGTCGCAAATTTCATATCCACTCACGCCATTGCCCGGCACAAAGATATAGAAACGCACTTTATCGGGCGACACCATTACATAATCGGCTACAGCTTGGTAGGTGGTGCTATTCACAGAACCCATTCCATTTTGAGGAAGAGTCCAAAGTTCTTTCATACCAGAGAAAGTGAACGAGGCATCAGTAACTACAGCCTTAAATGAGTGAGCAGGCGTAGTGGATTGATCGCTATTGGCAAAAACCATTACCTTAGCATCGCCCAACGAGAACACTGTGCCACCATTATCGTAGACCGATTCTGGAGCAACCGATGAATTAGCAAGGAACGAACCTGTGCGCTCAGCCGCAGGGAACGAATAGCGAGTGATGGCTGTGTTGGCTCCATCGACAAGCACATCGGTGGCAGAAAGTGGGATAATCTGTGGTGCGAGACCAAAAGATGATGCTGTGGCAGGATAGAATGCTGTGGCAGTGGCCATTTCTTCGGTAGCCACTCCATTTTCTACGGTCCATCTAAATATATGTCCTGTGTCTTTGGCTACGGCAAAAACATAGAATTTATCGTTCAAGGCATCGCCATAGATAGTAGCGTGGTCGATACGTGCAGATGGGTATTTCGTTGAAGTCAATCGTGCCACTTCGGTGAGTTTGCCCGTTTCAAGATTTACATGATGGACAAGCAGAGGAGCATCTTTCAAAATAGTGAGATTGGTAATATACACTTCTCCCTTAGAATCTTTCATTACATTGTTGCAAGGATAGAAACTTACCGAAGCCTCCTTGCCAAGAGTCAATCTACCTATGTGTTCGCCTGTGAGAGCGTTATACTTTTCGAGGAATGCGGTGCCACTCATACTATTATCTGTGCGTCCTGCGAGGTAGACATAGTCGCCTACAGCCACCATACTACGATTGTAGGTGCCCGAACCAGCAAACACAATATTCTTATAGTCGGTACGCACGGAACGCATCCATAGATTGCGTATTTCGATGCCATCTACTGGAGAATAGGTGCCATCGTCGTATTTGATTTCGTATCCGGTCTCGTAGTTTCCTACACCGAGATTGGTGATGGTGAATTTTCTTGGCTCGGAAGGTGTGGGCAGACAATGCTTACCCTTGCCCACCACTCGCCAAAAATGAGTGCCGAGTCCAATGGTAGAGGCTGGAGTGGTAATAGACAAAGCCGAAGTTTCGGCAAAAGATTTAGTAGATGCCGATGAGAATGAGCCGTCGGCCGACACTTGCACCACATAGTGTGTGATAGCATCGTCGGTGCTTTGCCAAGCAAATTCCACCGAATTTTCGATTTCGGCATCGTTTTCTGGAGCAATAAGCACAGGAGCAGAGCCCAATTGACGAGTAGGAGTGGTGAACGAAGCCACATCGCTTGAGGTTTCGAGTCGGTTTGGTTGGAACGATGTCACTCGCCAATAGTATGAGGTATTATCCTTGAAATCAGCGATTTCAGAAAGGTCTATAGTTACCGAATTGGTGGTGATTGCACTCTTTGAGTATTTAATAGTGGTACATTGCTCATCGGAACCAATATGTAGGGTATATGAACCGTTTTCGATGGCTGACCAAGTGAATTCTTGTAGCCAAGAGGTGCTTACACCATTGACAGGCGACGAGAGTGTCACCTTTTCGGCACTACCCTCAGGATAGTTTACGATGGAAGGTGTATGCTCATTGCCATAACCATCGTAGACACACACTGCATACCAATAACCCGACTGCTTATCGGCAGGAATAGTATAAGAAGGAGCATAGGTGACACCGAGCAAGTAGTCGCCACTGATGCCATCGGTGGTAGATGCTGCATCACGCGAAACCGACATAGGCACAGCATATACGGTGTATCTGATGGTAGAGAGACCATCTTTTATGGCAGTCCACGATAGCGAGCCATTTTCGGAAGTCAAATCGGCCACAGCACTATAGGTTTGTGCTTGCTTCCAATCCACTACTGGCACAAGCGCCTTAGTAGGGAAGCAATTAGAGGCAATATAATCGGCATGCGAGGCAAAATTTCCTCTGAAATAGGTAATACTATAGAAGTTTGAACCAAAGGCATCGAGGCCGTACTCTGCGGCGTATTCGCGAGATTGGTTTACGAGGCGTACGTGCTCGTCCCAATGTGCCTGCGTGTTGCCGAGTTCGGCTTGGCTACCCATAGACTGTGCCAAGTCGTAGATATTCACGCTTACATTACAGTGACAATTGCCAAAATGCTTGGCAAGACTATACCACCACTTGGCAATAGTGCCAAATGGAGCCAAACGGTGGTCGTTGTGCCAATAAATCTGAGGCGACACATAGTCAACAATGCCCTTGCTCATCCACGACAATGGATCGGAATAGAGCGAAGAGTATTGCGTATCATAACCATTTTTCCAGATAGAAAGTCCGTATTTGCTTGCCGATGCACCAGCAGTGCCTGGAGGGGCTATACCGAAACGCACTTCGGGACGGGTTTCTTGCACCATATTGTAGACATCGGCCACCATCTTATCCACATTTTCGCGACGCCAATCGCCAATGGATAGCGAAGTACCCGAATTTAACCACAAATCGTAATCGGCAACCGATGAATTTTCGGCCATACCACCCACAGGATAGAAATAATCGTCGAAAATCATACCCTCAACCGAATAGTTTGTGATGATCTCCTTACACACCTTCACTATGTGGGCACGAGTTTCGTCGAAAGCTGGATTGAGAACTGTGAAAGTGCCATTGGTCAAGAGCCAACCTTTATTCTTCACATCGGTGTCGAAATCGGTGTTCCAAGTGCTTGTGGTGCCAGTGCTCGACCAACGATAAGGATTTACCCAAGCATAGACCTCGATGCCTCGCTTGTGACATTCGTCCACACAGAAGGCAAGAGGATCCCAACCAGGATCTTGCCCACGAGTACCTGTGAGATATGACGACCAAGGCTCGTAGCTCGACTTATACATAGCGTCGCACATAGAGCGTACTTGAAAGCAAATAGTGGTGATATTCATGGCCTCCATGCGGTCGAGGTAATCAATAAGGTCGGCCTTTTGCGACTCTATAATAGATGCCGAGCTGCCACGCGTCTTAGGCCAGTCGATATTGGCCACCGTAGCCACCCATACCGAACGCATCTCACGCTTGATATTAGTGGCAAAAGTTCCATTTACCGATAATAATATTGCCACCGCAACAAAAATCCACTTCACAGACTTAATCATATAGATTGGGATAGTTTTAAAATCATTAGATCTAAATGGGGTTATTTTTAATTATTATCCGTATTTAATTGATCATTTGCTTTTGTATCCATATCTGGGTTTTCAGTTTTAGGATTGCTATTATTAGCTTTCAATTGTTTATTCAATCTATACCATCTTATAGCCTCTTCTTCATGCATTGTTAATATCCTATAGCCAAATTTGACATTAACAATAAAAACTATCGTAAAAGCAATTATTAAAGCTATACCGAAATTGGTAAATTGCTTGTCTTTATAAACAAGCACTGTCAATACTATTAAAATTATTATAAAAGCTACTGAAACTATGGGTATTATCCACTTTCCTGTATTACTACTATTTTCGCTCATAACTTATATTTTTTTGTTATTAATTCATATTTAAAACTTTTCTACATTTTTGTCTATCATCACAATAATAATTGTAGATAGACATAAAAAAGTCTTTATTTCCTTTATAATCTTTTGGTATTAGTTCTGAAATATACTTGATAACATCTCTATTTTTTACGAAGATTCTCATTTGTTCAAAATTTGGGAAATGGAAAACTTTATTTTCGTTAAAAAACATCACCCATATTATCAGTCCTAAATGACGAGCTAATTCCCATTCTACAAGTTCCTTCATTTTACTTTCGCTATATCCAGCGCTTCTTACAAACTCATCTAAGAAAGAAGCTGAGTTATTTACATTGCGTATATGCACTCGCAAATGCGATAATTCTTTAAATTCTTCGATAACAATGTATTTATCCATTTCGTCGGACATAAAAAACGATTGCTGAGAAACTTTAAGATTAGAAAGATGCACAGTGGCTGGTTTGAATATGGCACGATTTCCTATAGGCTGTTCTAATTGATACTTTATTTCTAACAGGACATTGAAATTAGCAATAAAATGTCGTTGTAATTCACCTACAGCATCACTAAACAATTTGGTTTGTTTATCCTCTTCTTCTCGGTCTTTTTTGAAAGTCTTATAAATAGTAAATATACCACCTGCCAACGACACAAAACCCGCCATCAGCACTGCCATCACATCTTTGTCCTTAAATAGGATCAAAGTGACCATTATAATAAGACTTATAAATGACAAAGCAATGCCAACATAGATTTCATATTTTCTTAAAGACCTTTTTACTTGAAATCTATATGTCTTTTCTTGCATACAATTGACCACATCGACATACCCCTTCACTGCTTCCTCTTTGCAAAGTTCTTCAACAATAGATATGTTGGGCTTATTCGTATCAATATTTGGTGAATATATCTTAATCATATCCATAAATGTATTCAGCACTTTTTCTTTACTGAAAACAGAAAGCAATATGCGAATAAATGCACCATTATCCAGATTCATAAACCATCTACGGAAAAAAGTATATCGTTGCATTTTAAATTTTGCCAAGATATTCTCGATGGTTATCATTTTCACAATACAATATCTCACAATAATCGTATTGCTTTCGTCAATTAATTTATCTTTAATCGTACCAAATAAGCCCACCAACAATGCTAAATATATGGGGCGTTCCACCATGAAATCGTTTTTAGAAGTTCTTGCCGTTACCGATTTCTTGTGCTTGCGATAGGAATGCGTACACTCATTTAACCACACAACCGGTACATTCTTACGGCATAAATTAATGATTTCGGGGAAGTCTTCAAATGCATCATTTTTGATGAAAAAATCCTGCATTTTTTTATTTGATCCAAAGTAACGGTGCAAATCATCGTAATATTCGCGTAATACACTTACGCAATAAGCCTTAGTCCATCCTAAACTATCGGCAAAACATACTCTACCAGACTTAAATAATTCTTCTGGTTTGCTATCTTTACTATTAAATGCTTCTATTAGTTTATTATGATTACCACCCCCTTTATTCACGATATTGAGTTCTGTGGTACCAAAAATTTTAAACTTAGAAATGCACACCTTAGCTTTGCCAGAGTTCATTTTATCAACGATATTTTCAATTACTTTCTTATCAGAAAAAACATCGTCGTCGTCGAGCATAACCACAATATCATTGTCGTTGATACTTTCTTTCATTACTATCTGACGAATATTGTACAACGAATGTGCTGCACCTCTTGAATTAGAGGAATAGAATAATACATCAGTATGGCTTAATGTACATCTTTCTGATATGGCTTCGCTAATTATATCCTTGCAGAATTCAGGACAAGACATTTTTCTTGGTTTTGAATAAGGTTTCAACCAATCGTCTTGTAATATTATGACTGTTATATTTCTATAAGTTTGAAACAGCACCGATCTTAAAGCCTCTTTGAAATATCCATAGTACTCCTTTTCAAAATAAGAACTATAGGACTGAATCTTTGTGCGAATCAAAACATATACATTATCATTACCCATAAAATTTGCCTAATATATTAAACAGTCCAAATTTAAATAAAATTTTCCACATTTTAAGAACATCAGCGACAAAAATAGTGATAGGTACAAAAAGAGCAAAAGGGCACTCTGAGAAATGAGTCACCCTTTTGCAACAAACATATGAGAAAACTGCTTATTTTTCTGTTGTTCTCGAAATATATATGTTTTGTTTTTTGTCGATATTATAGACTTTCGCCGAAGTCTTCGCGGAACTTAGCTGCGAGTTTGTCTTGCCAATCGCCGATGGCTTCGAGTCGACCGAAGAAGAAGCGTAGCACTTCTGGCTCTTCTACCCACTTCAAACCACCAATTAGGTGTCGGTTGTCGTATAACCATTTCACACGGTCGGCACAGTATTTCAATTGAGATAGTGTAAATACACGACGAGGACAAGCAAGACGAAGCAATTCGAGTTCGGCATAGTTTTCAGTGCCGTCAGGATTGCGTTGTTCTGAAATAGAACCTCTTTCCATACCACGCACACCACCAGCAATGTATAATGCAGCAGCAAGCGCACCAGCAGGGTATTGTTCGTGAGGAATATCAGGAAGGAATGCCGAGGCATTGATATGCGCACCAAGACCACCCGCAGGCTTAACCATAGGCACACCATAGTCGTCGAGTTCTTTCACAAGGTATTCGATGAACAATGGACCTTGGTTGATGATTTCGAAATCCATAGTTTCGAGCAAACCCACAGCCATAGCCTCCATAGCACGCACTTCCATACCACCATAAGTCAAGAAACCTTCGTAAAGAGGGATGAATTGCTTCATCTTGAGGATTAGGTTTTCGTTGTTTGACACGATACCACCACCACGAGAGAAACCAAGTTTACGGCTTGAGAAATAAATCAAGTCAATAGCATCGGCAATCTTGTGAGTGATTTCCATGATAGACATATCCTTTGCTGCTTCTTCGCGAGTCTTGATGAAGTATAGGTTGTCTTGCAACAACGAAGCATCAAGCACCGACATAATGCCGTGTTCGCGACACACATTAGCCACCTCAATCATATTTTCCATAGACAGAGGTTGTCCACCGATAAGATTGGTACCAGCTTCGATACGCACAAAAGGAATATGTTCTGCGCCTACCTCTTCGATGAGTTTCTTTAGGCGTGGGATATCAAAGTTACCCTTGAAAGGATGTATCAAGTTAGGATCGAGACCTTCTTCAATTACAAGTTCTTCTACTCTACCACCCTTGCGAGTGATGTGAGTCTTGGTAGTGGTGAAGTGGAAGTTCATAGGTATCACATCGCCAGGCTTAACGAAAGCTTCGGCAATGATATTTTCGCAAGCACGACCTTGGTGAGCAGGCAAGAAATATTCGGTCTTGAATACAGTTTTAAGAGCCTTCACAAGACGATTGTAGGTTTCGGAACCTGCATAAGAGTCGTCGGCTTGCATAGAAGCAGCCACTTGGTTATCACTCATCGCGTTCACACCAGAGTCGGTAAGCATATCCATAAACACATCCTTATTTTGAAGCAAGAAGGTGTTGTTACCAGCTTCTTTCAATCTTTCAACGCGTTCTTCAACTGTAGGTAGAAATAACTTTTGTACCACACGCACTTTATGCATTTCGAGTGGCACTTGTTGGTCTTCCTTATAAAATTTTACGAATGACATATGTTTTATATGTTTTAAGGGAATTATCAAAAATTCCACGGATTAGTTAAATATTAGTTTTTAATAGGATTGTTCCTAAAGTTTTATACAATGGTAATTAGAAATTGTTAGTTTTTCAAACAGTTTCGTAATATTGGATGCAAATGTATGAAATAATATGCAATGGTGCAACAGAAAAAGAGAATATTTATTGAAATATTGATTTTTTATTATCTTTTCTTTATTATTTATGATGAAAAATGTAATTTTGCGACAAATATGCAGAGAATATTCCAATACGAATGCACAATATGAAAACTTTATACAAAATATTGGTGATGATTATGGTGGTGGGCATAGTGGCATGCGAAGAAGTCCCAAACTACGAACCCGACCAACCACGACTACCAGAAACACCCACCGAAGAAGAAATCGATAGCACCAAGACCGACACCATCAACACTCGTATAGTGAAGGTGGTGACACACTCCATAGCTCAAGACACATGCATCGATGCGGAAGATGTGAACGAAATAACAATCACCTATGCCGATAGTATAACAATAGTAGACAAAGACTATATCACCCTCAACGGAGCAGTGTGTACCCAAGCATATGCACAAGGAAAGAACCTACATATTCCCGTAAGCCTTATGCCCACAACCGAATATGTGCTTATGGTGGGAAGCAACGCCCTCACGGCAGGAAAGCACACTCGCGTGGCAAACTTCGCTCTACGATTCGACACTCGTGCCACAATAAATACTCAGGCACTGAAGAAAACACTATGCAATACCAATGCCCACGAAAATACTCGCCGACTCTTCGAACAACTCATCTCCATCTATGGACAAAAGACCATTGCTGGAGCCACAGAACCCACCGATAGTCTACGCCCTCATTCAGATGCTATATATGCCTCTACAGACAGAAGACCTGCACTTATGGAAGTGCCACTCGACCATATTGCTACACAAGGAGCATCTAACATATCACGGGCAATCACCCAACACGAATCGGGAGGATTTGTGGCTTATTCCTGGCTGTGGAAAGTGCCCCAAAAACAAGGCGACAAGGAAGATACTTATTCAGAACAGAATGACTTCGATATAGCAAAGGCTCTTATCGATGTGAATTGGGAATTCCAATTCTTGGAACAAAGCATCGACTCTGTGGCTTCGCATCTCAAGCAATTAAGTTCACTCGGTATCCCTGTTTTATTCTCGCCTTTGCAATCTATCAACCAACATTGGTGGAGCAAAAGAGGCGCTCGCCACGCAAAAGCATTGTGGCAGCTACTATATGACCGACTTACAGCGAAACACCAATTGAACAACCTTATATGGGTGTGGAGTGTGGATACTTCGCTTGCTACTACTGAACTCGATGAATGGTATCCCGGAGATAAATATGTGGACATTGTGAGCATAAGTATAGATGCTCCAAACACACACTCGCAAAGCGAGATTTTCCTTGCCGTAAACCAACACTTCGAAGGTAGTAAAATGCTTGCAATAGCTCAATGTGGCAACATCCCAAATCCTGATGAATGCTATCGCTATGGCGACACTTGGCTGTATTTTGCAGCTAAACACACCCTTGACGAAATGGGCAACATAATCTTCGGCACACAATACCCCTACTCTACTACTCAATATTGGCATTACCTACTCCACCATTCAAGCATCTTAGGTATGGACTGGAGTGAAGATGAGGAAAGACTATTTCTTTGATTATATAGTAAGTATATTCAATAAAAACTGTGCCAAAATTTTGACACAGTTTAATTGTTTTTGTAGTTCTGAGATACCGTTATCAGAATGGAGCAACATCGGCACCAGCGATATCGGCAAACAGACTATTAGCAAGGCTTGATGCACCGATACGGAAGTATTCATTGCTCAACCACTTTTCGCCAAGCACTTCTTTCACGATAGTGTAGTACATCACTGCATCTTCGGTAGTGCGAATACCACCAGAAGCCTTGAAGCCCTTCATCACACCATGCTTTTCGTAGTATTCCTTGATACAGCTACACATCACATAAGCAGCCTCAAGTGAAGCACCCGGATACATCTTGCCTGTAGAAGTCTTAATGAAATCGGCACCCGAATACATAGAAAGAATAGATGCATTGCGAATGTGAGCAGCAGTCTTCAACGCACCTGTTTCGAGAATAACCTTCAAGTGAGCGTCCTTACAAGCAGCCTTGATTTCTGAAATTTCGTCGCAAAGTTCTTCGTATGCACCATCGCGATATAGACCAAGGTTGAACACGATATCCACTTCGTTGGCACCATCAAGCACAGCAAGAGCAGTCTCTGTGGTCTTCACTTCAAGACGAGCTTGAGAAGAAGGGAAATTAGCCGAGCAAACAGCCACATTCACATCAGAAACTTCAAGTACCGAACGTACCACTTCAGCAAAACGCGAATACACACAGATAGCAGCTACAGTCTTCAACATTGGATAATTGTTGTCGAAATCGTTTACCTTTTGTACAAATTCAGCCACCGACTTTTCTGAGTCTTCCGAGCTTAGAGTAGTAAGGTCAATAGTATTAAGAAGGAACTTATACACCTCTTCATTCTTATTCTCGTCGGCGTGCTTAGCAATGATATCAGCCACTGCCGCTTTCACCTTTTCATCATCCACACACACTTGGCTATGACAAATAGCCTCTTCATACTTGTTGTGGTGAGAGTGTTCACAATTACATTCTGCCATAATTAGATTATTTATTATTGTTATTTAATTTCTCATTGTTTTTATGTCTCGTACTATCACGAGATGTCTTTTTCTCAAAATTGCGTTCAAGTGCCTCAGTGAGATCGATGCCAGTTTGATTGGCAAGGCACATCACCACCCAAAGCACATCGGCAAGCTCGTCGGCAAGGTCTTTTCCCTCATCAGAAGGCTTGAAAGACTGGTCGCTAAATTTTCTGGAGATAATTCGCGCCACCTCTCCCACCTCCTCTGTAAGGATAGCCATATTAGTTAACTCGCTGAAATACTGCACTCCATAAGTAGAAATCCAGTCGTCGACACGCTTTTGAGCCTCTTTTAAAGTCATTTTCCTTGCAATATTTTTTCAAAACTTGACCTCGTGGTCGATATTTTCAATTCTCAATCTGCATTTTTTTGAAGAAAATGTAGAGAGAGCCTTTTCACCTTCAAAGTTACTCTTTTAATTTGGAATCTACAATAATAGTCACGGGTCCGTCGTTGATAAGCGATACTTGCATATCGGCACCAAAGACACCACGCTTCACTTCTCGACCAACCAACTCTTGCACTCGCTCACAAAATTTCTCATAGAGCGGAACAGCCAAGTCGTGACCAGCAGCATGAATATATGACGGACGATTACCTTTCTTGGTAGACGCATTAAGCGTGAACTGACTCACGGCAAGCACCTCGCCTGCCACATCTATCACACTACGATTCATCACGCCATTCTCATCGTCGAAAATGCGCATATTGGCAGCCTTCGCCGCCAACCACTCCATATCTAGCTCGGTGTCGCCTTCAGCCACACCCACAAGTATCATCATTCCTTTATCGATAGCCGAATGCAATTTACCCTCAATAGATACCGATGCATTCAGTACTCTTTGTATTACTATTCTCATATAGTTAGTTTTCGTTCTTTAATCCTTCTACCACAATCTTAGCCTTAGCATTGCCCACAACTGCAGCTATATCCTCTAACGATGCCTCACGAATACGCTTCACGCTCTTGAAATGCTTGAGCAAAGTGTCGCGCGTGGCAGCACCCACACCTTTAATGCCATCGAGTACAGAAACAGTTTGTCCCTTACTACGGCGATTGCGATGGTGAGTGATACCGAAACGGTGGGCCTCGTCGCGCAGGCGTTGGACCACACGCAGCGATTCACTATTCTTATCTATATACAACGGCACACTATCACCTGGAAAATATATTTCCTCCAAACGCTTGGCTATACCCACAAGAGCTACCTTACCCCTTATACCCATAGCATCAAACGCCTCCACAGCCGCACTCAACTGCCCCTTACCGCCGTCTACGATCACAAGCTGAGGTAAGTCTTCACCTTCCTCCATAAGACGCGTGTAACGCCTTGTAAGCACTTCCTTCATCGAAGCAAAGTCATCGGGTCCTTCCACAGTCTTTATATTGAAGTGTCGATAATCGCGCTTGGATGGAGCTGCATCCTTAAACACCACACACGATGCCACAGGATTAGTGCCCTGCGTATTTGAATTATCGAAGCACTCAATGTGATGAGGTAATTCGGTAAGACGGAAATCTCGTTGCATAGTCATAAGCACGCACATAGTGCGTTGTTGAGGATTAAGTTTTTCGGATTGTGTACGCTTATCGAGCATATATTGCTTGGCATTCTTCAATGCAATATCAAGCAATTTCTTTTTATCACCTATTTTAGGTACATTGAAGAGTACTCCTTCAATACCCACTTCGGGCAACACAGGGACGATGATTTCACGCGGTTTTCGGTCGAATTTAGCGATGATTTCGGCAATAGCGATAGAAAGCAACTCTTCATCGCTCTCCTCCATCTTCATAGAATACTCAAGAGTGAAGCATTGCACAATAGAACCATTACGCAAGTGCAAATAATTGATATAGGCACAAGAATCGTCACGTTCAACGGCAAAAACATCCACATCGGTAATATGCGAACTCACAATCACTGATTTTGCACGATATTTCTCGACTAATTCGTACTTTTGCTTAATCACTTGAGCCTCCTCAAAACGAAGTTCGCTTGCAAGTTTGCCCATCTCCTCTACGAGATAATCACACAATTGCTGTGTGTTACCATTCAGGATTTGTCTGATTTCATCGATATATTTTTGGTATTCCTCGCTTGAGATCTCACCTTGACAACATCCACGGCAATTCTTAATATGGTATTGCAAACATAGTCCTATCTTACCACGCTCCACCATATCCTGAGTGAACACATGCCTGCAAGTGCGCAAAGGATATAATTCACGAATAAGTTCGATAACAGTGCGAGCCACATTCACATTGGAATACGGACCATAGAACTTGCCACCCCTTTTAGGCGTTTCTCGAGTGAGAAATACCCGTGGATATAACTCATTAGTTACACAAATCCACGGGTATGACTTATCGTCTTTTAATAACACATTATAGCGAGGCTTATGCTCTTTGATAAGACTATTCTCAAGGTGCAAAGCATCTTCTTCGGTATCCACGACAATATATTTAAGGTCGCGAATATTCTTCACCAGCACATTGGTGCGAGCCACACTATGCACACGATTGAAATAAGAGCTTACGCGTCGTTTCAATCGTTTAGCCTTGCCCACATAGATAACCTTCCCCTCGCCATCGAAATACAAATAGACACCAGGAGAATCGGGCAACAGCCCTACTTTAAGCATCAGTTCCTCACGAGAGCTCACACTCACTATAGGTATTAATAAGTGATCAACGAAGTGATTTCAGCATCAGCAGGGAACGCAGCACGACCATTAAGAGCCGACAATTCCACAACGAAATTGATATACACCTTCTTTGGGTTAAGACTCTTCACAAGTTCGTAGGCAGCAGCCATAGTACCACCAGTAGCAAGAAGGTCGTCGTGAATTACCACGATATCATTTTCATCGATTGCATCGCGATGGATTTCGATAGTATCGGTACCGTATTCCTTGGCATAAGTTTTATTGATAGTGATTGCAGGCAATTTACCAGGCTTACGCAAAGGCACAAACCCAGCATTCAATTCATAAGCAAGAATAGAGCCACCGATAAAACCACGAGCTTCAATACCCACTACCTTAGTAACACCAAGATCTTTGTACATATCGCGCAATGTCTCGCCTATTTCGTGCAAAGCTTGTCCATCTTTCAACGCTGTAGTCAAATCGCGGAAAAGAATTCCTTTTTGAGGGAAATCTGGAATATCACGAATAAGACTCTTTACTCTTTCCATTTTGTTTTCTTCCATAAAAAAAATATATTTAGTTAAGTTAATGTTCCACGTGAAACAATTTTTATTTATCGTCCTAATAATAAGAGCAATATATTAATGTCGCTCGGAGATATACCGGGAATGCGTGCAGCTTGTGCCACAGTTTCGGGATCAATCTTTTCGAGCTTCTGACGTGCTTCGGTAGAGATGGCTTGAATTTCGCTATAATTCAATTTACCACGAAGCTTCACATGCTCAAGACGCATCACCTTTTCGGCAATCATCTTTTCGCGATCGATATATCCTTGATATTTGATAAGGATTTCAGCAGCCTCAACAATTTCATCACGACGAGCCTCCTCTATAGTGTCGATGAAATTCTTCAAAGGCATCACCACTTCGGCAAGTTTATTAATGTCGAGTTGAGGGCGAAGCACCAAAGAATGCAATTTACAACCCTCCTTGAGAGGAGAAGTGCCAAGTCGTTCCAAATCGTCATTTATCAATGCAGGCTTGATAGAAAATTCCTTACAGAAATGGACCAAAGCATCTCGCTGTTCGCGCTTCGCTACCATCAAATCGTAGCGTTCTTGGGAAGCAAGACCGAGACGATAAGACTTTTCGGTCAATCGCATATCGGCATCATCTTGACGCAAAAGAATGCGATATTCGGCACGCGAGGTGAACATACGATATGGTTCGTCTACACCCTTAGTCACCAAGTCATCGATAAGCACACCTATATAAGCTTCGTCACGACCAAGCGTAAATGGCTCGCCACCCACCACATTTTGGTGAGCATTAATACCCGCAATCAAGCCCTGCCCTGCTGCTTCTTCGTAGCCTGTAGTACCATTCACCTGCCCTGCAAAGAAGAGGTTTTTCACCTTCTTGGTTTCGAGTGTATGCTTCAATTGAGTAGGATCGAAGAAGTCGTATTCGATAGCATAACCAGGGCGATAAATTTGCACATTTTCAAGCGCAGGCACCTTCTTCAGAGCATTGAATTGCACCTCAAGAGGAAGCGAAGACGAGAAACCATTCACATAATATTCGTGCGTGGTTTCACCTTCAGGCTCTAAGAAAAGTTGGTGTGAATCCTTATCGGCAAAGGTAACAATCTTGGTTTCGATACTTGGACAGTAACGAGGACCGATGCTTTGTATCTGACCATTATAAAGAGGCGAATCAGGCAATCCCTCACGCAAGATTTCGTGCACTTCACTATTAGTGTTCACTATCCAACAAGGGCGTTGCTTCAGCACTCTCTTCACATCGGGAAGATAGGAGAACTTATGGTAATCATTGTCGCCTTCCTGCTTTTCGGCAAGGTCGAAATTGATAGTACGAGCATCTATACGCACTGGTGTACCAGTCTTCATTCGCTCGGTAGTGAAACCAAGCTCACGAAGTTGCTCAGTGATACCATGTGATGCAGGTTCCGACACACGTCCACCCTTGATTTGCACCCTTCCCACATGCATAAGACCATTGAGGAAAGTACCCGCAGTAAGCACCACCGATTTAGTGCGAAATTCCACACCGAAGGCAGTTTTCACGCCTACTACAGCATCGTTTTCAATCACAAAACCAACGGCATCGTCTTGCCAAATATATAGATTAGGAGTATTCTCTACGACATTACGCCATTCTGCCATAAATCGTATACGGTCGCTTTGCGCACGCGGACTCCACATAGCAGGACCTTTAGATCGGTTGAGCATACGGAACTGAATAGCCGAGCGGTCGGTAACAATACCCATATATCCACCCAAGGCATCAATTTCGCGCACTATTTGCCCCTTAGCGATACCACCCACAGCCGGATTGCAACTCATTTGTGCAATCTTATTCATGTCGAGAGTAATCAACAAAGTGCTCGAACCAAGGTTGGCAGCCGCACAAGCAGCCTCACAGCCTGCGTGCCCTGCACCTATCACTATTACATCATATTCAAACTTCATCTTCGCGAATTTAGTTATATTTCTTCCACAATGCCAAGGCATCATTTTCGTGTTGTTCCATAATCTCACGCTCTCCCTCACCCTTGTCGTTGATACCACACAGGTGAAGCACGCCATGTATCACCACACGCATAAATTCCTCGTCGTATTCCTTGCCAAAGAGTTCAGCATTGCTTGCCACAGTGTCGAGCGAGATAAAAAGGTCGCCACTGATTTTGCGTTTGGTAGAATAGTCGAAGGTAATGATGTCGGTATAATAGTCGTGCTGAAGAAACTCAATATTCACTTCGAGTATCTTCTCGTCGTTGCAAAAAATGTAAGTCAGGTCGCCCACCTTGCGATTGTGCAAGAGAGCCACCTCCTCTATCCACGCCTTCACTTTGTCTTGGTCGAAGGCAGGCATCTCAATTTTTTTAGATATAAAATTTATTGTCGACATAATTAACCTAAATTACTCACAAAGATACTATAGAATTGACAATGTAAGCACCAAATTAACATAAATTTACATTATGCAGATTTTATGAATTATTCCAAATTTACTAAGCATTACTACAAAGCAGTTCAAAACGCAGTTATAAGTCTGATTTATTGAACTTTAGAAGAATTTTAAATGCGTGAGAATTTAAAATTTCCACTCTTACGGGTAAATGGGTGAGAGTTTTCAAGAGATTTTCGTAATTTTGACGCAGTAAAAATCATAACACAATGACGCAAGCAGAAATTTGGCAAAACGAGCTCCACTCCATCGCCAATCCAGAGAAAGTGAAAATTCTTTCGAGTTTTTTCAAAACAGGAAAAGGCGAGTATGGCGAAGGTGATATTTTCATAGGCATCACTGTGCCACAAAATCGTGAAGTGGCAAAGAAATACATCAATGCTTCTTTTCACGATATTGCCACATTGCTATCCTCGCCCATTCACGAGATGCGACTGTCGGCACTCATCGCCCTTGTGCTTAGATACAAGAAATCGAAAGACGAAACCACTCGTCGCGAAATAGTGGACTTCTACCTTGCTCACACTCGCTATGTGAACAATTGGGACCTCGTGGACCTCAGTTGCCCTACCCTACTCGGTGAATGGTATAGAACACATTCACACGACATTCTATACCAATTTGCACAAAGCAGCAATATGTGGGAACAACGCATAGCCATAGTAAGCACCCTCACACTTGTGCGCAATAGTGAGTTTGCCACCACCACAGACCTTGCCGAACAATTCTTATCACACAAACACGACCTTATACACAAGGCTACAGGATGGATGCTTCGTGAAGTGGGCAAACGCCATCTGCCTACACTCACCGAGTTTCTCGACAAGCACGCCCACTATATGCCACGCACCATGCTTCGCTATGCGATAGAGAAACTGCCAAAAGAAACACGCTCACACTATTTAGGGAGAGATTAAAGCATATATATCAGATTTTAGATAGCGTACCTTATTGGCACGCTTTCCTTTGGGATGACTTCGCTGGGCACTAAAGTACCCGGTTACCTTAGACGAAGCCACAAGGGCTTTTATTCAGTTGGGAGTGAGGAGTTGGGTAATATCAAATAAAATTTGTACATTTGCGATTATGAAAAACCTTTTTGCCATATTATTGTGCTTTTTTGTGTTATCTACTGCTTGCAATCGCTCGGTGGATAGTAGATTGGTGTGTGCCGATAGTGTGATAGATAGCGATGCCGATAGTGCGTATACTATTTTGAAATCTATAGATATAAATGATTTAACGTCTATTTCTGATAAGGCTTTTTATGCTCTGCTTTACACGCAAGCACAATATAAGACATTCGA
>JAZORR010000036.1:0-74663 GCA_045656705.1 Muribaculaceae bacterium | reverse complement strand
TTACTAGATGAGTATATTAAAAGGCGCTATTAAGCGCAAATATTCCCATAGGGGCGCGCACCTATGGGAATATCTATCATACTTTTTGTCTACTAAGAGTTTTTTACTCTAATTTCATCCTACTTTTTGTCCAGGTAACCGGCAAATATAATCATATCTATACACCAATCAATACAGGCAAAAGCTGTAATCAACAAAGGCACAAACATTATCCATTCTCGTAACCTCACACTCAAATTCGAAGCCAATCCCACCAATACACAAATATAAACTCCTATTAACTCCACACCACACACTACATATCTGCATACATTAAGCACATAGACCATTAGATGGAGTGATTCAGATATCTATCCACTTATAAAAACAAAAAAGAGCGTCGAGAAAAATCCTCAACGCTCTCCAAGTTTAATTAATTTTTATGCTATCTAAAAATTACTTCTTAGAAAGTTTTTCCTTCAAAGCAGCAAGCTCTTCGATATCACCAAGAGTTGTCTTTTCGACAGAAGTAGCTGGAGCTTCTTCAGCCTTAGGTTCAGCCTTAGCAGCCTTCTTAGCAGCCTTCTTCACTTCAGCCTTAGCTTCATCTTCGAAAATGCGGCTGTGAGAAAGGATGATGCGCTTAACTTCCTTGTTGAATTCAATTACCTTGAAGTTCAAAGTTTCGTTAGCAGTAGCTTGTGAGCCATCTTCCTTTACAAGGTGCTTAGGAGTAGCAAAACCTTCAACACCGTGAGGAAGTGCGATAACTGCACCCTTGTCAAGAAGTTCAGTGATAGTACCTTCGTGAACGCTACCTACAGTGTAAACTGTTTCAAATACATCCCATGGATTTTCTTCAAGTTGCTTGTGGCCAAGACTTAAGCGACGGTTGTCAGAATCGATTTCAAGAACTTGAACTTCGATTTCAGAACCGATTTGAGTGAATTCAGATGGGTGCTTGATCTTCTTAGTCCAAGAAAGGTCGCTGATGTGGATAAGACCGTCAACACCTTCTTCAAGTTCTACGAATACACCGAAGTTAGTGAAGTTGCGAACCTTTGCAGTGTGCTTAGTACCTACTGCATAAGTTTCAGCGATCTTTTCCCATGGATCAGCCTTCAATTGCTTGATACCAAGAGACATCTTACGTTCGTCGCGATCAAGAGTAAGCACTACAGCTTCTACTTCGTCACCTACCTTCATGAAGTCTTGAGCAGAACGCAAGTGTTGTGACCATGACATTTCACTTACGTGGATAAGACCTTCTACACCAGCAGCGATTTCTACGAATGCACCGTAGTCAGCCATAACAACAACCTTACCCTTAACAGTGTCACCTACCTTAAGGTCAGCATTTAGAGCATCCCATGGGTGAGCTTGAAGTTGCTTCAAACCAAGAGCGATGCGCTTCTTTTCATCATCGAAGTCAAGAATAACAACGTTCAACTTTTGGTCAAGAGCAACGATTTCTTCTGGGTGATTTACGCGACCCCAAGAAAGGTCGGTAATGTGGATAAGACCATCTACGCCACCAAGGTCGATGAATACACCGTAAGTAGTGATATTCTTAACTGTACCTTCAAGTACTTGACCCTTTTCAAGCTTAGAGATGATATCCTTCTTTTGTGCTTCAAGTTCAGCTTCAATAAGAGCCTTGTGAGAAACAACAACGTTCTTATATTCTTGGTTGATCTTAACAACCTTGAATTCCATAGTCTTACCTACGAATACATCGTAGTCACGGATTGGCTTAACATCGATTTGAGAACCTGGAAGGAATGCTTCGATACCGAATACGTCAACAATCATACCACCCTTAGTGCGGCACTTAACATAACCCTTGATTACTTCGTCAGCTTCAAGAGCAGCGTTTACGCGATCCCAGCTCTTAGCTGCGCGTGCCTTGCGGTGAGAAAGAAGAAGTTGACCCTTCTTGTCTTCTTGGTTTTCAATAAATACTTCCACCAAATCACCTACCTTAAGGTCTGGATTGTAGCGGAATTCGCTGAATGGGATAATACCGTCTGACTTGTAGCCAATGTTAACTACTACCTCACGCTTGTTAAGTGCGATAACAGTACCTTCAGTTACATCTTTGTCCTTGATAGTGTTCAAAGATTCGTCATAAGTTTTTACCAATTCTTCTTGGCTCTTATCGCCAAGTGTTTCGCCTTTTGCATAGGCTTCCCAATCGAAATCTTCGATTGGTGAGTTTTTAATTTCGCTCATCTAATAAGTTAATAAAATTGTTAATAATCTCTTACCAGCTCTCGTCGCTGGTCATTCAAAGTGCAAAGTTAAGCATAATTTCCTATACTACAAGCACTTTTACAAAAAAGTTGAAATAATTTTACTTATTCCAACTTCTTTACCTTAAATCACCTAATTTTCGTGATATTTTCGCTAAAAGCCAGCATATCAGTTGCCCTTCCAGTCTCTCACCGAGCGTATTGTATTCACATCGGCGTGACCGATGGTTGCAAACTTATGACCAAACTGCCAGCTATAGAATCCAGCATCGTGTCCGTTGCCTCGCGTCACCACGTCGCCATTAGAATACCAGGTGCTCACCATAGTATAGCCATAATTCCACCACGAACTTGGGCAATATAGTGCCATCAACGCACCTTCACGCACATTTGGCACACGATAACCATTTTGTGTATCACATCCAGTTTCTGCACCCGATTCAAGAGCATCGATTAGCGATTGATAGTTACCTAAGTTATTTGTATACCCGTGATTAGCAGTTCGAGACACTGTAGGACCTGTTTCAAACCCATAATACACGCGGCTCATTTCGGCATTTTCGTCACCAAGCTCCAATTCGCGTGATGTGTAGTAACGCAACGACTTCTCGTTGATATTGGTCAAGTCGAAAATGTATCCTCCGTTGCCATTATCCATCAAATTAACAAGAGGTTCTGGGTAACCCACACCTTCAGTGCCCTCAGTAGAATAAGCTGGAGATGGCACACCAAGATTGCGAACCGTGCGCGCCGAAAGCGGTGCATATTTTCCGTAACGGTCGAAGTATCCACCAATCGAGATACCTTCTTCAGCCCAAAGCACTTGAGGCTGAGCACTGCTATTACCATCTTTCCAGGTGCTACATATCACGTGATTACGCCACTTATACGCACCTTGATAAGGGCCCGAATTGTATGCCTGATTTGGTTGTGCCGCCATTTCAGCAGTGTATAGGTAGGCCTCAACGTTGATACCCTGTTGACCGATATACAAGTCATACAATTGGTTTAGCGAAGCTACATACCACCTCAACTCATCGGCATCGATGACTCCGTTACCATTATTGTCACGGTTTCGCATAAGAGTGGAATAACGCAAAGTCACATTATTATCCTTCAAGAAATAAGCATTCACGCTACTACCACTTATTGTCACTTTATGATCGTTTTCTCTATTATAATCAAGATAAGTGTCCCACCTTGTAGAACCCGGCTTGATACCCCACATCTTCACCGAGTTATATAATCCGTTCACTTCAGAAGCATCGCCCATTTTTCCCATATTCAGCGTTTGGTCGTTGCCTGCAGTGGTGTACATATTTTCGCTACTCTTGTAGAAATATAGGTGACTATTTATGAATTCATCTTCCGACTCACTACCCCACGCTGTCACGAGACCATCCTTTTGGATGTTATAAGGTGTTTGAATCGAACGCTGACGCACTGTGATTACACTATTGGTTACCGAACTATCGCCATCCTTGCTCACCTTACTATCACATAGGATGTGAAGCAGACGGTTTGGTTTGTTCACAAATTGCTTCCACAAATCTTGTGGCTTTATATCTTCGTTAAGAGGATTTGCTTCGTAGAAATACTCATCCACAAACACTGTTACATATATGCAGTCTTTTCCATTAGCATCACGGCGGAATGCACTCACAACGTTTTTGTCGGCTGGTGCAGCATTATCCCACTTTATCTTTTCTTCTTTGATAAATTGCACAAATTCCACCACATTCATCAACCTATCATTCGCATCCAAGTTCTCAGCCTGGTATTTATCGCCAGGATACCACTTATTTTTCTTCGAGTACGAACCGTTAGCTTCTATGTCGTTCACCATAAACCACACCCACTTGTAGTCTAAGTTAGGAATTTCAGTTCCACTTTCCATCCCTGGCGTACCTTCACTAAACGGTGTTTTCACATACCAAGTGATGGTGTTTTCACGAATTAACTCTGCATCTATGCGATACACACGCTGTCCGTAGTGAGCATCGTAGGTAAAAATTTCCTCACGCGACATATACACATCGCCTATCGCACCCGATTGATTTTCCTTATCATCGGTCACCTCAATCTCAATATTTTTCACACCTCTCACGGTAATAGTGTAAGTATAATGAGTGTTACGATTTACTGTAAAATTATTATAGTTGCCACCACCTTTGCTATCGCCAAAGTTTCCCAAATGCACGAAATAGGTGACATCGGCTTCGAGATACTGCATAGCAAACTCGTCGTCGGTATCCACTTCCATCTGCACCTTACCCTTGATTACAAGATAAGTGGCATCGTCTGATACATTTTCCCATACACCTTTGGCATAGTCGTATGAGCCATTATCCTTTTTCCAGCGTTTCTCGCGTTCGTTATAGGTAGTGAGACCTTGACTGTCTTTTCTGTTCTCAAGTGTGTAGAACGAGAAACTCTTTTCTCCTCCCAAGTCGGTTTCGAATTGCACTTCTTCGCTATCAAAGAATCCAAGTTGGTCCACACCTTCGCCTGTATCAAGCAAGCGTGTTCCCTTAGGCATACGCATCACTTGCCACGATTCTGGAATGAAATCCTTCATCAATTGATTACTCTCTTTCGCTTCGCCTACAATCACTTTCACGGTCACCTTTGCATCCAATCTCACCAAAGGCACACGCACATTGGCATTATTTTTAATAATTTTGCCATTTTCATTGATTGTAATACCTTCCACACTACCAGTCATCAAGAAACAACCCGTACGCGAAGTGATTTCCTGATTTAGTGTAATAGTAAGCGATTCCAATTCCTCAAGTGTTTCCACCATATTCAATTGGTCGGCTGAGATATTCAATTGGTCGGCATTAAGATTTGCCACCATATATATGCTACCACCTTGTAGTGTTGGCGATTTTATCATCACCTCACCTTGAGTGTCGTTGTCATTGGTTGAAGTGCGGTTTGATACAGTCCAATAGTTACCCACAGTATTAGGTATGGTCTGCACCTTATTGTTATTGTCATAGAAGTGAGAATACACACGCTTACCTGTATTGTCAAAAATATAGACAAACAAGTTTTCCACTCTCGATTCTGCTATTTCATTCAGCGTAGCACGAGAACTTACATCTATATCCTCAAAATCGTCATGTCCAAATTCCAATTTTGCCCACACTTCCTTATCTCCTACAGTGCTTTGCAAAACAAAATCGTCATCGGTACAAGCAAGAAATGCCACCGACAAGAACACACCTAATATATATATTAATATATGCTTCATATATAGTTTCTTATTCAAATTCCACACTGCCACTACCTTCATTCCAGCCTTCTACAAAGAATTCAAATTTGCCCGAGTAAGGGTTATAACTCACGGTCACAAGCACATTTATGAAATCATTTCGCTTGATAGCCTTTGTAAGCGACGATTGTTGAGTCACAGGGTCGATAGTAGTGAGTATAATTGGAGAATTATAAGTAATAGTATTACCTTCGCCAGTAGAAGTAGATTCCTTATTTACAACATTCATTCTGAAATACATAGTGTTACTATTGCTATTGTTAGCACTCGTCACACTACCATTAGTTTCTACTTTAATATATCTATTATTGCTTTTTATCGCTATATAATAATACTTATACCATGAGTAACCCGATTCTTTTGTTTCAAAAGTAAAAGCCACAGGAGATGCACCTAACGATATCGAACTATTTCCCGGCGATTGCATATACAATCCGGTTTCCACATTCTTTATATAATACTGATTATTTCCCGCCGAAATCAGTTGCCACACATGGCTTGTGCTCACTGTGGTACTGCTTTGGCTTAATTGAGCTGTAGTTACCGTAGATGAACCAGCACTGAGATAATATTTAGTATTATTAATAGTATTATAAATCAAGAAATAGCTTTCAGCACCCACCGACAATCCACTTGTTTGCCCTATATATGAACTCCAATTGGGTTTAAATGATATGGTTTGAGCTGAGACATTTTCGTATTTAAGACCAAGCGTATAAGTATAGTTTTCGTTTGCCGAAATCTTACTCTCAAGCAAGTAACTATCAAATACTACACCCGAACTTCTTGCAGCTATCGATTTCGCATCACTTCCCGCATCGAGGGCAAATGGTTGAAGTGCATACGACGAAGTGGCAAACGGAGCGCCCTTAGGATCGAAATACTTTCTATCTGTTCCGTCGTCAAACACATAGGCTTGCATTTGAGTAAAATTGCTACTGAACGACAAACTATTTACCTTCAAATCGGCAAGACCACTATTATTTTTCACCTCAATACGCAATCTTGCAAAAGTGCGTACAAGCTCGCCATCAATAGCATTTTTCCCTGCGTGCAATTCCACCTCTTTCATCATCGATAGTGGTTGCACCATATCCTTAGGGCTCACATTGTGGGTGGTATTACCCATAATCTTATTGTTCATCAAGGCATTGTAGTCGGTAGCACTCCAAGCCTTAGTAAGTCCAGATGCATAGGTAGTGCCATTTATAGTGTGACTTGCATTATTTGCCACAGCCATAATAGTGTACAAACCTCTTTTCAGGTTGTAACTCTTATCGAAAGTCACCACCACTTCTTCGGCCTGATCAGGCACCTGTATATTTTCTTGCGAAGCCACTATTCGCTTATTATTATCTATGATATACACCGACACAGTATACATATATCTTCCGTCTACGGCACGCTCGGCTTGCGACCATTGTACTGGAGAAGATGGGTAATCGGTCACATTGCCACGCGACTCGTCATCGCCCACTGTGAGCAATTTGAACGAAAGCTCAGCCACATCACCTTGCTCCACATCTGCTTGTTGCACACAACTTGCAAATAATGTGAGTATGATACTTAATAATATGTATGGTGTTATCTTCATTTATCTATGTTTATAATGGTATATCTTGTGTAGATTTCAATTCATTCCACGCTGCAATCTTCAACGACACAGTCACATTCGTTTGACTGAATCTTATGTCGTAAGTATATCTTTTACCAGCCTCATAGGTGGTAGTGGGTAGTGACACATGGTGTACCAAATCGCCTGTATTTTTCAACTTAAAGCAAATTTGAGCCGTGCCATCTGTTTCTTGTGGAATAGTTAAAATCCAGCCATTGTTTACGGCATATTTTTGTTTTCCGTCGCTATCTGTGCTATAAGCCACAGCTATGTTGCGACCTGTAGTGGTAGAGCTAAAGGTCACGCCATTAGCATCTTCCCAAGCATAAATTTTCTTTGTGTTTGACGCAGTAGATGGTTCGGGATAATATTCAGGATACCAATGAATATGTTCGCCGTTCATTACGCCATTTTCGTCGATTGTTCCAAATGCCAATACACCTGTCGTTGCCACACCTCTACCCATAAGAGTATTTTCGAGCCAAAAGGCAGTAATAGCATCAGAATCATCGAAAGTAGTATTATCCTCGTTGATAAACGAGAATTGAAATTTCAAAGCAGCCAATGTGTGAAGCATCTTCAGTTTCACAGGCACTCCTGCTCTGAAAGAAGGTGCTTTTGTATCCACAAATGCATAAGCCGTCATCAAATCTTCTTGGTAGCGTTCGCTATTGTATTCTATCACGAAGGTAGACACATTCGACGAACTAATTTCATTCACCACACTCATAGGGAAATATGCGTTGAATGTATATTTTGCACCATACACCCACTTAGATGCCTCTTGGGCGTAGGTCCACCACATATAGTTGTCCCACTCAGTGTTTACTTGATACATGAGGGCCACATCGCCATATTCATTACCAAGCACATTCTCAGTTACTTCGCCATCAAGTTCGTAGGCCGACCATATTCCTATAGCCTTACGCGATGAGCAAGCCTCTTGCAAATGTGTATCATTTTCCACCAAAGCACGACCTTGCATAGCACCTTCGGCCACCACATCCCATGTGATATAGTCATTGCTATCCACTTTTGGCTCATCCTTTTGAGTGCTAATGCACGAAGGCATAACCATAAGTAGCAAAGTACCTATTCCAAGTATATTACGCTTTGATAGAAAATTCAATTTCATAAATAAATCTGTTTACTTTCAAGAAAAAAAATGAGATTTTATCATCATCAACCGAATAACTCGGTCGATGATGATAAAACCCTTAATGCATTATAGAGCTACAACGATTACGTCTACGTCTTCCCATTGTTCAGTAGATGGTGCGAAGTAGATCATATCCTTCTTAGCTGTTTCTGAGCTATAGAACAATCTGTAAGTATAACGCTTACCGATTTCCCATGCATTGATAGGAGTATATTCTGCTTGATCTGTATCAATGTTCTTTACAGAGTTCAAACCCTTCAAGTTCACAACCTTAGTATTTGCATTACCGTTTACTGTATAGTGTACAGTTACTGTAGCGTCATCTGTCAATTCTTGAGGCATTAGAAGCAAATTATGTACTGTACCAGAATTGCCTTCACCAAGGATCAATTGAGATACATATTGAGCTTCATAAAGGAACTTAACAGAACCAGAGAATGCTACATAAGGATTAGCCACCAATTCAGCATCAGTAGTCCAAGCTGGATTCACATTTTCACCTCTTTGATACAAAGTCTTATCATCACCTTCAGTTATGTTTTCATTGAACTCACCTTTATACTTCACACCATCAATTTCGATACCTGTCAAAATCACTTCTTCGTTTGAAGTGTTTCTTAGAGAGAAACGGATAGAAGAAAGTGCGTGTTGGAATTTCACAGGCACACCACTATATGCACCAGCACCGTGTTGCATATTTGCTGAAGTATTGTTGCAAGAACGAGTACTGAACAATAGGTCGTATTGCTTAACAGGATCAGCATTTACTTCGAAACCACTGATAGTCAAACCTTTAGCACCATAAGTGCGAGTTACACCTTCTACAGCCAAATTAGCAGGAGAGCTAGCAGCGAAAGACATCTTCTTGCCATTTTCCCAGTAATAATAACCACCACCTTGAGTTTTAGGAGCCCAACCATCTACATTTATATCATAACAGATTGTATCGTTGTTGAACGCAGCAGGAGTAGCACTTGCCCAACCTGCGAAGTCACCTTCGTGAGATACTGCATAGATTTGGAAGTTTTCAGTTCTTGGATATGTATAAGTACTACCACCATATTCGTGTGCACTGATTTCACCAAAAACGTTTGCTCTTGAGTTTACTTTACCATACAATACAGGAGAGTCAAATGTGATTTTGCTCTTTTGTGCAGGGTTAGTCACCTCTTCACTTACACAGCTTGCAAGTGCCACACTTGCTACAGCCGCAAATAATAAAACTTTCTTCATTTTTTTGAAAATTTTGGGTTAATACTAAATGTTTAATAATTAATTTGTTTTTTTTGTTTTTTTTGTTTTTTTTGTTTTTTTTGTTTTTTATTGTTTTTTATATGTTTTAGTTCTTTACAATTGTATATCTGCCCATATATCAGCCCATTCATCAACGCCCGGTGTCAATCCACCTCCACCTCCGATTGGAGCTTCAATTTCTATCTCTTTTTCTATCAATATCCACTGCTCGTTCACCACAAGGGGTTCATCAAACATTGATGTGATATCGATACTTTCTACCTGCGTACTACCATCGGTGCGTTTAAACTCAAAATTTAGGTGGAACAAACTCTGTTCCTCTGGTAATTTACCGAAGGTATTGAATGTAGTATAGAGAACAGCAGTTTGGGTAGTTGTCCCCTTTGGTGTTACATTTGTACGCCCCACATCGGTATAATCCAAGTCAAAGAACACACTCACGGGATCACTTGCCACCATCTCTCTGTTGTATAGAGTTTTCGCACCTGCCATACCACTCAAAAGCGACACTGCCGATACCACATGTTCAAATCCCTTGATACGCACTTGCAAGTAGTAACTCTTCACCACCGAATTTGCCGTAAAAAAGTCGCCACCGTGTGTGCGTAATGTGTCGATATTTAGACTCTTTGGCACAGTCACTCGCTCGCATGTTGTAAGAAACAAATGGTCGGGACAATATCTCACATTTTTCTTATCCAATTCGCCCTCCATAGTAGGGAAATATTGAAACAATCTGTCATCAATAGGTGATGTGTAACTTTCTATTGCTGTGTAATCGTTTTCGTTACGCAATTTTGTGCGTGGAGTACCGAAGTTATACACCATAAGGTTATATTGTCCGGCTTCGGCTGCCATATATCCATCGATATAATATCCTCGCTCATCTTCACCATAAGTTTGTAGGTAGCGTTCCGATACCACTTTGTTGGTGATAGGATCGGCCAACACTGCACGAAGCACACGGGGACGCTCGTATTCAGGTCGTTTGCGCTGATCGCTATAAAATCCGTATGTCACATTCTTGATATGCTCATCTACGTACACTCTCACATAGTGTCCGTTGTAAGGATCTTCAAGGATACGATGCTCACATGATATCAGCACCAAAGTGAGTAGTGTGAAACACAGCAGTGGCATCACTCGCTTCATTGCCCACCTCCTTTCTTCACCTTCATTCTGATAGGTATCACAAGCGTCACTTGTGCCTTGGTGAGACCAAGGTAGTGCCAGCGTCCTATCTTGTCGTAGTCACGCCATAGGATCGAATAATCTGGCGATGGTGTGTAACCACGGTGTGCTATCGATGCATAACCTGCCGATAGTGATAGTTCAAGATTCAAATGCTTAGAGATAGGCATAGAATAGCCATAACTCAAGCCAGCACTCCAAAATTCACCTTGATAACAGATGTCTCTCTTACGCTCGAAGTCATATTTTCCCGATTCGCCATATATGCCGATGAAATGACCTACAAGGCGATCGCGTTTTTTCAATTTCTCAGTAGCAGGACGAGGCTGAGGCTTAAACCACCATCTACCTTCACCACCAATGCTTAGGAAACGCACACAATATTCATTGTCGCTTTGTCCCCATGTCCACCAAGGGAACTGATGATAATACAATGCCGAGAATTTATCGCCTGCAAATGGCACTTCGATTGAAAAGTTAAGCCAAGACACTGCATCATATAGCAAATTGCTCTTCAACGCCAAAATAGTCTTCACATCCTCTTGCACAGGCTTTTTCGGCAATGGGAATGAAGGCACTCTATCCATTGGAGGCATTAGTGCAGGCATATCAAGACTCAATTTCTTGATTTGTGGTGTAGGAATAGGTTTGTCTGGTTGTTGCCACACCGAAATCCAAGTAGCATAACGCAATTGTGGCATAATATGCTTCAGAATATAACGCCATGAAGCACCATCGTCCAATAATTTCAGTTTATTCTTCTTATGAGGATCGCTAATGCCCTTCATATCGATGATGGCAAGCACCTCATCACGGTCGGCACGATGATATAGTTTCTCTACCTCTTCGCGCATACCTGCCCAGTTTTCGGCTGTAGGCGAAATGCGTATGATAGTATCGGAGAAATTGCGATATTTTGGCACTAACGAAAGGATATAACGCTTTGCTGTCTTACCACGCTCTTCGGCAAGCCATTTATTAAACTTATATCGTCCTTCAGGAGATGCATAAGAATGAATAGTTATACTATCTATGCGAGGAGATGTAGCGAGATAACGCTTTATCAGCTCCAGTTCCTTAGGGTTGTTCATATAATTCTCGTAGATAGTAACCTTATTTACAGGATAGTAAATCTTAGAACGAGTCACGATAGAGGTATCAGACTTGCACGAATCAACTTGCTCCTTTGCCGATAGCGACAAAGCGAACAACGAAAATATTGCACATATAAATACATACAATATCTTTCTCATAGGCGGCAGTTTCTCGTTTTTGTTATAGTCATCGGTTTCCCCTCAATGATAGTTAATGGTGATTGTCTTCCAAAAAACTACACAAAGAAAAAAAAAAAAAAAGAAACTGCAAAATCGTAGGATGTTTTTTATAAAAATATACGACCTTTAGAATAACAAATCCGAAAAACAGAACAATTCAAAAACTCCTCACTCCTAATTCCTAACTGAACAAACGCTATTCGTAACCACACTCACACTACTCATAGCCATAGCTGCACTGGCTATCATAGGATTAAGCAAGAAACCACACACAGGATATAGCACACCCGCTGCCACAGGCACTCCTATAAGATTGTAGATAAACGCCCAAAAGAGATTTTGGTGAATTGTGCGAACGATACGCTTCGACAGATTGATGGCTTCGGGAATTTTCATCAAGTCATTGCCCACTATCGCCATTTTGGCTATATCGATAGCAATGTCACTACCCTTACCCATAGCAATGCCCATATCACATTGTGCAAGAGCAGCACTGTCGTTTATACCATCGCCCACCATAGCCACGCATCGGCCTTGACTTTGCAAAGTTTTCACAAACTCTGCCTTCTGATGAGGCAACACCTGTGCCTCGAAATGAGTGATTCCCACCTGATGGGCTACTGCCTCGGCTGTGACTCGATTGTCGCCAGTGAGCATATACACATCTATTCCCATCTCTTGCAATCGGCTCACGGCATCGGCCGAAGAGGATTTCACTTTATCCACGATTGCAATGAGTAAGAGCGAACGATGCTCGTCGGCAAGCCAAACCACAGTTTTCGCCTCTTCTTCGAGTTCGTTGGCACGCACCTCCAAGTCTGTCTCCATTTTCACACCTTGATGCTTCAGGTATTTAGCATTTCCCACAAAATAAATGTTACCATCCACCACGCCTTTCACACCACCTCCCACTATGGCATCAAAATCAGTCACAGGGAGCGATTGAGCATCTATTTCCTTGAAATGTCGCACAATAGCTTCGGCAAGCGGATGCTCCGATTGCATTTCAAGCGAATACAGCACATCGGCACACTTGTCCACATCTACTCCTTCACCAAATACCACATCAGCCACTTCAGGACGGCCTTCGGTGATGGTTCCTGTCTTATCAAGCACCACCACATCTATCTTTTTGGCAATCTCTATGCTTTTGGCATCTTTTATGAGTATCCCCTTCTCGGCTCCTCGTCCCACTCCCACCATTATTGCTGTAGGCGTAGCCAATCCGAGCGCACACGGGCAGGCTATAATCACTACAGTGACAAAGGCAAGCACTCCATGCACCACGCCCTCATCGCCACCAAATATGCTCCACACTATAAGCGAAATCAATGCCACAGATACTATCACAGGCACAAACACACTCGCCACCTTATCCACTATTCGCTGAATCGGAGCTTTGCTGCCTTGTGCATCTTGCACCATCTTGATAATAGAGGCGAGCATCGTAGCCTTCCCCACCTTTGTGGCACGCATTCTGAAAGAGCCTTTCTGATTGATTGTGCCAGCAAAGACTTCTGCACCTTCGACCTTCTCCATAGGGATAGGTTCGCCACTGAGCATACTCTCGTCAACAAACGAAGCACCATCCACTACTACACCATCCACTGGCACTTTCTCACCTGGACGCACGGCGATAGCATCGTCCACCTTTATGTAATCGATAAGTGTTTCACGCAGATCGCCACTCTCGGTCACCACCATAGCCGTTTTTGGGGCAAGCCCCATAAGTTTCTTTATGGCAACGGAAGTATTACCTTTGGCACGCTCTTCGAGCATCTTACCCAGCATAATAAACACTACAATCATAGCAGATGCCTCGAAATATACATGTGGCACAACTCCACGACTTTCCCAAAATTCGGGGTAAATCATATTGAAAAGGCTGAACAGATAGGAAACACCCACGCTCAACGACACAAGTGTGTCCATATTAGCCGAACCTTGCTTGAGTTGCTTCCATGCATTAACGAAGTAGCCTCGTCCGAAATAAAACACCACAGGTGTGGCAAGCACAGCCATTATCACATCGGAATATGGCATCGACATGAAAAACATCGAAAGCACCATTATAGGAAGTGATAACATAGCCGACCACAGCACATTGCGTTTCATCTGCTTGTAACGTTCTCGCTCACGCTCTTCCAGCTCGGCTGTGGCACTTTCGCCACCTTTTGTCACAAGTTGGAAACCCATATTCGCCACCACCTCGGCAAGTCGGTCGGCAGAAGTGACTTCGGGATTGAAAGTAACCGACAGATTGCACGCAGCCAAATTCACTGCACACGCCTCCACTCCCTGCTGACGGCCAAGCACCTTCTCGATGCGAGCCGAGCAAGCAGCACACTGCATACCCACCACAGGATACACCTCGCTAATATATTTATCGGTATTATTTTCCATCAATCCACCGTAGTTTTTCCACCTATAACAAACTGAATAGATTCAGAGTTCTCCTCAATTACTTATTACTCTTTATTAATTAATCACACAGGGTCTACATCATAATAGAGTATCACTTGCTTCATGCGACTATCCACATTGAGCATATTCTCGTACACTTGTCGCAAAATAGCCTTCACCTTAGGCATAGAAGCCTCATTTTCCATCTTCAGCACTATCTGACGGATGTAAAAATTCTGCACCCTTGCCACCATTGGAGCCTCTGGCCCCAACACACGATGATGAAACACCTGACGGAGCATATTGCTATAACGCACCGACATCTCTGTGAGCACATTATCATCACGATGCTTCATATAGATATTGATAATCTTTGAAAATGGTGGATATTTAAATTTCTCACGCTCACCAAGTTCATATCGATAAAAACCGAGATAATCGTGCGATTTCACAAAGCCTATCACAGGATGACGCACATCACTCGTCTGTATCACCACACGACCTCGCTTACTCTTACGCCCCGCACGACCGCTCACCTGCTCCATCATATCGAAAGCACGCTCATCTGAACGGAAATCAGGGAAATTTATCATAGTATCGGCATTGAGGATACCCACAGTGCTAACCCCTGCAAAATCGAGGCCCTTAGTCACCATTTGAGTACCTACAAGCACATTTTTCTTACCCGTAGAAAATTCCTCTATCAGTTTTTCGTAACTATTTTTATTGCGAGTGGTATCAAGGTCCATTCTCGCTATTCTATCTTCTGGGAACACAGCCTCCACCTCATCTTCGATGCGTTCGGTGCCATATCCCACTATTTCGATATCGGGCATCTTGCACGCCGGACAAATTGATGGTAATTGCAGCGTGAATCCACAATAATGGCACGATAATGTATTCACATGCTTGTGATAAGTAAGCGACACATCGCAATTTTCACACTTCGGTATCCATTCACATTGCTTGCATCGCACCATTGGAGCATATCCTCGACGATTTTGAAATAGAATTACTTGCTCACCTGCCTCAAGACTTTCGCGACAAAGATACACCAAGCGTCCCGAAAACATTCCTTTCATCTCCTTCTTCTTGCGTGCCTCGCGAGTGTCCACCACTTCCACCTCTGGCATCTCTATATCCTCGTAGCGAGTAAGCAGCGACACCAATCCATATCTACCCTTCTCGGCATTGTGATACACCTCAATGGCAGGTGTTGCCGATCCAAGTAGCGTCTTGGCTCCATGCATAGAGGCAAGCATTATGGCTGCATTACGCCCATTGTAGCGTGGAGCAGGATCTTGTTGTTTGTAGCTGGTGTCGTGTTCCTCATCCACTATCACAAGACCAAGATTGGCAAACGGAAGAAACACCGACGAACGCACCCCTATCACCACACAAGGCTCATTGCCATACAGAAGTTTTTTCCATATATCCACTCGCTCGTTATCCGAGAATTTCGAATGGTAGATGAGCAATTTATCACCAAAATATTGTTGCAATCGTTGCGTCAATTGCGTGGTAAGTGCTATTTCTGGCACAAGATACAATGCCTGACCACCATTTTTCAGCACCTTATCGATAAGATGCACATATATCGAGGTTTTTCCACTCGATGTCACTCCGTGCAGAAGTGTGATATTCTTTTCTTTGAACGAATCAAGAATCTCTTGATATGCACGTCCTTGCTCTGCACTAAGTTCGGGTTTATCTTGCACACGATTCACACGATTGGCAAATCGGTTGATTTCTTTTTTGTATTGCTTGAGAATACCCTTGCCCATCACCCCACTAAGCACTGCCGGAGTCACATCGGCACGCTCCAAAAGTTCTTGTTTCTTCACTTCACGGAGTTCGCCACTCTGCAACCATCGAGATAGGTCAAGATAGGCAAGCAAGAGAGCCTCTTGTTTATTGCTGCGACGCACCATATCAAAGTAGCGATGCAATCCCTCATCATCACCTCGCTCCAAATTGAGAGCTATGCACATCTCGGTCTTTGGACGATAGTTATCCACCACCTTTTCGGCCACATAGATAGCATCTTTTTCGAGCATTCGGCTCACCACCGACTCCACATTCTTGAATCCTGTAGCATTTGCTATCTCATTGAGCTGCACCTTGTCGCGTGATGCTACGAGTTCGTAAATGATGCGTTCTCGTTCGCCAAGACGACAATCTTCTGTATCTTCGTAATCACGATTAGCAGTAATCACGGTCTCGCTTTCCACTTTCAGTCCTGCTGGCACTGCAGCCTTATACACCTCTCCGGGCGAACATAGATAGTATTCTGAAATCCAATTCCAGAATTTCAATTGAGGATGACGCACGATAGGAGCTTCGTCGAGCACCGACACAATTTCTTTCACCTCATAGCCTTGAGGAGCATTGTGATGCACCATCACCACTATCGCAGTATAAAATTTCTTTCGGCCAAATGGCACAAGCACACGACTACCTATCTTCACACCCTCTACTATTTCGGGAATGCGATAGGTGAATGTGCTATAAAGTGGTAATGGTAATATTACATCTACAAATTGTGTCATAATCTTATTTTATTTCAACTTTCCTCCTCAAAATTACAAATAATTCCCTCAATCCACAAACTCTTTCAAATATAAAAAAGCAGATGCCGAATTAACTTCAACATCTGCAATATTTTATCCCTTATTTTCGCACTTATTTTAGAAATAATATGTGCAAGAAAGTTTCCAAGTGCGATTCTTTCCGATGTAATCATCGAGTTGCTTGGTCTTCATACAGTAACTCAAACCCCATGTATAACTTGCCTTGATTTCAAACTTACGCATAAGCTCTGCACCAAGTCCCACATCAAGTCCAAATTCTCCTGCTGGATATTCAAATGCCTTCAAATCGTTATTTGCAAGTAGGAACGAAAATTCAGGACCTACAAACACAAGTGGCATAAAGGTATTTTCCAATCCGTTCAGATTTTTATATCTAAATTTCAAGTGAATAGGAATTTCCAAGTAGTGAAGCATACAGTTTTCCTTGCCATAACCTTGACTTTCCCACAAATGGCGATCGCCAAGATGCAATTTTGCTCCTCGTTGGGTATACAATAGTCCTGCCTCAAATCCGAAGCCTATACCTGGCATCATAATTTCACCAGTGACACCAGCAGTAGCACCAAAGTTGTAATCTACATTGAAAAGTTTTTGGTCAAACACCAAATTAGTCATATCAGCACCCACAGTCACACCCCAGCGACCTTGTGCCATAGCTACGCTTGAGCTGAAAAATGCCACGCATAGCAACACCATCGAAATTATTTTTTTCTTCATCTCGTTTTGTTTCTTTTCTAAATATTATGCAAAACTACTATATTTTATCGTAAACACAAAAAAATCGGCATTTCCACCCATGCATTTTTGGAGAAAATACCGATATTTTTAATTTCCTTAATGATAATTAGAACAAATAAGCAGCTGTGATTGTCCAATATTTGTTCTTACCTTCGATGCCAGCCTTATTTTCTGCCACGCCCACATATTCAAGTGCCTTGGTCACTCCGAAACCATAACTACCACTCACTTGCACGTGACGGAAGAGTTCTACAGCCACACCCACATTCACAGCCACATCACACTTTTGTGTCTTCACAAAATCCTTGATTTCGTCTTTGCCTGTCTTGAATGCAAAACTTGGACCAGCAAATAGATATGGACTAACCACCTTTTCCACAAGAGGAAGACTTATCTTATACTTCAAGTTTACAGGAATTTCTATGTAATCGCGATTCAACTTTTCGCCACCTGCCTTTTGCAATGAATTACGATGAACATACATCAACGATGCATCAACACCCAAATTAATCACAGGTATTGTCAATTCAGCCATCAAACCACCAGTGAAACCTGCCTGATTATCCTTTGCAACGAAATCGTTGAGGATTTCTTCACTAAAATGAATGTTGTTCAAAGCCACACCGGCCTTCACACCCCAGCGGAAACCACCAGCCGATGCACTGAAACTCATAGCCACGATGGCTACTGCCACAAATAATATTCTCTTAAAATTCTTCATATACATTATATTTATTGGTTAAACTTATCACAAATTTACACACTTTTTTATTTTCTCACAATTTTCGCCTCATTTATAACAACTTTTTTACTTCAAAGTTGCTTTACCTTTCAATTATATTCATAAAATTAGGCAGTTTATAGAAATTCGCTTAACTTTGCATTATTATGGACGAAAATACAAGATTACAAATAGAAGAAAACATCGTGAAGATGCTCAGAACGGTGTTCGACCCTGAAATTCCAGTAGATGTGTACTCACTTGGTCTCATCTACGGCATCGATGTGCAAGACAATGGCAATGTGCAAATAGATATGACTCTTACTGCCCCTTCTTGTCCTGCATCTGATTTCCTTATGGAAGACATCCGCATGAAGGTAGAAAGCGTGGAAGGTGTAAAAAGCCTCGATATCCAACTCGTTTTCGAGCCTGAATGGGATAAGGATATGATGAGCGAAGAAGCCAAACTCGAACTCGGATTCCTCTAAATCTCCATTTATTATTATGAGCAAGAATGTATATTTCCTTTCCGACCTGCATTTAGGTGCATCATACCTCAAGAATCCTTTGGACAACGAGAGGCGTGTGGTGCGCTTTCTCGATTCTATCAAGGATAAAGCAAGCGAAATATACCTTCTCGGCGACATTCTCGACTATTGGTATGAATATTCTCGTGTAGTACCTAAAGGATATGTTCGTTTCTTGGGGAAATTGGCCGAACTTGCCGACAACGGTGTGAAAATTCATTGGTTTATTGGCAATCACGACATTTGGATTTTCGACTATCTGCCAAACGAACTCGGTATAGAAGTGGTTGACGGGGTAGCTGAACGCCAAATTCTTGGCAAACGATTTTTCCTAAACCACGGCGATGGTGTGGGCAAACACAAACTTTCATTCCGAATTATTCGTTGGATATTTCGCAATAAATTCTGCCAAGCCATTTACTCTATGCTTCCTTCGTGCATTACCATTCCTTTTGCTCACAATTGGTCGTCACACAGTCGCAAAAATGGTGAAGATTGCGCTCAGGCTGTGGAGAAGCACAAAGAGAATCTGCTCGAATTTGCTCGAGATCACGCATCATCTCATAGCGATATACATTATTATATATTTGGTCATTTGCATATTATTGCCAACGAACAAATATCCAATCACGCAAAATGCATAATTTTAGGAGATTGGATTCAACACTTTTCTTATGCAGTTTTTGATGGAAACGACATCTGTATAGAATATTTCCGTCCCGATGGAGAAAGAAAATAGCACCATTCCAAAACTCCCTTTTGCTATAGCAGACACCATCAATAGCGCGCTTTAACTCTATTTAACAGTCTTTTATCACATTATTACACCACACTAACTATCAGTATTTTATACATAAATTCTATGCATATTTTCATAAATAATTCAAAAAACATATTTTAAAACATATTTTTTTATTTGACCTATCCAAAAAATAGGGCTTATATTTGCGTTACAAACCTAAAACAATCTTTTTTACCTTAAAAATTCATACCTATTGAAGACATAAAAAGCGGCTTAAAAAAGTCGCTTTTTATTTTTTTATAATCACACTTTTTATTTATTTTGCAATAAAATGATTTGGATATGACAAAATACGCAATTATAGTGGCCGGTGGGAAAGGTTCGAGATTCGGAAGCGACATTCCTAAGCAATTTTTATGCCTGAACAATGTACCTGTGCTTATGCACACCATCAATCGATTTGCTTTATGCGATTGCAAAATCATAGTGGTGTTGCCAGCAAGCCAGCTATCTCAATGGAGCGAACTTTGCGAAGCACACCATTTCACCACCCCTCATACTATAGTGGTGGGTGGCGACACTCGTTTTCATTCGGTAAAAAATGCTATTGACACCATTACCCCCGATGAACACGACCTTATTGCAGTGCACGATGGTGTGCGACCTCTCATTAGCACCGATATCATCATCAATGCTTTTGCTACTGCAAGCATATATGGCACTGCCGTACCTGCCATTGCAGTCACCGACACTATTCGCGCTTTCACCGATAACGAAGGGCACTCTAAAGCTCTCAATAGAGCTTCGCTCAGAGCCGTGCAAACTCCACAAACTTTCGATGCTACACTTCTGAAAGATGCCTATAACACTCCTTTCTCCGACATTTTCACCGATGATGCATCGGTAGCGGAAGCTGCTGGACACCATATCACGCTTATCGAAGGTAGTCCTAAAAATATCAAAATCACACACTCTATCGACCTAATCATCGCAGAAGAATTACTACGAAATGAATAATCTCATACGCACCGACATAAAATTTCTAAAAGGAGTTGGACCTAAACGAGCCGAAATATTAGGTAAGGAGTTGGGAATTTTCACATTCTACGACTTACTCTATCATTTTCCGTTTCGTTATCTCGACAAGACTCACATTCATCGCATTTCCGACATTCAAGGCGAAATGCCGTCTATCCAACTCAAAGGAAAATTCATCACCTTCAACGAGCAAGGCGAAGGTGCGCGCCGTCGTCTGCATGCCCTATTCACCGATGGCACAGGGAGCATTGAGATTGTGTGGTTCAATTCTGTGAAGCGTATCAAAGAGTCTCTTTCCACAGGCAAAGAATATATCATTTTTGGCAAACCTACGATTTTCAACAATCGTTATAGCATATCACACCCTGAGGTAGAAGAAAACAAACCAAACTCCGATTGCTCTGGGCTGAGAGGCATCTACACTCTCACCGAGAAAATGAGAAATAGTGGTTTCACATCACGCACTATGCAGCAACTTCAGGAGAGTCTTCTTGCCTCAATCAATTGCATAAGAGATGTGGTTCCTCGTGAAGTTCTTGAACGCAACAAACTCATAAGCTTGCACGAGGCACTTACCAACATTCACAAACCTCGCTCTATCCAAGACCTTCAAAGAGCACAATTGAGACTTAAATTCGACGAATTATTTTTCTTGCAACTCAATATTTTAAGTTTCACAAAGTCTCGCAATAGTAAGATTCTTGGATTTAAATTCGATCATATTGGCAACTATTTCAATGGTTTCTACAATACGGCACTCCCTTTCCCTCTCACCAATGCCCAAAAACGCGTGATTCGTGAAATACGCCGAGATATGGGCACCGGCCGACAGATGAACCGACTTTTGCAAGGCGATGTGGGTAGTGGCAAGACTCTCGTGGCTGTGATGTCCACACTCATTGCTCTCGACAATGGGTATCAGGCTTGCATCATTGCACCCACCGAAATCCTTGCATCACAACACTTCGACTCTGTGAAGAATATGCTCACACCGCTTGGTATCAATGTGGCTCTTCTCACAGGTTCCACCAAGAAATCCGACCGAGATTGTATCCACGCACAACTCCTATCGGGCGAACTACACATCCTCATCGGCACACATGCCGTACTTGAGGATACTGTAAATTTCAAAAACCTCGGATTGTGCGTCATCGACGAGCAACATCGTTTTGGTGTGGCTCAGCGTGCTAAGATGTGGCGAAAAAACTCCACTCCTCCTCACATCTTGGTGATGACGGCAACGCCTATACCTCGCACTCTTGCTATGACAGTTTATGGCGACCTTGATGTGTCGGTTATCGACGAACTGCCTCCTGGTCGCAAACCCGTTACCACAGTGCTACGATTTGACAATCAGCGACAAAACGTTTACCGGTTTATTGGCGAACAACTAAAGCTTGGTCGTCAAATCTACATCGTCTATCCTCTCATTCAGGAAAACGAGAAACTCGACCTCCAAAACCTTGAAGATGGCTACGAAACCATCAAGGAAACTTTCCCAAGCTATAAAGTGTGCTTTGTGCATGGAAAGATGCGACCTGCCGAAAAAGATCACCAAATGCAACTTTTCTTCAGCTATCAAGCTCACATTATGGTGGCTACCACTGTGATTGAAGTGGGAGTAAATGTGCCTAATGCGTCGGTGATGGTAATCGAAAATGCCGAACGTTTCGGACTTGCACAACTCCACCAATTGCGTGGTCGTGTGGGACGAGGTGCCGACCAATCATATTGTATCCTTATGTCGCAACAAAAGCTCAGCAAGGAAACTCGTCATCGTCTGAAAGTTATGACCGATACCAACGACGGTTTCGTTGTGGCCGAAGAGGATATGAAACTTCGCGGCCCTGGTGATATGGAGGGTACTCAACAAAGTGGTATTTCGTTCACATTGAAGATTGCCGACCTTGCTCACGATGGGCTAGTAGTACAACTTGCACGCGACACTGCACGCGAAATCCTCGAAAAGGACGAAAAACTTCAAAACCCTGCTTACGCTTCAATGTCGCAACATCTTTCATTCTTATACCAAAAGCAAGCCAATTGGAGTTTGATTAGTTAACAATATTTTTACCACCCTCTTTAGTTAAGTAAAGTTAATCCCATTACCACCTTAATGGAATTACTAACCTTTATATCAAGCATTTAACACACAAGCATTCGTTAAAATTAACACAATCTTAAACATTGGTAAATTTTCCGTGTTTTGTATTCTGAATAAATTCAGTATCTTTGAAAAGTTTTATGTAAATCAGTGGGTTGACTCCGAAATTCAGCCCCTTAAACCTAAAAAAGAAGACAATTATATGGAAAAAACCTTAGTTATACTTAAACCATCGGCTATGGGCCGTGGCATTTCAGGCGAAATCATCGACCGTTTTATCAAAAAAGGGTTAATCATTGCTGGTATGAAAATGATGCAATTGAGCGATGCCATCGTCGAAGAGCATTATGCTCATCTTATCGATCGTCCGTTCTTCAATCGCATTAAAAATTCTATGCAATGCCTTCCTGTAATTGTAATCTGTCTTAAGGGCATCGATGCTGTGCAAGTAGTGCGTAATATGACTGGTGCCACCAATGGTCGCAATGCGGCTCCTGGTACTATCAGAGGCGACTATAGTATGGGTATCGAAAATGTGGTGCATGCATCAGATTCAATTGAAAATGCAGCTATTGAAATCAATCGTTTCTTCAAACCTGAAGAAATCTTCGACTACACTCCTGCAGCTATGAATCTCATCTATGCTGATGACGAACTATAAAAGACTTAATTGCAACTTAACTATATAATGAATTTTAAGAAACTTATCATACTCGGATGCACTGCTTTATCGGCGTTCTGCTTCATGCAGAATGCTGAGGCTCAGAATTTGCAGTCTGTTTCCGACTACAACAAAACACACGCCAGACTGCTCGCTTCACAATCGAAGGTGCAAGACCAAATCAAACTTCAAGACACTGAAGCCTTTGCTCACCAATGGCTCGAAGAAGAAGAGCCAGAAATGGACATCTATTCCGAAGGTTGGGATAGTCGCTTGGTTAACCCTTACGACCAAAGCAAAGTTCCTGATACTAAGGTCATAGATGTAAGCAAATTTGCAATCCCATGCCCTGGTAGAGTCACTTCACCTTATGGATATCGCCCTCGTTTCCGTCGTATGCACAAAGGTGTCGACCTAAAACTTCACACAGGCGATACAGTATATGCAGCTTTCAGTGGTAGAGTGCGACTCACCAATTACGAGCGCCGCGGTTATGGCTACTATATCATCCTTCGTCACGAAAACGAACTCGAAACAGTATACGGTCACCTTTCTAAATTCCTCGTTCAAGACGGACAAGATGTAAAGGTGGGCCAACCTATCGCACTTGGCGGTAACACTGGTCGCAGTTTTGGTGCGCACCTACACTTCGAAACTCGCTATATGGGTTATGCTATCAACCCTCAAGCCATTTTCGATTTCAAAAACAAGACCACTCACACCGATACTTATACTTTCGACAAGAAATCGTTTAAGAAATCGCGTGATTACTCGCCTTCTTCTAAATACAGAGCAAAAGGCAAGAAAAACCAATATAAAGGTAAAGGCACCTATAGAATACGCAAAGGTGACAGCCTCGGCAAAATCGCCGCTAACCACGGCACATCTGTTGCAGCTCTTTGTCGCTTGAATGGCCTATCAAAGACCTCTACCCTAAAAGTAGGACGCGTAATTCGTGTAAAATAACACCAATACAGAACATAAAAGCCGTAGACATCAAGTCCGCGGCTTTTTTCGTACAAGGCTACACCTTCCAAAAACACAATTAAGGCTGTGACGATTACTCCTCACAGCCTTAATTTATTAGTGAATTAAATCATTCAATTCTCTTACAGTAGGGTTTTCTGCTATCACTTTTCCCGATTTATCAAGCAAAAGTGATTTCATTCCTTTTTTCAAACCGTATCGCGAATATAATTTTCCTTCTTCGCCATCACAGTCATAAAATTGCTTTACACTGTTCACACCATCAAGCTTCAACATCTCACGATACACACCATAAGATTTATCAAAATTAATGGCTATATACTCAATTCCCTTCACATTTTTCAAAGCTCGGTCGTATGTCACATTGGCAATACGAGATTCAGCATCTACCGAGTTCCAGAAAGTGAGTAGTACATAATTTTCATTGTTGCGTTGCAATTCAAATCTCCTAAATTCATTTTCTGTCACAAAGTTTGGGGCTATGCGACCTAAACCATTTCCTTTAGGATTTGAACTATTCGCTGCCAAGAAAACAAGGAGAACACATGCAGTTACAATTGTAAATAGTGTTTTCTTCATCTTTCTCTTTTAAGTTCATAAATAAGGAGCTTTCAGCTTTCAATTTCGCTCACTCCTTGCGCCGATTTTCGGCGTCTACGCATGGGTTTCATACATCAAGCACTACTCTCCTGCATTAATTTCTCTGCAAAGATAATACAAAATATTTTACTACGCAAATCACACGTCCTCACTCCGCCTTTCAATAAACTGAAATACAACTCATTAAAAGAAATAAGAAACTACGCAATTTTAACATTTAAACATATTTTAAGTTTATTAGTTAAAAACACGATTCCATCGCACTTTTCCACGCATTCTCCTCCATAAAATCCCCACATAATTAACATTTACAAACTCCCACACCCCAATTTTAACCTCACCCTATTTATTCTCATAAAAAAATGTAAAAATTTCGCCAAATTATCCTTTTTAAGGAAACAAAAGCATAAAATGCGTTGTAACTTTGTGCAATCAAAAAAATTATCACTATTTTTGAAAAAGATTTTTAAACTAACCACGGAATTCACAGAAATTCTATAAAATTTAAATAAAATGGAAAATAACAACAATTACGAAATCATCCTTATTAATATAGCAGGCAACGATCGTCCCGGCCTTACTTCTGCACTTACCGAAATCCTCGGTAAATACGATGCTTCTATCCTCGACATTGGTCAGGCCGACATCCACCACCACCTCTCTTTGGGTATACTTTTTAAGACCACAAGCGAGCAAAGTGGCAACATTATGAAAGAGCTTCTTTTCAAAGCTGGCGAAATGAACGTCTCTATCCGTTTCAGCCCTGTCACAATCGAAGCTTATAACGAATGGGTGGCGCGACAAGGCAAACATCGATGGATTATCGCCATCTTAGGCCGACGCATCACCGCCAAGCAAATAGGTGCCGTATCAAAAGTTGTTGCCGAACAAGGACTCAACATCGATGCTATCCAGCGACTCACAGGCCGTATGCCTCTTCACGAAGGAGAGGAAGCCTTAGACAAATCATGCATTGAATTTTCAGTGCGCGGCACTCCATCCGATAAGACTAAGATGCAAAAGGAACTTATGGAACTCGCTTCATCGCTCGATTTCGATGTTTCTATGCAAGAAGACACCATCTTCCGTCGCAGTCGCCGTCTCATCTGTTTCGATATGGATTCCACACTCATCGAAACCGAAGTCATCGATGAATTGGCGATGAAAGCTGGAGTTGGCGACCAAGTGAAAGCCATCACCGAAGCTGCTATGCGTGGCGAAATCGATTTCAAAGAAAGTTTCACACAAAGAGTGACTCTTCTCAAAGGACTCGACGCAAGCGTTATGCGCGAAATCGCCGAAAATCTACCAATGTCCGAAGGTATAGAACGCCTGATGACTGTACTCAAACGCACAGGCTACAAAATTGCCATTTTATCAGGGGGATTTACCTATTTCGGCAACTATTTGAAGCAAAAATTTGGTATAGATTACGTTTATGCCAACGAACTTGAAATAGTCGACGGAAAACTCACAGGTCGATATGTAGGCGAAATCGTTGACGGAAAACGTAAAGCCGAACTACTTCGTCTCATTGCACAAGTAGAAAATGTAGACATTGCGCAAACCATTGCCGTGGGCGACGGAGCAAATGACCTACCAATGCTATCTATCGCAGGTTTAGGTATCGCCTACCACGCTAAACCTAAGGTGAAGGCTGGTGCAAAACAAAGCATTTCAACCACAGGCATCGATGGCGTGTTATATTTTATGGGATTTAAAGATTCATTCATCACCGACAATAGTCAATGCTAATAAAAACAAAGAAATTCACACTTAATTCATTTATAAAAAAACTAACCTTTAATATTATGAAAAGATTTTACACAAATATAATGCTACTGCTCCTCACCACCATTACACTACAAGCCCAATCTGTAGGACTTGTACTCAGTGGTGGGGGCGCTAAAGGCATTGCTCATATCGGAGTTATTCAAGCACTCGAAGACAACAACATCCCTGTCGACTATATCACAGGCACATCTATGGGAGCCATCGTAGGTGGATTATATGCATCTGGATATTCTCCACAAGAGATGATGACATTACTTATGTCTAAAGATTTCACCGATTGGTCTACCGGCGTTATCAACCCTAACCTCACATATTATTTCGACAAAAGCGAGCCTTCTCCTGCTTTTGCCACCATCAACTTTGCCATTAAAGACTCCACCAATACTCATTCGAGCATTTTCCCTTCAAGTCTTATAAATCCTATTCCTATGAATTTTGCATTCATGGAATTATTTTCGGCATATACTGCACAATGCAATGGCGACTTCAATCGCCTATTCATCCCTTTCCGTTGCATTGCATCAGATGTGTTCCACAAGCAAAAACTCGTGTGTTCATCGGGCGATTTAGGCGAAGCCATCAGAGCTTCTATGTCGTTTCCACTCATCTTCAAACCTATATATAAGGACGGCGTACCTCTTTTCGACGGTGGCATTTACGACAATTTCCCTGTCGATGTTATGCGCAAGGATTTTGCACCCGATTTCATCATCGGCGTGGACGTTTCCACCGCAAGTTCCAAAATTAATGTAAACAATCCCGTAGACCAGGTGGAAGCTATGGTAATCCAAGACCACGGTGCATACATCCCCGATTCCATAGGAGTGAGATTAAATATAAACCTAAGTAAATTCACCTTGCTCGATTTCGAGAAAGCACAAGAAATTTACAACATCGGTTATCAGCACGCAATGGAAATCATCGACTCTATCAAGGAAAGAGTTCCCACACGCATTTCTAAAAATGCACGTGCCATCGCGCGCAACACTTTCAAGAGTCAAACTCCTGCCATAATCTTTGACAAAGTAGAAGTAATAGGCACCAACAATTCATCTCAAAACGAATATATCGAAACACTTTTCAAGCATAGCAAAAGTTCAACCTTCGACATCGAAGAAGCTAAAATATCATACTATCACGCCATTTCATCGCAGAAATTAAAGGATTTAATCCCCACAGCTCATTTCTGCGACTCATCGCGCACATTCGCGCTCCACCTCCAAGCCACGCCAAAAAACAATTATTCCGCAGAAATTGGAGGATTCATAACTTCATCCACTAATAGTATGCTCTTTTTAGGTACAAAATACAGCACTCTGAGCATGAATTCATTCGACGCATCGGTGAAAGCATGGATCGGACAGTCTTATTACGCCGCCGAAGGTAGTGCTAAAATATCGCTACGCACAAGTTTCCCATCGCAGATATCACTTCAAGCAGTGGCTTCTAAGCAAAAATTCTACGAAAGTGATATGTTATTCTACAGCGATGAACTCCCTACGTTCATCATCAACTACGACAATCACATTCGCCTATCGTATGAGATGGCCATCGGCCGTAAGGCTAAATTAGACATTAGCGCAGGATATGCCCTCCTTCGCGATCGATTCTACCCATCAAATACCTCCAATTTTAGCACAGCCAAGCAAGACAAAGCCACCTACACACTTGGCCAGGCGAAAATCGGCATAACCCGAAACACGCTCAACCACACCACATTTGCCACTGAAGGCAACCACACTGCATTTAATATAATAGGTATCACCGGCGACTATTCATTCATTCCAAACCCGGCAAACGTCGCACCCGCCAACCGAGAATCGCGAAAACTTACTTGGATACAGGCAGAATTTGACCTCGAAAATTACTTCAAAATAGCTAAACACTTCACGCTCGGAACAAAAATAAATGCTGTGGCATCCACTAAACCATTAGTGGAAAACTACACAGCCAACATTGTGCAGGCTTCAGCATTCTGCCCCACTCCAGCTACAAAAAACTATTTCAACCCCGCATTCAGAGCCAATTCTTATGTAGCCGGCGGCATTATGCCAATTTTCAAAATAAACGAGAAGCTACAGCTACGCACAGAATTTTACGCCTTCGCTCCTTTCCAAAAAATAATCGAGGGGCAAAACATGAAAGCAGAATATGGGAAATGGTTCGACGAAGTAAATTATTTAGGCGAAGCATCTATCATCTATCGCCTGCCATTTGCCACATTCAGCATATACACAAATTACTTAAATTACCCATCACGAAATTGGAACTTTGGAGTGAACATAGGATTCCCCATCACAGCACCAAAGTTTTTAAAGTAGGGTATTCATTAGTACCAAAATCACCAATTTTAGTTACAAAACTATTAAAAAATGTATCAAAGTGGAGAAAAAACATCGCGTTCAGTTGTGACATTGAAAATTTTATAATACATTTGCGTGATATTTCATATATTATGAATTAAAGTGTAGATAGATAAGTGCGAATATTTAAATATATATGAAAATTCAACGCATATTCATTACAAAATGACACGATTCATATCTTGTCAGATAATAAATGTGCTAAAATGAGAGAAAAAAATTAACAAACTATAAGTAATTATCAACAAACAAAACATTTTTTTAACTTTTTATTTATTTAAATTATGGAAGCTCAAAAAAAGAGTGCCGCAAAGGCAAAAAACGCTAAGAAGGGCGGTTTCAACGCATTCGTTGTAATTCTTCTAAGTTTCGTGATTTCAGTATCTTTCTTCAACTATGTTCTTGGTGCTCCAAGCAACTTCGACGAAGCTGGTCACCCAATCAACCTTTTGGGTACAATGTATCTTGGTGGTTTCGTGGTACCTATCATCCAAGGTCTTTTGGTTTTGGTGCTTATCCTTTCTGTAGAACGTCTTATCGCTCTTGGCAAGGCTAAAGGTGCTAAGTCTGTTGACAAATTTGTAAAGGAACTTAAGGCTGCTTTGGAAGCTGACAAGGTAGAAGAAGCTAAGGCTATCTGCGCTAAGCAAGGTGGTTCTATCGGTAACGCTGTTCTTGCTGCTGTTGAAGCTTACGCTGCTATGGCTAAGGAAACTTCTCTTAAGAAGGAAAACCGCATCGCTGCTATCCGCAACGCTCTTGACGAAGCTATCAACATGGAAATGCCTACTTTGCAACAAAACATGCCAATTATCTTCACTAACACTACTCTTGGTACTCTTATGGGTCTTTTCGGTACAGTACTTGGTATGATCAAGTCTTTCCAAGCTCTTGGTCAATCTGGTGCACCAGACTCTGCAGCTCTTTCTGCTGGTATCTCTGAAGCGCTTGTAAATACTGCTTCTGGTATCATGGTAGGTGCTATCGCAGTTATCGCTTACAGCTACTTCGACGTTAAGATCAACGACATCACTTACAAGATCAACGAAGCTGGTGCTGTTATCGTAGCTACATTCGAAAACAAGTATTAATTTGATTATCCTAAATAATCAATTAAGGTAATTAAAAAAACATTTTATTGAAGTACAACTATGACAGTATCAACCGACAAAAAAGCTCCATTCATCGATATGACCGCGATGAGTGACGTTACAGTGCTTTTGCTTACTTTCTTCATGTTGACTTCTACATTCCTTCAAAAAGAACCAGCTACTGTGATTACACCTGCTTCTGTTTCGGAAGAAAAGGTGCCTGAACAAAACTTGGTTACACTTTTGATTACTAAGGATTCTCAAATCTTCATGTCTATCGCGGGTGACCGTGACTCTACTTACTCAAGTGAGAAGATGCGTGAAGAAGTTTTGTTGAATGTAGTAACCGAATACAATAAGAAACATCAAAATAAGAAAATCGAACTTACTAAGGAAGACGTTCTTACTTTTGGTAACACTTATATGTATGGTCTACCTTTATCTCAACTTGCTGAATGGTGTAAATTGCCTGCGGAAAAACGTGACGCAATGTTAGACCCTCTCAAGAACAAGAACGCAGGTATTCCAATCGACATGGGAAAGGATGTAGAAAATCGCAACGAATTCCAACAATGGATGTTGGCTCTTTACAATACTTCAAACCCAAATCTTGCTAAAGCTATCAAGAGTGGTAAGGGTATTGCTATCAAGGCCGACGCGACTACTCCATATTCTGTAGTTCAAGTGGTAATGGACAACTTGCAGACTTTGAAGATGAACAAGTTCACTTTGATGACTGCGCTTAAATCTGAAGAAGAATAATTATGGCAAAAGGTAAAACTTATACTAAAAAGAAAGACGTTCGCGTAGACTTCACCCCAATGGTGGATATGAACATGCTTTTGATTACCTTCTTCATGCTCTGTACCACTATGATTAAGTCTCAAACTTTGCAAATAAGTTTGCCATCTAACGAAAAGGTGGATAAGACAGAACAGAACAAGGTAAAGCAATCTGAAGCTGTTACTATCATTATCGATAGCGACGTAGACGACGAAGGCAATCCTACTAAGGACTATGTATACTACTACGAAGGTATGCCTAACGTTGAAGACGCTGATAAGGATGGTAAGATCGACAACAACATTATGAAGGAAATCCAATTCCTTGGTAACGAAAATGGTAAGGCTCAAGGTATCCGTGCCGTTCTTCAAGACCGCAATAAGCAAGTTGTTGAGAAAATTACAATGCTTAAGGAAGACTGGAAGGCGAAGAAGTTCCACAAGAACAAAGCGCTTAACGACAGTATCTATCAAGCACGTGCTAAAGAGATTCGTAACGATTCAACTTTGACTCGTCCAGTTATCATCATCAAGGCTACTCCTAACGCAAGTTACAAGAGCTTGGTGACTGCACTTGACGAAATGCAAATCAATAACATCAGCCGTTACCAAATCGATCGTATCAACGGTACAGACTCTACTATGATGGCTGAGTTCTTGCTTGCTCGTCAAAAGTGATGTAAGGTCTATTAATTGTTAAATTTTAAAAAACAGAAAGAAATTATGGCAAAAGATGTAGATCTAACGTCGAGAGAATGGAGCGATATAGTATTTGCTGGTAGAAATAAAGAATATGGTGCTTATGTGCTTCGCGTTAATTCTAAGCGTCGCCACATGAAAGCAGCTATTTGGACAGTGATCGGTCTTCTTTGTATTGGTATTGCAGCGTATTCTTACCTTAGCGTTCAAGCTTACATTGCTGAACAAGAAGCTAAGATTACCGACCAATTGGATCAAGAATTGGTAGCTTTGGCTGATCAAGCTGAAGAAGAACCAGAAGAAGAAATCCAAGAAAAGATCGAAATGCCAGAACCAGAAGCTCTTCCTGAAGAAATCCTTAACACAGTTAAGGTAACTGAGCTTCTTATCGCTAAAGACGAAGAAGTTAAGGCAGAAGACGAAATTAAGACACAAGACGAATTGCAAGAAACCGAAACTGCTTTCGGTAGCACTGACTTCGACAAGGGTACTGACGACCGTAACGTGGTTCGTGAATACAAGAACGAAGTTATCGTTGAGGAAAAGAAACCAGAACCTGAACAAGTGTTCACAGCTGTAGAACAAATGCCTCAGTTCCCTGGTGGTGACGCAGCTCTTATGAAGTTCTTGAGCAGCAACATCAACTATCCTCAAGTAGCTATGGAAAACGGTGTACAAGGTCGTGTTATCGTACAATTCGTTGTAACTAAGAATGGTTCTGTAGGCGAAGTGAAGGTGCTTCGTAGCGTTGACCGCGACCTTGATAAGGAAGCTGTACGTCTATGTAAGTCTCTTCCTAAGTTTATCCCTGGTAAGATGAATGGTCAAGCAGTGAACGTTTGGTACACATTGCCTATCACATTCAAGCTTCAAGGTTTGAACTAATCTTAAGTACTTGAGATAATACCTAAGGTATTAAATATTAGAATTGCAATCCTCACGGGTTGCAATTCTTTTTTTTTATCCAAAAACTCTCGCTATCTTTGTATAAGTTTATTACTCAATAATAATTATATGAAAGTTTATAAGTCAAAAGTCGACCATTGGTTATGGATTCTTATTGTGGTGTGTATGCTTATGTGTATATTCGCTCCTATCATTAGCGAACCATCTATCAATGCCACAGAATTATTAACATTATTACTGTCTACCATTTTACCTTCGCTTATCATCGTAAATGTTTACACCGATACCCACTACACTATCTACGAAGACAAGTACATATTAAGGGTTAAAAGTGGATTCCTCGTAAATAGCAAATACGACATCAATCGTATCACTCGCATTCGCAACACACGCACTTGGTTAAGCTCTCCAGCCCTTTCTATGGATAGAATAGAGATTACCATCGGCAAACGCAACAAAGTGGTGATATCACCCGAAAACAAAGCAGAATTCGTAGCACACCTGCAATCACTCAATCCTAACATCATATTGGAAGAATAAACATCAGTTATTTGCTTCATCAACAAATTCTCCTAACTCCTAATTCCTCACTTTATAAAACTCCTAACCATAAAAAATGCTGCATCTCACACGAGACGCAGCATTTTTAATTATCACTGAATTTGTAAATTTATAGCACTAATTTTCTTACTATATTATTCACTTTCACGATTACGATACCCTTTACATCAAAATCATAACTTTGAAGTTCTACATCTTGAGTAGCATTCAAAAGCACCTTACCAGCACAATCAAACACTATCACTTGAGCCTCTACATTAGCCTTCACATAAAGTTTGCCATTATTTGCCCAGCAGATAGCAGATTCACTATTGTTCACATCATCAATTGCAGAAGATGAACCTGGAGTCACACTCACTCGGTTACTTTCATTAGATGAGAATTCAGAATTGTGAGCAATCACTGAATAAGCATAAAGCACGCCTTCCATAAGACCTTCCACCTTATAGCTATTCACATTACCCACTTCCATATCCACATATCCAGCCAATGGTAGATCTTCCATTTCGCCACTATGACCTATCTTGATATCATCAATTGCAATGTTACCAGCACAAGGCTTCACATATACCCACTTCAATGAAGTATACTTGCGATCAATATCAAGAGTCACAATCTTACCACCAGTAGCATTTTCTATAGTAGTTTCTTCGTGAATTACTTCCCATGTACCATCACACAATGCAAGAATCTTCAACGAGTTACTTGCATCGGCATTATTACCACGATACCAGAAGCTCAATGTACGCACACCCTTATTAAATACTGGTGATTGAAGGTATGCTTGGTCAGCGTCCATCTTCAACGAAGGTGCACTCACACCACACATAGTCTTCAATGCATAAGTACCAGTACATGATGTCTTCCAGCTACTTGGCAATGCTTCAAGTTTACCTGTAAAGTCAAGTAATTCGTATTCTGGAGCACCAAGTTGAGAAGTGTACACTGTTAGGGTGTAACGATCGGCATCTTCGAGTTTTTCCCAATTTGCAGTGAAACCATTCTTTGTCACATTTGTAGCAGCCAATGCTTTCACCTTCTTATAGTTCAATGTAGGCTCACCTGTAGTGAATTCCACTTCGTTTGAAGCCTTTGATGAGAACATGCCATCTGTAGCATACACCACATAATAGTAAGTAGTCAATGGATATAAACCTGTAATTTCAGCAGTCAACACATTACCCACATTCTTGTGATTATAGTCACCTACATAAGTTTTGTCGCCATTGGCCTTCTTTTCATAAACGCTTACAAGATAAGAAGTAGCATTTTCTGCTGTACCCCAGCTCACAGTTGCCTTATCAGCACCAATATTTGTTGCTTCATTAGCTTTCACTCCGCCAAACTTATCATATCCACCTCTAAACACGAAGCTAATGATACCATCGGCTGTTTCCGAGATTTCTGTAATTGGAGAATTTAGCGACACCCCTGCCCATGTCTTCATTGATGGTGCAGTATTATCTGTAAACGATGTTACATTATAATCACCTGGGAAAGGATCACCTCCATAAGAATAATACGATGGATCGTTATCAGCCTCTTCAATATCTACATATTGGTGACTTGGAGTATTATTCACCACATTACCCTCCCAAATAGTTTGGTTGTAGTCAATGTGCCACACAAGCATACCATGGCCAGGTAGATATTCGTCCCACACACCACCCTTTTGGCGGTTTTCAAGCAAGAAATATTCGTTTTCTTTATTTGTCTTAATCTTATACACTTCACGATAACCACCGTCTGAAATAGCCTTCATTGTGATGTTATCTGGATCTTCAAGCACGATTGGAGTCACCCAGCCCAAATCAGCGCGTTCGTATACCGACAAATATGGTGGTGTCCATGAGTCATTGTTATAAGAACCTGAGTCAAGCAAACTCCATGCATTTGGAGTAAACGCTCCTGTATATGATGTTGCATACAAGTCGGGCAAACCAAGCACGTGAGCAAACTCGTGACAGAACACACCGATACCCGAAATCTTAGAACCTCTACCATCACGCAATTCGCTTGAGCATGCATAGTGACCAAGACGCTTGCCATCATAATAGAATGTACGACCTGCATCTCTCACGTCCCATGAGTGTGGCCACACTGTGCTTGCAGCACCACCATCGGCTTGTCCGTAACCTGCGTAGAAGATATACACATTGTCGATTACACCGTCATTATCACGGTCATATTGAGTAAAATCAATTTGACCATCAAGTTTTGTACATGCGTCAATTACCATTTCTGGTGCATTTTCGTCGGTCATTCTATTTGAGTCACCACCATAGTAGCTGATTGACTTCTCAAGCTTCACTGGTCCGTACACATCAAATTCTGGAACAAACACACCATTACTGCTTGCAGTATAATAGTCGCGAATAGAACCGGTAGCACCACTATCGCTATAACCGCGTTGATTTAGTTGGTTATAGAATTGTTGTTGTGGATTACTTAAAGTAAATGAGTTATCGGCAAATTCCACAAGGATAGCCACACCCTTTTGCACACCTGTAGTAGGGAATGTAGTAATGCCCTTTGTTGCCACCTTTGATTGGCGTCCAGAGAATGCATTGCGATGCTCTACTTCAAGGTTTTTAAGAATTTTTTCGCGTTCAAGCGACTTCACAAACAAAGTTTCTTGTGAATTACGTTTGTTTAGATTGGTTGCCACCACATCCGACATCTTATTCACGCCATTCTTGTCGGTTGTTACATAACGGAAAAATCCTTCATTGTCTTGTGTTAGCACATGACCATCTTCGGTTGTATAATAGTGAGCAGATTCATCACCATGCAAGTACACCGAAATAGTTTCTCCATTTGGCAAAGTATATGCCAATTTTCCTGGCTTTGCTGGTACTGCCATTGCTTCTACCGAAGCACACAACAAACTCGCCGCCATTAAAAACTTTAGAGTAGACTTATAATTCATAGTTTGTAAATTTATTATTTTTCTATAGAATGGCAAAATTAGCAACTTTTTGCAAATAATACAACGAGGTTATCCTTTTATAGGAAAAAAACGATAATTTTATATGTATCTTTGCACAAAAGATTTCAGCTTTCATACTTATCCCCCATTTTTGGTTAATATTATTAAGTTTTTTTCTATATTTGCACCTTACTTTTACTACTACAATCGAAAATTTTATAAACAATCTATATAAATACAATTAATTAATAAACTAAATGAGAAAATTACTGTTTTTTGCTGCATTATTGCTTACCACTGTGTGTGCATTTGCAAATAATGGGCAATTCAAAGCCCTAAAAAACGGAGCTCCAGTGAAAACTGGTATTTCCACTAATGGCTTTGGATATGAAGCGTTCCGCGAAATCGGTCGCAAAGCTTCAGGTATCGAAGTCTATGGTGAAAAGAAACAAGCTCCTGTAATGAAAGCCGGCGACGGTACTATTATTTATGGTGAACTTTGTTATAGCGCTCTATGGAACAAAGACGAAGATGGTATTCTTGACTGGGGTGTATGGTCATTCCCTGCTAAAGAAAACACTACTATCACAATGCACCACCTTCACAAGACTCTTCAAGCTAATGGAGGGGGTGCTTATCACGATGGTAAACTTTACTTCACAAGTTACTACGAAGGTCCAGAAGGTTTGTGGTATCTTTACTTCTGTATCCTTGACGTAAACACTTGGCAAATCGAACAAATTGCGTTGCCTAACGACGTTTATTCGTCAATCGGTCTCGACATGACTTACGATCCTATCAATAAGCAACTTTACTCTGTATCATACGTAGACGAAACTGGTAACAGCTACACTCTTTCTACTATCGACGTTACTACAGGTAAAGCCACTACTGTGGCAAGCATCGACCGCATGTCGTTCATCGCTTGTAATGTAGTAGGTGAAATGTATGGTGTGCGTTACAGCGATGGTATGTTCTGCAAGATCAACAAGAACACTGGTGCACTCACTCCTGTAGGTTCTACTGGTATCCGTCCTAAATATGTAGGTTCTGGTACTTTCGACGACCAAACTGGTAAACTTTATTGGACTACTACCCTCAACTCTTCTACCGAGCCAAGTGGTATCTACGAAATCGACGTAAACACTGGTAAGGCTTCTCTTATCTCTCAATTTGAGAACGACGAAATGTTCACTTGTTTGTTCATTCCTCGTGAAGCTACTGAAAAGCGTCTTGCTGATATCCCAGAATTCACTGCAGAATTCAACCAAGTGCCTACAGGTACTATCACTGTTACTGCTCCATCTACCGATGCTGCAGGCAACGCTATCTCTGGCAATGTTACTATTGTTGTTTACGATAACGACAAACTTCTTTTCTCTCTTCCTGCTCAACCAGGTGCTACAGTGTCTCAAACTGTAACTCTTGAAAATGGTGTACATAAGCTTGAAGCTATGGCTGTTCACGCTACTGCAGGTCAAAGTAACAAGAAGGAACTTAATATCTTCATCGGTACTGATGGTCCTGCTGCTGTAAAGAATCTTACTCTTAAGAAGCAACTTAATCGTGCAGTGCTTACTTGGGACACCCCTGAAGTGGGCGAACATGGTGGCACTATCAAGCCAAACCTTGTTTATTACAACATCTATCGTATGCCCGATAATGTACTTGTAGCTGAAGATGTGGATGGTAACACTTGGAGCGAAACTATCCCAAGCAGTATTTACCGTTACTACTACTATGATGTAGTAGGTTTCTATAAGGGTGTAGAAGGTGCTACTGCTACTTCTAATAAGGTGGCTTTCGGTACTCCTCAATCTATTCCTTATTCTATGACGTTCGACACAATGGACGACTATAAGAAGTGTATCATCTACAACAACAACCACGATTCAGGTTACTGGGGATGGTACCAACAATATCAATGTGCTGCTTATAAGTACGACACATTCAACCAAGCAGATGACTGGTTGATTATGCCTGCAGTTCAATTGGAAGCTGGTCAAAGCTACAAGTTGAAATATAAAGCTCGCTCTTATGGTGGCTTCCTTTATCCAGAAAGCATGGAAGTGAAGATTGGTAAGGGCCAAGAAATCAGCGACCTTAATGTAACTCTTGTTGAAGATATGAAATATCCTCACGATAGCTACAAGGAATATGAAGCTGTAATCAACTGTGTCGACGAAACTACAGCTTACTTTATCGCATTCCACGCTACTACTACTCGTGGCGAATACTGGTTGTATCTTGATGATGTAGAAATCGTAAATGGTCCTGCTTCTGCGGCTCCTGGTCTTGCAGAAAACTTCACTGTTACTCCTGCTCCTAACGAAGCTCTTGCTACTAAGGTGAGCTTCACGGCTCCTACTAAGGATTTCACAGGAAACACTCTTAACGAAATCACAAAAATCACAGTTTATCGCGACAATGTAGAAATCAAGTCATTCGGTGCTACTGCTCCTGGTACTGAAATCTCATTCGACGATAACGAAGCTAAGCAAGGTTTCAATACTTATAAGATTGTTGCCTCAAACTCTAAGGGCGACGGTAACCCTATCGAAGTGAAGTGCTGGGCTGGTATTGATGTACCAGAAGCTCCTGCTAACCCTGTACACATCACAGAAAATCATCTTCAAGCGTTGATTTCTTGGGATGCTCCTGCTCAAGGTGTGAATGGTGGTAGCATCGACTACAGCAAACTTACTTACACTATTACTCGTAACGACGGCGTAGTAGTGGCTACTGGTCTTTCTGCTACATCTTTCGAAGACAAGACTATCGATACTTCAAATAGCCAAAAGAATGTATATTACGAAATCGTAGCAGTGAACGCTGCCGGTACTTCTAAGGTGGCTAAGACTCACTTCATCGTATATGGTACCCCTTATACTGGTGCATATCGCGAATCATTCAAGAATGGTGCTGTAGAAACATCTCCTTGGGTACTTGAAGTAGTGAATCCAAGTATGAACCCTTCACAAATCCCTTACTGGCAAGTGGTAACTAAGGGTGAAAACCCAGTAGTTGAAGCTCAAGATGGCGACAATGGTCTTGTAACTTGCACTCGCAACACTCCTTGGGCTGCTTCACGCATCATCTCTCCAAGACTACAAAAGGGTGAGCTTAAGAATGCAGTTCTTAGCTTCTGGATGCACCACTACTATAATCCAGACCTTGAAAATGGATGGTCTACCGACCAAGACATTATGCAACCTGAGGTATTCGTTGATGGCAAATACATCAACCTTACTGAAAAGCCTCTATTGCTAATCAATGGTATGGGATGGTATAAGTATGAAATCCTATTGAACGAACATGTAAGCGATAAGGTATTCCAAATCGCATTCTGTGGTACAAGTGGTACAGGTTACAATATGCACCTTGATAACATCCAAATATATGGTGTAGAAGACAACGACTTGTGCATCACCAATATTGAAGCTCCTATGCGCCTTGCAGTATCTACTTCTCGCGATATTGAGGTTACTGTTTACAACCAAGGTGCTAAGGATGCAAGCAACTATAAGGTAGTTCTTTTCTGCAACGGTCAAGTATTCGCTGAATTAAAGAGCAAGAAAAAAAGCCTTGCATTTGCTCAAGAAGAATTGTTCAAATTCCCAGTAAGCGCAACTATCATCGATGCTGGCAACGAATACAAATTCCAAGCTAAAGTTATTTACGAAGCTGATGAAGTTCAAAGCAACAACCTAAGCGAAGAAGTAATCATTGAAGTTCCAGCTCCTCAACTTCCTCCTGTAACCGATCTTAATGCTACAGTGAAGAATGGTAAGGTAGAACTTTCTTGGGGCGAACCTGCTTCTTCTGAAGCTAACTCTATGGTGACAGAAGGTTTCGAAAACTTTGAAGCATTCACTATCACTGATTTCGATAACTGGACTCTAATTGACAACGATGCTCTTGAAACTTACGGTATCTCTAACTCACAATCTGAAACTGGTATCTACGAATATCCAAATGCATGTTTGCAAATGGCATTCCAAGCATTCAACCCTCTTCAAGCTGGTATCACTCACAAGATTTGGACTCCATTCGCTGGTAACCAAATGGCTGTGGCTATGGCTTCTGTAGGTGGTGCTAACGACGACTGGTTGATTTCTCCAAAGATTCGTGGTGGACAAACTGTAACATTCTTCGCTAAGACTCCATCAATGTGGTATGGTGAAGAACAATTCTACTTCTGCTACTCAATCGAAGATTCTCTAAATGTGAATAAGTTCTACCCTATTGGCGACCTTCAAAAGATTCCTTACGGAAACTGGGAAAAGTACACTTACACTCTTCCTGAAGCTGCTAAATACTTCGCTATTCACTATGTAGGTAACGAACAATTCGCTCTATTCATCGACGATGTAGAATACGAAAGCATGACTCCTATGCTTCTCGAACTTCAAGGTTTCAAGGTATATCGCAACAACCAATTGCTTACTTTGAATATGGTTGAAGACTTAGCTTACACCGATAACAATGCTAAACTTGAAGAAGGCAAAGCTATAACCTATCGCGTGTCTACTATCTACGATAAGGGTGAATCAGCTCTTTCTAATGAGGTTACTGTAATCGACACATCAGGTATTGAAGATGTGAACAACCTTGCAATGGTATTTGCAGTAGACAACACTATCTATGTAAAGAATGCTGAAGGCAAGAATGTAACAGTAAGTGCTGTAAATGGTATCAATTACTTCCAAGGCATAGCAGAAAGCAATATGGTTTCTGTAAATCTTGAAAGCGGTGTATACGCAGTTACTGTAGATGGTACAACTACCAAAGTTGTAGTAAAATAAAATCTATAAAACTATAAAAAAATGAAAAAACAATGTCTTATTATTGCTGCATTCCTCACAATGGGGAATGTAGCAGTAAACGGACAGGAAACCCTCCCGTTTACACAAGATTTCTACGATTCAGCTACATTTAATAAAATGACGCTAATCGATAGCAACAACGATGGATATAAGTGGAATTATTCTTCTTATTCATTCCCTTCTACTTATAGCTCGGCTGCTCGTTATTCTCCAAACTCAGCCAATGGTGCTGACGATTGGATGATAACTCCTGGTTTCGAACTAAAGGCTGGATACATCTACAATTTATCATTCAAAGCAGCAGGTGCTACTGGTTACACCAACAACATCGATGCAATGATAGGTAAAGAAGCTACAGCAGAAGCTCTCACTACGTCTTTGATGAGCACTGTAGTGCTTACCGAAAAAGTAGGTTACACTTATCAAGCTAATGTTTCAGTGGCTGAAGATGGTATCTACTATATCGGTCTTCATATCACTTCTGAAGCATCTCAAGGTTATGTATATGTAGATGATTTGGTATTGACCACTGGTATTCTTGCCGACGCTCCTGCAGCAGCACACACTCTTAGTGCAACTCCTGCAGTAGAAAACGGCAAGGCTGTAATGAAACTTTCTTTTGTTGCACCTAAAGTTACTAATAGCAACGAATCTCTAAACGAAATCACTAATATCATCGTGTATCGTGGCACTACAAAAATCGCTGATTTGGGAGCTACTACTCCAGGTGCTACAGTTGAATACACCGATGAAGCTCCTATCGTAGGTAGCAATGCATATAGAGTGATTTGCGTAAACAATGCTGGTGAAGGTAACGAAGCTAATGTTTCAGCTACATTGTCTTTCAGTCTTCCTGCTGCTCCTGCAAATGTAGTGCTTACTCAAGAAAATGGCGTTCAAACTATCACTTGGGAACCTGTAACTACTACAGCAAGTTCTACAGGTCTATTCTTCAAAGAGAGCATCACTTACACAGTGACTCGTAGCGACAAAGTAGAAATCGCAAAGGGGTTGAAGGAATGCAAGATTACCGACAACTACACAAAAGAAGGCGAAGGTCAAGACCTTGTTTACTATAATGTGGTAGCAGTAAACGAAGGTGGAGCTTCTACTGCATCTGCAAGTAATAAGATTCTTATGGGTAACCCATACACTGGCGAATATGCTGAGTCTTTTGCTAACTACAAGTACACAACTAACACTTGGCAAGTAGTGGGTGGTAGTGGTACAATTTGGCAAACTAAGACAAGTTCTTACTACAGCCCAGCCATCAGTGCCGACCAAGATGGTAACAATGGTTTCATTGCTTTTAGCTCTTACACAAGCGGTATGGAACAACGCCTTGTTTCACCTGTTATCAATGTAAGCAATATGCAAAACCCACGCCTATCGTTCTATATGTATCACGCAGCTACAAGCTACACAGATAAGGTAGTGCCAGAACTTCTTATCAACGGCGAATATGTAGCCCTTCACGAAGGTATTACAGTGAATGGTACAGTAGAAGGTTGGACAAAGTACAACTTCGACCTTACTAAGGAACAAACTGCAGGCAATATCCAACTATCATTCAATGGTATCGCTGGTGGTGGTTATTTGATAGCTATCGATAACATCACTATTAAAGATGCTCTTTCACACAATCTTGCAGTAACAGGTGTAACTACTCCTGCAAACCTTGCTATCGGTAAAGAAGAAAACATCGTAGTTTCTGTGAAGAATACAGGTGTAAATGTAGCTAACGACTATAAGGTGGTACTTTCTTGTGATGGTGCAGTAATCGCTGAAGCAAATGGCACTGAATTGGCCTCTGAAGCATCTGCTGAAGTAGCGTTCGCATTCGTTGCTACTCCATTTGCAGCTGAAAAAGAACTCAATTTCTCGACTGAAGTAGTATATGCTGCCGACCTTAATGCCGAAGACAATACAGCTTCTGCTACAGTGAGTGTAATCAGCAACGAACTTCCTGTTCCTACTGCTCTTACCGCAACAGAAAACAGTAGCTCTATCGCTCTTGCTTGGACTGCTCCAGTAGTACCTGAAGTACAAGTACAAGATGTAATGACTGAAAGCTTCGAAGCATGGACTGCTGGTTCTACAGAGCCATTTGCAGGTTGGAAATTTGTTGATGCTGACGGATACAATACTTACAACTATGCATACTACGAAGTGAGTGGTGCAATGGCATTCTTGACTACAAGCAGCACCAATGTGCCTGCTCTTACAGGTAGCAACTACCTTGTATCAATTAAGAACAACAGCTATCGTGATTACCGCAACGATTGGGCTATTTCTCCTGAAGTAGTAGATGGACAAACTATTTCATTCAGTGTTTACCAACATGGTGGTTACGGTTACTATGGTACAACTTTTGAAGTATGCTATTCTACTACCGACAATAATGTAGAAAGCTTTGAAGTATTAGAAAAGGTTACCGACAAGTCTTCTTCATGGAAGCAATACTCATTCACTCTTCCAGAAAATACTAAGTACTTCGCTATCCATGTAACCGATGACGGTTCTTCTACAAGTACAGCTATGGCTATTGATGATATCACATTCCAACCAGGTAGTACACAACTTGTACACACAGGTTACAATGTGTATCGCGATGCTCAACTTATCGCTTCTATAAACGATAAGACTACCGTTACTTACGAAGACGCTAATATGGCAGACGATGCAGTACAATACGAATACGCAGTATCTGCAGTGTACGAAAGTGGCGAATCATTGGCATCGGATACAGTGGTTGTGGTGAAAACTGTAACAAGCATCGAAGATGTTGACAACTCAAAGGCTATTTATGCTACTCAAGGCGCATTGAATGTGTGTGGTTATGCTGGCGAAACTCTTCAAGTATACACCCTTGCTGGTCAACTTGTAGCATCTAAGACAGTGAGCAATAACGATACTGTGGCTCTTGCAGCTGGTATCTATGTAGCAAAAGTTGCTGACAAGCATGTGAAAGTGATTGTGAAGTAATCAATCGTAGATAACAACACATATTAGGGTATCTACCCTATCACAACAAAAGCGGTTTTGATCATCTCAAAACCGCTTTTGTTATCTTATCATATTACTGCTACTGCAGCATTATATTTCGCCATATTTATAGCTTTCTTAACTAACTTATATTGCTTTCTGCCGATCACATCTTCAAGATGTTCCCAATATGTTTTCATCTTCATCAGTAGATGGCCATCGCCTTGGAGTGTTTGCGAATATTCATTAATTAATTCGTCGTGCATACGCATTACCATTTTCAGCAACTTCTCATCACTGATCTTTTCACCTTTGGCATACTCTTTGGCCAAAGATGGACGCATCAATAAACCTCTGCCTATCATCACACCTTTCACTTGTGGATAATCACGCTCTATTCGCTCTATATCTTCAATAGATGTAATATCACCATTATATATAACATCGTGATTACAAACCTCGAGAAATGCCTTAAATCGCTCCATATCTACCTCGCCCTTGTACTGTTGTGTGGCAATGCGTGGATGCAGAGTGATATGAGTCAAACTAGTGGCATTAATGAGTGGTAACAATGCAAAGCAGTCATCAGCACTTTCATTTCCAAGACGCATCTTTATTGAAAATTCCACATCCTCAACAGCATTTATAGCCTCAAACACTTCTCTAGCCTTATCAGGATTAGACAAAATACCTGCACCACGACCTTTGCGAGCTTGCAACGGGAAAGGACACCCCATATTCACATCTATGCGTTTGTGTCCCATTTCCTTCACTTTTTCAACTAAAAAATGGAATTCCTCAGCATCACGCACTATTATTTGAGGCACTAGTTTACCCGTTTCATCATTTTCGGGCAACGCCTCACGAATATCTTTCTTACGCAACTCTCCACGCTCTATTCTGATAAAAGGAGTGTAATAAGCCTCAACTCCTCCAAATATCGCATCGTGCACATTGCGATAAGCATTATCAGTATACCCCTGCATCGGAGCAAAATGTATCGGTAACATATTATTTATTTCTTATCTTTAAATTCTATGATATTTCCCACAAAATTACTAATAATTCTTGTGATAACGAGCAACCATACGACATTATTATCTCTAACATAAGTATCAAAAGCAACACAGGCAAGCCTTTTTCAAGACTTGCCTGCGCTAATGTTTATATTCTATCTTTTAATGTCAAAGATTTCTTACTTTTCTTCAGGAGCAACACCCCATTGTTGTTGAGCAAGACGGCGATAGTTGTTGTAACGCCATTGTGCATTTTCCTTAGCAGCATTGAAAAGTTCTTCTGCTTCAGCAGGATATTGCTTCATTACAGAAGCATAACGCACTTCGCCCTTCAAGAATGGAAGGAAGTTATCCCAATTTGGTTCCTTACTATCAAGAGTGAATGGGTTCTTACCTTCTTTTTCAAGCTCTGGGTTGTAACGCCACAAGTGCCAGTAACCACATTCTACAGCCTTAGCTTCTTCAGCTTGAGCCTTACCCATACCTGCCTTCAAACCGTGGTTGATACATGGAGCATAAGCAATAATGATAGATGGTCCATCGTATGCTTCACCTTCGCGGATAGCCTTCAATGTTTGTGCATTGTCGGCACCCATAGCCACTTGAGCTGCATATACATAGCCATAAGTAGAAGCTATAAGACCAAGGTCTTTCTTGCGTACGCGCTTACCAGCAGCAGCAAACTTAGCGATAGCACCCACAGGAGTAGCCTTAGATGCTTGACCACCTGTATTAGAGTAAACCTCAGTATCGATTACAAGGATGTTCACATTTTTTCCAGATGCAAGTACATGGTCAAGACCACCGAAACCAATATCGTAAGAAGCACCGTCACCTCCGATAATCCATTGTGAACGCTTCACAAGGTATTGTCCCAATTCCTTGATTTGCTTACATAGTGGATTTTCGCAGTTTTCCACCAACGCTTGGATTTGGTCGGCAAGTTCGCGACTCTTTTCGCCATCTTCCTTGTTTTCAAGCCATGCAGTAAACAATGCCTTAGCTTTTTCGCCACAACAATCACACTTAACAGCTTCTTCTACAAGAACAGTCAAGCGTTCGCGCATCTTTTCGTATGCAAGATTCATACCAAGACCAAATTCGCAGAAGTCTTCGAATAGAGAGTTAGCCCAAGCTGGACCATGTCCCTTTTCGTTTGTTGTGTATGGAGTAGATGGTACTGAAGCAGAGTAGATAGAGCTACAACCAGTTGCATTAGCTACGATTTGACGATCACCAAACAATTGGCTAATAAGCTTAACATAAGGAGTTTCACCACAACCAGAGCATGCGCCAGAGAATTCAAACATTGGAGTAGCAAATTGTGAATTCTTCACATTTGACTTAATGTCAACAAGATTTTGCTTGCTCTTAACTTCATTATAGCAGTAATCCCACTTAGGTTGCTCAACAAGTTCACCATCAAGAGGTTTCATTTCAAGAGCCTTTTCACCCTTCTTACCTGGACACACATCAACACAGTTGCCACAACCAAGACAGTCAAGAACATCTACTGCTTGAACGAATTGCAAACCTTCAAAGCCCTTACCGATAGCCTTCAATGAAGTTTCTTCTGTGTAAGGAGAAGCAGCAAGTTCATCAGCATTCAAAAGGAATGGACGAATAGCAGCGTGAGGACACACATAAGCACACTTGTTACATTGGATACAAGTTTCTGGGTTCCACTTTGGCACAAATGCTGATACGCCACGCTTTTCAAACTTAGATGTACCATTCATCCAAGTACCATCAGCATTATCCTTGAATGCAGATACTGGAAGAAGGTCTCCGTCTTGAGCATTAATAGGACGCACTACATCATTAATAAATGCAGGAGCATTGTCAAGAGCCTTAACATCTTCTTCAAGTGAAGACCATGCTGGATCCACTGCCAATTGAGTGTATTCGCTTCCACAGTCTACTGCTTGATAGTTCTTATTCACCACATCTTCACCTTTCTTACCATAAGACTTCACGATGAATTTCTTCATTTGTTCTACAGCAAGATCCACTGGAATTACTTCAGTGATGCGGAAGAATGCCGATTGTAGGATAGTATTTGTGCGGTTGCCAAGACCAATTTCTTGAGCAATCTTAGTAGCATTGATATAGTAAACAGTGATATTATTGTCAGCGAAATACTTCTTCACCTTGTTTGGAAGGTTCTTAGCAAGTTCTTCGCCTTCCCAAATTGTGTTCAACAAGAATGTACCATTCTTTTGAAGACCACGAGTCACATCATACATATTCAAGTATGCTTGAACGTGACAAGCCACAAAGTTAGGAGTAGTTACAAGATAAGTAGAGCGGATAGGATCGTCACCAAAACGAAGGTGAGAACAAGTGAAACCACCCGACTTCTTTGAGTCGTAAGCAAAGTATGCTTGACAATATTTATTGGTATTGTCACCGATAATCTTTACAGAGTTCTTATTAGCACCTACAGTACCATCAGCACCAAGACCGAAGAACTTAGCTTGATACATTCCGTCGCCACCTACTGCGATTTCTTCCTTCATTGGAAGAGAAAGGAATGTAACATCGTCTTGAATACCTATAGTGAAGTTGTTCTTTGGCATTGGAAGAGCCAAGTTTTCATACACTGAAAGGATTTGAGCAGGAGTAGTATCTTTAGAACCAAGACCATAACGACCACCTACGATAAGAGGAGCATTTTCTTGGCCATAGAAGCAATCCTTAACATCAAGATATAGAGGTTCGCCAGTAGCACCTGGTTCCTTTGTGCGATCAAGCACTGCAATACGCTTAGCAGTAGCAGGAACAGCTGCAAGGAAGTGCTTAGCTGAGAATGGACGATACAAGTGTACAGCCACAAGACCTACCTTTTCACCTTGAGCAGTCAAATAGTCGATAGTTTCGCGAATAGCTTCAGTCACCGAACCCATAGCGATGATTACGCGTTCTGCATCAGCAGCACCATAATAATCAAACAATCCATATTTGCGGCCTGTGATTTCGGCAATCTTATTCATATATTCTTCTACAACAGCAGGCACTGCTTCGTAGTAATTGTTGCAAGCTTCACGGTGTTGGAAGAAAACATCACCATTTTCTGCAGTACCACGAGTCACAGGAGCGTCAGGATTCAATGCACGCTGACGGAACTCAGCTAATGCTTCTTGGTCAACAAGTGGAGCCAAGTCTTCATTTTCAAGAACTTCGATCTTTTGGATTTCGTGAGAAGTGCGGAAACCATCAAAGAAGTTAACAAATGGTACACGAGACTTGATAGTAGCCAAGTGAGCTACACCAGCAAGGTCCATAACTTCTTGAACTGAACCTTCGCAAAGCATTGCGAAACCAGTTTGACGAGTTGACATTACGTCTTGGTGGTCACCAAATATACATAGAGCGTGTGAAGCCAAAGTACGAGCCGATACGTGGAATACGCTTGGCAAGAATTCACCCGCAATCTTATACATGTTAGGAATCATTAGCAACAAACCTTGCGATGCAGTGTAAGTAGTGGTCAATGCTCCAGCTTGAAGAGAACCATGCACTGCACCAGCAGCACCACCTTCAGATTGCATTTCTTGCACCATCACTGTTTCGCCAAAGATGTTTTTGCGACCTGCAGCAGCCCATTCATCAACATATTCAGCCATTGTTGACGATGGTGTGATAGGGTAAATAGCAGCCACTTCAGTAAACATATAACTGATGTGTGCAGCAGCTTGATTACCATCACAAGTCAAGAATTTCTTTTCTCTACTCATAAATTGTTATCTTTAAAATAAAATTGATATTTCCAGTCATTCAATTCTGCAAAGTTACTACTTTTCATTTTTTCTCACAAACTTATAGCACTATTTTTCGTTAAAATCCTATGCCGTTATCTCTTATTAGATTTTTTAGCGTATCTTTGCAAAAAATCACATTCATATATGAAACAAAAGGACATTTTAGCTGCTTTAAAATCAAAATATGGCATTGAAGAACTCAACGAAATGCAAAAGGACGTTCTTAACACATCTCACCAAGATGGCGATATAATTCTACTCTCGCCTACTGGTAGTGGTAAAACTATAGCATTCTTAGTGCCTATCCTTAAAGCTCTAAAAGAACCTAATGGCAATCTGCAAGCCGTTATCATAGCACCATCACGCGAACTTGTAATGCAAATAGGTTCTGTAGCTCGCGACATAGCCACTGGTCATAAAGTAACTTACTGCTATGGAGGTCATAATGTACTCGATGAGAAGCAATCTCTTTCGGTTACTCCATCAATCATTGTGAGTACACCAGGTAGATTACTTGATCATATAAAGCGTGAGCATATCAATGTGCATTCTACTCGCTTGCTCGTGCTCGACGAATTTGACAAATCTCTCGAATTAGGATTCCAAGATGAAATGCGTCGCATTCTTCGCCGTATGCCAAACATAAGCCGCCGATACCTCACTTCTGCTACCGATATCGAGGAAATACCAGACTTTGTACGCATTTTCAAACCACAAATAGTAGATTTTCGCAATATTAAAGAAGACCTTGACCAACGCACAACAGTGCTTCGCGTAAACTCCGACGATAAAGATAAACTTCAAGCACTTTTAAAGTTACTGAAGAATGTTCCAAATGGCAGAACTATAGTTTTCGCCAACTATCGCGATGCAGTAGAACGCATATATTATTTCTTAAAGGATAACGATGTACCTGTAGGTGTATACCATGGAGGATTAGAGCAAATCGATCGAGAAAAAACCATTTCACTATTCAACAATGGATCATATAGCGTAATGATCACTACCGACCTCGGTGCGCGTGGCCTCGACATCGCCGAAGTGATGAACATCATACATTATCACATCCCAATCACCGAAGAAACTTACACGCATCGCAATGGTCGAACAGCTCGCGTCAATGCCACGGGTAATGTGTATGTGCTTGTAAACTCTTCGGATAAACTGCCTGAATATATGAAATTTGATGGCAAATTCACAATGAGTGACGATGCTGTAATGCAAATCACGGCACCATACGCCACTCTATTTTTCCAAGCTGGCAAAAAAGAGAAAATTTCTCGTGGTGATATCGTCGGTTTCATAAGCAACAATGGTGGAATCGAGGGCAAAGAAATAGGCACTATAGACCTTCGCGACCATTATGCGCTTGTGGCTGTGCCTGCCGATAAAGCCAACGACATACTTGAACGAATTGCGAAAATAAAAATCAAAAACAAACGTGTGCGTATCACACTTGCCGAAATATAAGCCAAATATTTATATACATCGCAATACTAAAATAGGGGATTCACCATTGGTGCATCCCCTATTTTAGTAAGTTATATTTTTATAGTCTTATATACTTACAATTTCCATCCCTTTGCGAAGAGCTTGCTCATTCATAGGTATAAGATTATGATGACGCTCAGGAAGTGTTTTACGCAATCCTTCGATTACACTTTCTACAGCTACCATAGGACGCACTTTAAGCAATGCACCAAGTACCACCATATTGAACGCTTTCACATTATTCAATTCTACAGTAGCGTCCATAGCATCCACACGATATATAGTTATATCTGTTCTTTTAGGCACACGATTAATACCGTAGCTATCGTAGATAAGAATACCACCAGGCTTCACCTTAGATTCAAACTTATCCAAACTTTGTTGGTTTAGAACCACAGCCACATCATAACTATCCAAAATAGGCGAACTAATACGCTCGTCGCTAATAATCACAGTCACATTAGCAGTACCACCTCGTTGTTCTGGTCCGTATGATGGCAACCAAGTCACTTCTTTATCTTCTAATAGTCCCGAATAAGCCAAGATTTTACCCATAGAAAGCACACCTTGACCGCCAAAACCTGCTATAATTATTTCATCTTTCATATCTTCAGCTCATTTATTCGTTTTTCAAATCGCCAAGAGGATATTTTTCAAACATATTCTTCTCCATCCACTCATTAGATTGCTCTGGAGTAAGTTTCCAACCCGAATTACATGTACTTACAATTTCCACCATCGATGTACCCTTGCCTGCCAAACTATTTTCAAAAGCTTTACGAATAGCAGCCTTAGCCTTTCGCACTGCAGCAGGAATGTGAACACTCTGACGAGTTACATAGCAAGTACCATCTAACTGAGCCAAAATAGGAGCCATTACAAGAGGATGACCATTTAGATCTACACGACGACCATAAGGAGTGGTAGCTGTCTTCATACCAAGCAAAGTGGTAGGTGCCATTTGCCCACCAGTCATACCATAAATCGCATTATTTATGAAGATAATAGCAATATTCTCACCTCTATTAGCAGCATGAATAGTTTCACAAGTACCTATAGCAGCAAGGTCACCATCACCTTGATATGTAAACACAAGATTTTCGGGATTAAGTCGTTTCAATGCTGTAGCCACAGCTGGAGCACGTCCATGAGCAGCTTGCACCCAATCAATATCAATATAATTATAAGCAAACACAGCACACCCCACAGGACTCACGCCTACGGTATGCTCTTCCATACCCATTTCCTCAATAACTTCTGCTATGAGTTTATGCACCATCCCATGACTACAACCAGGGCAATAATGCATATTTGTATCAGTGAGTAGTGTGGGCTTCTTATATACACACTCGCCTTGCTTTATTATTTCTTCGGCATTCATTTTTCGCCTCCTCTCTCGTTATTTGTCATCATTGCTCGCAACGTATCAAGCACTTCATCAGGATTAGGTACTACACCACCCAATCTACCATAATGACGTACTTCAACATTACAATTCACCGCAAGCTTCACATCATCTATCATTTGTCCGGCACTCAATTCTGGCACGAGTATTCCCTTTGCATTCTTTGCAGCCTCAGCAACTGCCTTTGAAGGGAAAGGCCACAATGTAATAGGACGCAAAAGTCCAACCTTTAGGCCTTGCTTGCGCGCCATTTCCATCACCTTTTCGCAAATGCGCGCCATAGAACCAAATGCCACAAGCAAATATTCGCAATCGTCACAATTGAGAGCCTCATATCGAGCTTCATTGTCTTCAATAAGTTTATATTTCGCTTGCAATTTATCATTAATCTTTTCCATTGAAAGTGCATCAAGTTCGAGAGTTGTGATCACATTTTGCTTGCGACCACCCTTCTTACCAGTTGCAGCCCATGGACATTGTTTTTCCAATTCATCTTGCGTGCGACGAGGACGTTGTTCGGGAAGCACGACTTTTTCCATCATTTGTCCCACAATACCATCGGCAAGAATAATCGCAGGATTACGGTATTTAAATGCTAAATCCCATCCAAGCGAAACGAAGTCACACATCTCTTGCACACTCGAAGGAGCTAAAGTAATCAATCGATAGTCGCCATGTCCACCACCTTTAGTTGTTTGGAAGTAATCGGCTTGAGATGGTTGAATAGTTCCAAGCCCCGGCCCCCCACGCATACAATTAATCAACAATGCAGGTAATTCGCCTGCAGCTATATATGACACACCTTCCTGCATCAAACTCATACCTGGGCTTGAAGAAGAAGTACAAACTGCCTTACCTGCACCTGCACCCGCATACACCATATTAATAGCAGCCACTTCACTTTCTGCTTGAAGCACCACCATACCTGTAGTATCCCAAGGCATTTCGGCTTCAAGAGTTTCAAGCACTTCAGATTGTGGTGTAATTGGATATCCGAAATACCCATCAGCACCATATCTAATCATTGCATGAGCCAACGCCTCATTACCTTTCATTAATCGTATTTCTGATTTCATATAGGTTACATCAGTTTAATTTATACTTCAGGAAATTCAAAATTTCCCTTTATATACTGTAATACATGCATCAGGACAAACTAATGCACAACTTTGGCATCCTATGCACTTATCTTCATTTTTCATATATGCATAATGATAACCCTTATTATTTACTTCTCTCTTTTGCATATCCAGTACATCGAGCGGACAAGCAACTGCACAAAGATTACAACCTTTGCATCGCTCTGTATCCACCACTACTGTGCCTTTTATTATTGCCATAATATTTTTATGGGAATTTCATCAATTCCGCGGAAAAGTTAAACATTAGTTATGGGTATCTCCACCCTTTTCTTAATTTAAAATACAAAAATATTGTAAAGTTTTGGAGTAATCGCAGTATTAACAAATTTTATATATCACTTTAACCTTTGGCACAAATAACCATTTTTGGGCATTTTTTACACATTTTACCGAAATTTGTACCATTTTGCACATCACGCCAAATTTTGAGCAATCAATCTTCTTCAAAAACGAAATTCAAAAATTCATTAAATTTCATCACTTTTGCAAACTCGTTTGCAACTTTCTCAACCCATTCATCGCAAAAAAAATACTCATCTTTAACTTTTTTAACACAAAGATATTCTTTCATCTTTATATACTCAGCATTGGGATTATCCTTACTGAATCCTCGTGGAACACTCTTCAATTTTTCGCCATAAAACGCAAAGTGCGACGAGAAATCAGGACATTCAATTATCTCTTTAAATTCATCAATATTTGCATCTATCTCGCTACGCAAACGAGCCAACACATCACTCTCGGGACACCAAATCCCTGCATATAGTGCAGAATTTCCTGGTTCTATATGCAAATAACACGCAGCACGCGTGCTCTTCTTACCACCCTTCCCAATAACAGCTGAGAAATGAGTTTTATAAGGCCGTTTATCGTTACTAAATCGTAGGTCACGATAAATACGATAAGTGCAATCAGCCACACGTAAACCACGCAAAGACGGATCGTACTCACTCATCATTGCAATTAACAACGACACATCGTTATCCCACAGAGCTTTTAATGTCATATATTCATCTTTATGTGCATTAAACCACACCCTATCATTATTCAGAGACAACGCTCTGAGGAATTGAAATGTATCATTCAGATTAGCCATAATATCTCTTTAATTTATAATTACGATTATAAAGATAGTAAAAAAATAACGATTATTGTAAAAAAAACACCATATTTAAGTGATTTCTCAAAACTATAGATTAGGTTTTACTCAAATATGTTCAAATAAAAAGTGTTGCCTACACTCTCGTGCAAGCAACACTATTCAAATTAAAATTCCATTTTTATTTCTAAAGATTCCAATTTATTTAGAAACACTTATTGCAGTGATTTCTTATTTGATCTTTTCGTAAACGTAAATTTCGTGGATTTCCTTAGTGTAACCTTCCTTAGTGAAAGGACCTTGAGACATACCAAGGATGATTTGAGTACCACGGTTGTTCAATACAAGAAGGTCATCAGTACATGGGTCGATGCAAAGACCTTCGATTTCACCTGCGCGACGGAAGTCAAGCATTTCGCGGAAAGTTTCTAGGCGACCAGCCATTGCACCACCTGCGATTTTACCCTTGCGGATAACTGGCTTACCGTTCTTGTCAAGCTTAACACTCCAAGGATTTTCCTTTTCTGGTTCTTGACCATCGATTAGACCTGTGTAAGGAACTTGAGTGATGTCAGCAATGTAAAGGTTGTCAGCGATGTGGTATGTAGATTCACCATCGTCAGCAGCGAACAACATCTTACCATCAGCGATGAAGATACCTTGTGTCCAGTAAGGCATTGGACGGCATTGCATCTTAGTGTAGTATTGCTTAGTTTCCAAGCTGTAGCAGTATACATAACGGCTATCTACCCAGTCACTCATCCAAATCATATTCTTGTCACGGTCAACTGCAAGACCAGATACTTCTACTTGACCAGATTCTGCACACCATGGAATATCTTCGATCCATTCCAAAGTATTAGCATCATATACAGAGATTGCGATATTGTAACCACGACCGAATTCAAACTTTTCGTTACCTGTATAAATCTTGCCATCAAATACGTCGATATCACCAAAGTGGTTAGCCAACTTAGGATTTGGGAACAATGGATCTTCAGCAGTTTGCACGCGCTTAGCTACAAGATTCCAGTTCTTATCATACTTGTAAAGACCACGAGTGTCTGATACATAGAAGTAATCCTTATCAGCAGCGATACCTTGACGACCAGGAACTTCAATAACTTTCTTCAATCTGTATTCTGTACCAATGTGTTGAGCGTTAACGCTTGCAGCACCAATTAGGACAGCAAGACCTAATAATAACTTTTTCATAATAGTGTTGATTTTAAGTTAATAATTATGATTTAATTAAACTTTTCTTAAATTCAAATTAGAACTTGAAGATACCCATAACTTGGATTTGGTTAGCATCGTCAGCACCTACTTCCTTAGTGTACATAGTGTGGTTGTAGTTTGCTTGAAGCTTGAAGTTCTTAGATACTTCGTAAGAAACACCTGCAAGAACGCGGTTGTAGTTGTTCTTAGATGCTTTGTTCTTATTGTCCTTGTACATATCCCAACGTACTACAGGAAGCCACTTACCAGCGTGCCAGCCTACCAATACATAAGCACCTTGTTCGTCTACATTACCCTTGTCGCTCTTAATCATACCATATTCACCACGTACGTCAAGACCAGTTGGGTTGTTGTACCATGCACCAGCAATGAAACGGTTCATTGGAAGGTAAGCACCAGCAGCGTTAGAATATTCACCCCAGTTGTAAGCAGCCTTAATCATCATATGCTTGATTGGGCGATAAGTAAGAGCACCAATAAGGTCCTTAGACTTGTTGTTATCATCCTTACATGGAAGAGAACCATTAGAAAGAACTACGTTATAAGTCAAACGGTTGAAACCATCTTCGTGAGGAAGAAGATCACCAAGAACCATAATACCAAGGTCGCGACCATAATCTACATAATCATAACCGATTGCGTTACGGCAAGCCATACGGTAGCAAATGTTAGAGAAGTCTACAGTTTCAAGAGTAGCTGGAGAAATGTCATAATTTTCAAATCCCATTGGAGTATAGAATTGACCAGCGCGCAATTGGAAACCAGGTTTAATCTTCCAAGTAGCGAATGCGTCCATTACTTGAAGGTCTTTTTGACCAGATGTGTTAGCCTTACCAGAAGTTACACCGTTGAAAGCTTCAACTTGAAGACGGAAAGATACATTGTTAGAAACCTTACCATCAACCATCAAACGAAGACGTTTAGCTTGGAAAGAAGATGCGTTGTCAGTCCAGTTCCAACCAGTTTGTAGATAACCAGAAACCTTAACAGGAAGTTTTGCTACGATTTCTTCGATTTTTGTCTTAGCTGCAGCAGGTTCTGCTGTTGGTTCAGCTACTTCACTTGCAAACATAGGAGTTGCTATCGCAAGACCTAAGAAAAATGCTAAAGTTTTTTTCATGTCAATTAAGTTTTTAGTGTTTAAAATTTTAAGTTTTTTAGTCTCTCTTTTTTAAACGGGTTAATAAATAATATTTATCTCTTTTTTGTTTTGATTCAAATCTTATACCACAAAGATAATAACATTTTTTTATATATTACACCTTTTATGATATTTTTTTTCATTTATTCGCAAAAAATCTGCACTTTCACTATAAAACTGTGCAATTTTCCACAAATTAGAGCAATTAATAATTAATTCTTAATTATTAAAATATATTTTAAGGATAATTGATAGCAATATTTACATCAATGTTCCTTAATTAGTATTCAATCCCTTTCGCTTTCAAAAGCAATTTTCCAAACTCTTCTATATTTAGAGCAGTGATTGCTGGTTGAGGATCTGAATTGATTGCAGTTTCGAGCGTAGTTTCACCAGATAACACAAGCACTCCAAGCGAGCCTGCATTTCTTGCAGTAGCCACGTCGGTGTAAATACGGTCGCCACACATAGCCACTTCATCAGGTTCCATGCCATACTTAGTTTGAATACATTTAAGCATATCAGGATTTGGCTTACCTATCACGATATCTGGTTCACGACCTGTGGCATATTCAATACACTTGCACATAGAACCGCAATCTACAAGTACCACTTCTTGGTCGGTAGGACAAACACGGTCAGGATTAGTAGCAATATATCTTACGCCTTGAGATGCCCACCATGCTGCACGACAAAGTCTTTCATAACAAAGAGTCATATCAAATGCTACAACAAGAATATCTGGGCGATCGGCAGGATCATCAGCAGCCATTTCAAAACCAGCTTCTTCAAATTCTTTAATCATACTTGGAGTACCAAGAACGAATAAGCGTTTTGCTTCTGGATGATTTTGCTTGATGTAATCGATAGTAGCCACTGCGGTAGTGTAGACCTCTTCGGCTTCGGCATCAATTCCCAAACCTTTCAATTTCTTCAAATAATCAGGAATACTCTTAGTAGGATTATTAGTAAGGAAAGAGTAACCAATACCATTATCAGAAAGACGTTTCAAAAAGTTCTTTGTAAAAGGGAACAAAGTAGAACCCATATAGATAGTGCCATCCATATCGAGAGCAACATGCTTGATGCGAGCACACGCTTTCATCAATTCGTCTTCGCTCATTGGCGACATATATTTATCAAATTCTGCCATATTCTTTTTATTTTTTTGTCTTTTTCATTAATATTCCTAAGGTTCATCTTTAAAAGTAGAACCTTAGGAACTTAACTTTTTTTAATCTTCTTTAATTTCTTGTGAACGCTTGTAACCATCGCGAGGAGCTTGCCACATTGACAAGAAAATAAATGCTCCTACAAGACCAACGATAATGAATGAGATAAATACCCAATCCCAACCGAAGTGGTCGGCAATAAGACCAACACCAATTGCAGAAAGCGCTGAACCAAGATAACCAAGAACACCAGCAAGACCATTAGCTGTAGCTGAAGCTTCCTTAGTAGCTTGGTTAGCTGAAGCGATACCAATCAATGCTTGAGGACCATAGATAAAGAAACCACCCATAGCCAAGAAAGTAGTAGAAACTGCGATGTGAACATTTGGAAGCAATGCAAACGCACCCAAGAACACAACAGCACCAATCATACAAATCAAGCACATACGGTGAGCTTTACCCTTGAAAATCTTATCAGTAGCCCAACCTGCAACAATTGTACCCACGATAGCAGTGATTTCGAAAATTGCTACTACCCATGCAGCACTCTTGATATTCATACCACGGTCTTCTGTCAAGAACTTAGGACCCCAGTCAAGAACACCCATACGAAGTACATATACGAAGATATTTGCGATAGCCAAAGTCCAAACCCAACGGTTTTTCCATACCATGTGCTTCAAGAATGTAGCTTGAGAAACCTTCTTTCCACCATCATCCTTAACAGTCTTAGTATCAGGAAGATCAGGCAAACCAACAGACTTAGGATCATCCTTCAAACCTAAGAACAACCAAATAGCACCAAGTACTGCAAGACCAGCAGGCATCCAGAAACACCATTTCCAAGCACCTACGTGTTGAGCATATTGAAGCACCTTATTGAAACCTTCGGTAGTAGTAGGATCCACCTTCAAGTTAGCAGCAATAGTAGCAATCATTTCAGGATTGTTACTCATATCTGTACCAACATGTCCCATGATGTAACCACACACAACCACTGCAAGAGAAGCACCGATAGAGTGAGAAGTGTTCCAAATAGACATCTTAGTTGCAAGTTCAGATGGGTGAATCCATTGTGGAAGCAAACGTGCACAAGGTGGATAACCGAAACCTTGGAAATATTGGTTAAGCACAATAGTGACACCCATAATCATGATGAGCATATTCACCAATTGAGGACCACTGTCAACACCAGTAATCAAGTAACTCATATCCACGCCAAAACCAAACGCAAGGTTGGAAGCAGCACAAAGCAACAAACCAAGTGCCATAATAGCCTTAGAGCTATACTTATCAACGATGAAACCATTGATAAAGCGTGATAAACCATACACGATAGAACCGATAGCAATCACGATACCAAAGCTTGTGTTTGAAATACCATATTCAGCAGTCAAACCAGGCATAGCGATTGAGAAGTTCTTTCTCACGAAGTAGAAAATAGCGTAACCAATCATTGATACAACGATTGTGCGCATTTGCCAAGATTTAAATTTCTTGATAGTTTCCGGACTCATTGAGCCATAAATAGGATCATTTGCCATAATATTAAGATTTTATTATTTTCTGTTTAGTTTTATAGTTTCTTCCACATCAATTGCATCAGCAAACACTGATATAGGATTTTGAACACCCTTAGATGTGCTCATTTCTATTTGCCACTTACATGTTTCACAATCGGTAGACACGAAATCAAGTCCCGATTCTTCAATTTGCTTAAATAGAGGAGAACCTATCTTTTGAGATGTTTCGTAATTTTCCTTCTTAAAGCCATAAGTACCACCGATACCACAGCAAGTAGAATCCAATTCCACCAAATCCACGCCTGGAATCATCTTCAACAATGAGATAGAATAAATCTTCCAACCCATCTTTTCCATGTGGCATGCAGTTTGGTAACCGATGCGTGCTTTATAATCTTTACGGAATGCCACTTTCACCTTACCCTCTTCGATAAGTTGATAAATGAAACGAGTAGCGAGTGAAATATTTTCGCGTACATCAGCATTATCCACTTCAAGAAGGTGAGGATATTCGTCGCGCATAGTGAATGTGCATGTAGACGAAGTAGTTAGCACCTTCATATTAGCCTTACGAATAGAAGCAATATTTTGCTTTGCTTGCTTAGCTGCTTGACCAATCAAACCATTAGCCATCAAAGCCACACCACAACATTTTTCCTTTTCAAGAAGTTGTACACCATAACCCAATGCGTTCATTATCTTCACCAAGTCTTGACCAAGTTTTGGGAAGTTGTAATTCACATAACATCCATGGAAATAGCTCACTTGATTTGCATATTGAGCTTGTTTTGAAGCAGCATTACGCTTATACCAAGTTTCAAATTTCAATCCAGAATATTTAGGGAAAGTGCGATGATGATCTATAGCCATCACCTTATCCATAATCACTTTCACAGGTTTCATTCCAAGAGCGAAATTAGCTACTGGAGCCACCAAACTTGCCATAGTACCCACAAAATCGGTATTAGCAAGCATCATATCTCTGAATTTCACTTTCTTTGGTCCATAATTCATACGCGCACGTTGAATAATGTCACCAATTTTCACACCCGAAGGACAAGCTACTTCACAACGCTTACAATTCAAACACATCTTCAAAGTTTCATCAAAGAATGCCTTATCTTTCAAGCGCATACGCTCACCATCAGGACCAGCTTGTTTAGGACCAGGATACAACGGATTGACCGATGAAACTGGACAATAAACTGTACAAACGGTACATTTTAAACACTGTTCGAAGTTATCTTCGCTTATGCTGTATTGTTCCTTTTTCATCGTTATTTCTTATTTATTAGATTAGCAACATGCAAGCCAGTGATTATCGATACGCCACCCATACTTGCTTCTTTTACTTGATTAGCACCGCTCAATACAGAACCTGCCACATATAGATTTTCCACTTTTTTGCCATCTTTCATTGCGTGGAATTCAGCATCAGTGGCTACACCAAATTTCATATAAGGTTGTTCGCCAAAGAAACGATCGTTATACCAATTTCCTCTACCTTGTTCTGCATTTACATCAAGGCCAAAGATTGGTTCATACACCTCATCAGGAGCACCGGCTACCCCATGGCCGAAGAAATTGCCTGTAGCAAGCACAAATTTATCGGCAATAAGTTTTTCATCCACAAGATTATGAGTATTTACCCATTCAAGTTTTCCACCTTGTAGTTTTCCACCAGTCACCGAGTCTCCTAAAAGAATAGTACCACCAAGTTCTTGGAAACGCTTACGCAACAAAGTTTGCAAACGCACGCCAGGCACTGAAGGAGGCAATGTAGCCACAAGTTTCACATCAGCCTTCACTTGCTTCTTGAATTCAGCAACCACTGCGTTATTATTCCATCCAAACACTGCAGGCATAAGCACCACATCATATCCAGCACATTTAGCTTTCACCGCTTCAGCAATAGGCTTCACGCCAACAGAGTCAATTACTTTTGCGATATTGACCGAACGCATTTCACTTGCACTTTCTCTGCGAGCATCAAGTGCTGCTACCGAAAATTCTGCCACATCGCAAGCAATACCTTGTTTATCGAGTCCAGACGCAATAAATTTCACTGGAAGGTCAAGATAACCAGCCACATTTAGTAGCATCACCTTTTTACCCTTCAATGAATCATCTATATTTACATATTCATCGATTGTGAGCCATGTAGGGCGTTGATTACCTACTGGAGTCAATCGTTTATGATTTTCTTTATTATTACCATTAACCTTTACACCTGCTTTTTCAAAGAATGCTGGAGCAGCAGCAGAAATAGCAGCCACATTATCAGCTCCAACCAAAGCGTAAGGGTGATTTGCAGGCAATTTACCAATTGCTTCGATAGGATTTACAACTTCCTCGCCATCAACGAAGCCAAGCAAATCAAACGAGCCACATGAGAAATGCAATGCACCTTGTCCGCTCGATACAATCGCACAACGCTTACCGGCTTCAGCAAGACTTATACCACAAGCAAGTCCACTTAATCCTCCTCCTATAATAATAGCATCAAATTTCATTGCACATCATCATTTTTATCGTTAGTATTATCAGCTAATCCACACACACCTTCGTAAATCCACGACATAAATTGCGCTTCATTCATAGTGTCGCCCCATGCAATTGGGTTCATACCCTTCCAGCGTTCTTGCACGAAATCCACCATATCAGCTTTCGCTTTATCGGCACATTTATGAGATTTCACCATCATTCCCGCAGCACGACATGCACACAAGCCACCTTGGCAAGTACCCATACCCATACGAGTGCGACGGCGTAGATTCACAAGTTTATTTATATTCAAATTATCAATAGCATAATTCACCTCGCCCACTGTTACACCTTCGCATTCACACACGAGTGAATCATCATATCTATTACCTACAGCAATCTTTTCGGCAAAAGTTCCGTGACGATATTGAGCCGACTTGTGAGCAGTCTTGCCTTCATACTCTTCTTCAGAACCTGTACTACCAGGAAGACAATCCTTAGCAGTGCGGCATTCAGCCATATTGCCAAGTTTCTTACAAGCCATATCAGTAGCCCATTCAGCCATCAAGCGATAAGTCATCAGTTTACCACCTGTAATAGTAATAAATCCACCTAAGCCATCACGCTTTTCGTGATCAAGACAAACAATACCACGACTGATACTTCTGCCCGATGGATCATTATCGGCAGCTACAAGCGGACGTACACCTGCATAAGCACGCAAGATGCGAGTAGTGGCAAGCGATGGAGCAAGCATTTCACCTTCACGCATCAACACATCCACTTCTTCGCGAGTAACGCGCATATAATCCACTTCTTCAATAGGAACTCTTGTAGATGTAGTACCAATTACACATATAGTATCACCAGGCACAAGAATATCGGCATCGGCAGGTTTACGGCATCGATTGATAACCATATTATTAACTCTGTGACCATACACAAGCAATGCACCCTTAGCAGGGAACATCTTCACACCTACGCCAGCTTTTTCGGCAACCTTAGCACCCCAAATACCAGCAGCATTGATAGTCACATAAGCATAGAATTTCTTAGGTTCTTTAGTCTTGTGATCTAAGGCTTCAACACCAACCACAGCACCATTTTCTATAATAAGACTTGTAACTTCGTGATAAGTAAGAATTTCAGCACCGTGAATCTTAGCATCAAGAGCGTTGGCCATAGTAAGACGGAATGGATCGACTGCACCATCAGGCACTCTCACAGCACCTATCAGTGTAGGATTCACCGACGGTTCGAGCAATTTAGCCTCTTTAGGATCGATAATATCAGCTCTAATACCAGCAGCAGTACAAGATTCCACAAACTTTGCCTGATAAGCAAGGTCATCTTCGGGCAAAGTAATAAACAAACCATCGGTTTCTTCCACACAATGGCTTGCAATCTTACGCAAAAGCATATTTTCCTCGATACACTCACGAGCCGATTCGGCATCAGTTACCGCATAACGAGCACCACTGTGTAGCAATCCGTGATTTCTACCAGTAGCACCATTAGTAAGGTCAAATCGTTCTAAGAGCAAGGTCTTAAGCCCACGCTTAGCACAATCTCGGGCAGTACCTGCGCCTGTCGCACCACCGCCTATCACAATTACATCATATTGCTTGAAGCTTTCCATGTTTATTATATTACATTTAGCTTAATTAGAATAAGATTGAATTTTTCATTAAAAACAATCAATCTAATATTAGTTTTTTGAGTTGCGATATGAAAGTTTCATAGTTTCATTTCACAACAAAGTTATACGATTTTTTTTTCACACACAAATATTTCACATCTTTTTTATCCCATTTCCCCACTTTTCTTACATTTCAAAATTACACCTATATATAATATGTACATTTATTTCACCCACCATTTTTGCAATTCTCGATTTTTTTTAGTAATTTTCCACCAAAATATCACTCTACTACCAAATTTAAGAGAGAATTATGACAAAAGAAGAAAGACATAGTGCAATATTAAATCTCCTTCTTCAGAAGGAATCAATACTTGTGACCGAGCTTGCCGACACCCTAAATGTGTCGTCGGTAACCATTCGCAAAGACCTTACCGAACTTGAGAAAGAGCAACGCCTTTATCGCAATCACGGTAAAGCCATACTTATGAGTCCTTATGCACCAAACCGCACAATCAGCGAAAAAGAAAAGTACCATACTGACGAGAAACAACTTATCGGCGTATATGGAGCACAATTTATAGAACCCAGCGATTCTATCATCATAGCATCTGGCACATCGGTACACGCACTTGCTCGCAATATAGCTCCCGACCTTCAATTCACTGCTATTACAGCATCGCTCAAGGTGTCGGAAATACTTTCTTCCAACAAAAATGCAAGCATCATACAACTTGGAGGCTCACTACGCCATAGCAGTCTGTCGGTAGTAGGCAATAATGCTGAAGAATTCTTATCGAACTTTGCCTGCAGTAAATTATTTCTCGGCGTGGATGGTATTGACCTCGAGTTTGGTATCACCACCACCGATATGCAAGAAGCATCGCTCAATCGCGTGATGATGCGAGCGGCACAGAAAACAATCGTGCTTGCCGATAGTTCAAAATTTGGCAAACGAGGTTTCAGTAAAATATCTAATATGGAAGATGTGGACCATATTATCACCGATGCCTATGTATCACCTGCAATAGTGAAGCAAATTGAAGATATGGGCATAGCTCTTACCATTGCCGAATAAGAAAAACAAAATATTTTTGAAATAAATGCTTTAAAAATTTGGTATTTCAAAAATAATGCGTAACTTTGCATTCGGATTTGCGCGTGTGGCGTAATTGGTAGCCGCGCTAGACTTAGGATCTAGTGACGAGAGTCGTGGGGGTTCGAGTCCCTTCACGCGCACAAATCGAAAGGCGAGGTTCTTCAGTAGAAGGATCTCGTTTCTTTTTTTTCTGATCTTTCCATTTTTATTAGACATAAGTTTTTCATTTTAAGGTAAACACACATTTTAAATTTCTAAAGTTTCTTTATTTTTAAGTTTAATCTTAAAGGAGAAAATTATAATTTCTAACCATCTTTTACATTTTCATCCTATTTTTTTGTGCAAAGATACAACACATTTTAGCGAAATGTTTCCTTAAAAAGGATAACTATGAAAAAAATTAGGAGTGAGGAGTGAGTAATTGTATTTAGATATCAGATTTAGGATAACGCGAGTGTAACGACGAATAAGGCTATAGTATAATGATAGTAGATTAGGAGTGATGTGTGTGAATACATCAAGGGCCACCTCTGCGTGAGGTAGCCCTTGTGATAGAGATGAATTATTTGTTTGCCATTTCGGCAAGGACTTCGAATGCACGTTCGAGTATGGCATCGCGACCGATGGCTATTTCTGTTTCTGTCATATCTACTTTACATCCTGGCGAAGGATCAACTCCCCATTCGGTGACATTGCCATTGGCATCGGTGATTTCAGTTGCCGACATACGCACAAGCCAACCTATAGGAAGGTCATATGTGAATGGCAATCCACTTCCTCCTCCTGTGGTGTCGCCCACTATGCGCACATTTGGAAGTGTTTTCATGATGGACACAAAATTATTGGTGGCACTAAACGACGAACGATTAGTGAGCACCACAATAGGTTTGAGATACTTTATACGGGTATCCTCAACAGGTGAAATATAGTAATCGTAAGGATCGGCAAAATCGTTGTGTCCTGGACCTGTCTTGTGTGAGATGGCTCCTGCGTGTATTTTTTCGGTAATAAAACGGCGAACGAGTTTTTCCACATTCAACAGATAACCTCCACCATTATCACGCACATCGATAATAAGTCCATCGCTTGAGGCAAGATATGCCAGCACTATATCAAGATTACCCTCGCCTATAGCTCCAGTGAAATCGCCATAATACATATAGCCAAAGTTATTGCTAAGGATATCATACTTTATGCTTGACGATGTTTTGTATTCAAAATTAAGGTAGTATTGGTTGATGATGCGTTCGTCGTAGTTTTTAGGATATTGCTCCCAAATCCAATAACGCGATACATCTACACCCGAGATGAGATTGGTGTGTCCGTCTTTGAGTTCCATAAGCATATCTGAACATACCTCAAAGAGTGCATCGGAAGACATCTTAGGACGAAGTTTTGCACGATAGCGTTGCCCTACCTCATCCCAATCGATATTTTTATACTTAAAGAAGCAATAATGCTGATCGACATTCGCCCATAAGGCATCAAAATTACCATAGGGATCGTTGGCATACTCCTCTACAGGTTCGTGACACGAAACGAAAGATGCAGCTATCGCTATATATAATAATGTAATATACTTTTTCATAAATGTAATCGATTAATACAACGCAGATATCACACGAGCCTTTTCGCTCAATTTAGTGCGTGGGTTTATGCTCATCCACTCACCACTCACACCTACCACAAAGGAATTGTGATAGAATTGGGTGTGAAGATTATTGACAAATGTAGACTCAATAGTATTGCGATAGCCCAATCTCAAAGCCGTGTTGCTAAAATGCAAATCGGCTGAAACATAGTTTTCCATTGCAAATCTATTAGCCCAAGACGAGAAGTGAATAAGGCCGGAATGATTACCCACATACATCTCAAAATAACTTTCGCCATAATCGAGCGAATACATAGCACCCAAGATTGGCATAGTGGCTTGATAGCGAAGTGTAACAGGCAACTTACCCACTTTGCAATTATACACAGCCATAGCAGAGATGTCGACACTCCAAATAACTTTAACACTCACCACATTATTGGAATTGGCTGGTGCATACAAAGCACCACCACCCAACTGAGTGCTTCCACCTGCATATAACTGCAATCGTGGCAACACATCTTTCCAACGATGCATCATAGTCCACTTAGCATTGACCATAGCCAAGTGCATAGAAACAGTTTTTGCTGGATTTTTAGGATTGGCATATAATGCGTGCAAATCGAGCTGCTGAACCCACTTTTCGGGATTGAATTTCATAGCCTGAATGCGTTCATACCCTATTCTAAGATTATACCCTTCGTATTTAAGCGAAGACAAATAAGTGTCGAGGGTGGAAGTATGTCCCATATCGAGTGTATAAGCCTTCGACACCGGACGAAGCACTTCGATGTCCCCTACCTTTTCATCGGCAAATGAAACGAATGCTATCATAACATACATTACAATAGCACTCAAATATTTTTTATAATTCTTCACCATCTTCAAATAAACGTTTTTGTCCTGTGAGATCGGCAAAAATATCCTTTTGACTCTTCACTGGTTCGTTAAGAGCAGAATCATCCATATCGTCGACCATAGGAGTAGCCACTTCTGATTCTGGTTCTTCTTCCACCTCACGAGGTTCTATTTCAACAATGGTATCCACCTCGAAGTTCGTTATACGCTTACCTTTAGCCTTAAAACTCTTTTCGGCAATAAATTCTTCGGCATCGAGCACTAACGACTCTCTAAACGAATCGCCACCACCAAACTTAACCTCTACGCGAGGATATTTATTTTCACTTATAAGCAATAGACGCGAGTTCTTATTGCCGCCGATGAAACTTTGTAATTTAGACGATGGCTCGAACTTAAATCGCTTCATATACCAGAAACCTTGGTCGGCATCCCAAAGCACCACCGTCCAGATTTTATTCTCTTCGAATTTTCGGATTGAAAGAATTCCATCGTCGTAGTGATTTTCCACATCGAAAGAAGTGGTGCAGAAATCACCATTCTTATAAATCACAAGCACCAAATCGTTGGAATTGAACTCACCCAAAGAGTTACCACGTCCGTCGTAGTTCAAACGCAACACATCTGGATCGAACCACACCTCGCGTCCACCAAGAGTAGAACCACCTCTTTCTTTCAAAGTGATGCGATGCACTTCGTTCTTGGTCACCAAATTACCACGCGATTGCTTTCCCTTGATAGCCAATTCGGCAAAATCCAAGTCAAACTGAAGCACCTTAAGACGATGCTTAGGTTTGAGAGTAACTTTCAGCACTTCGGCCTCACCATTAGGATTGGCAGAGAACCACCATATCTTCGAACCCGGAGTACCTTGAGTAAAGTCGTATTCTTTATCGCGAGTGATACCTGTAACAGCAAAACGCTTCATATACACAATACCACCCTTACCATCTTGATAGACCACATTGTAGATGGTGCGCAAATCGTTACGTTTGAAAATATTTATGTACAGGATATTTTTACCTACATATAATTTTTCGGCCACACGCACCACTTTATAAGTACCATTCTTATAGAAGATAATCACATCGTCCATATCAGAGCAGTTTGCGACAAACTCATCTTTCTTGAGTGATGTACCGATGAAACCTTCTTCCCTATTGATATAAAGTTTCTCATTGGCTTCGGCCACCTTCGACGCCACGATAGTATCAAAATTGCGAATAATAGTGCGACGCGGATACATAGCACCATATTTATCTTTAAGCATTTCATACCACTTGATAGTGAAATCTACCAAGTGATCAAGTTTGTAGTCGATGTCGGCGATGCGTTCTTTAAGAGTAGCGATGCGATTATCAGCCTTATCGCTATTAAACTTAAGGATGCGTTCCATCTTGATTTCGAGCAATCGAAGTATATCTTCACGCTTCACTTCACGCACGAAATTCTTTTTATAAGGTTCTAAACGCGAATCGATATGTACAACAACAGTATCAATGTCTTTACTTTGCTCAAAACCTTTATCCTTATAGATGCGTTCTTCGATGAAGATGCGTTCGAGCGATGCAAAGAACAATGATTCGTATAATTCATTGCGTTGAATCTCCCATTCCTGACGAAGCAAATCCTTTGTGCGTTCCACGCTATAACGAAGCACATCACTCACGCCAAGGAATTGAGGTTTTTTGTCTTTAATCACACAGCAGTTAGGCGAAATGCTCACCTCGCAATCGGAAAATGCATAAAGTCCGTCGATAGTCTTATCGCTTGAAGTTCCTGGGATAAGGTTTACAATGATTTCGGCATTCTCGCTTGTGTTATCGTCTACGCTCTTAATCTTGATTTTACCTTTTTCTTGAGCTTTAAGAATAGATTCGATGAGTTTGCCTGTGGTTTTACCGAAAGGAAGGTCGGAAACCACAAGTGTCTTATTGTCGCGTTTTTCAATTTTAGTGCGCACTCTCACAGCACCACCACGCTGACCATCGTTGTATCGGCTCACATCCACATACCCACCTGTAGGGAAATCGGGATATAGCACAAATTCTTCGCCACGCAAATAGGCGATAGAAGCATCTATTATTTCGTTGAAATTGTGAGGAAGAATCTTACAAGCCAAACCCACAGCAATACCTTCGGCACCTTGCGACAACAAAAGAGGAAATTTCACAGGCAAAGTGATAGGTTCGGGTTTACGACCATCGTAAGACACAGTCCAATCGGTAACCTTAGGATTATACACCACATCGAGAGCAAACTCCGACAAACGAGCCTCGATATAACGAGGAGCCGCAGCACTATCTCCAGTGAGAATATTACCCCAGTTACCTTGCGTTTCTACTAAAAGATTTTTCTGACCAAGTTGCACAAGAGCATCGCCAATAGATGCATCACCATGAGGGTGATACTGCATAGTATTACCCACAATATTTGCCACCTTATTGAAACGACCATCATCAAGTTCCTTCATAGAGTGTAGTATGCGTCGTTGCACCGGTTTCAAACCATCCTCTATGTGTGGTACTGCACGTTCCAGTATCACATAAGACGCATAATCAACAAACCAATGTTGAAACATACCCCCCAATTGCAAGCGATTATCGCCCACAGGGACATGATAGTTTGAATGAGCCTCGGTGTCATTCACTTCTCCATACAACTCGTCTTCGTTTTCCTCTTTCATTGAATTTTATGTATTAAGGAAGTAATATTTCCTGTTTTTTTCTTATAATACCTTAAAACATAGCAAAAATACAAAAAAAAATCGTTACTTTGCACTCCAATTGAGAATTTTAATTGAAATGCGGTTTTTTGAGCCCATTTAGAAGTTTAACAAACGACAATTTATAACAAAAACATATTTAAAATGGCAAAACAAGAAGATACTTTCAAAAAAATCGTTTCGCATGCAAAAGAATATGGTTTCGTATTCCCTTCAAGCGAACTTTATGATGGTTTAGGTGCTGTGTATGACTATGGTCAACTTGGTGTAGAAATGAAGAACAACATCAAGCGTTATTGGTGGGAAGCAATGACTTTGCTCAACGAAAATATCGTCGGCATAGACTCAGCAATCTTTATGCACCCTACTATTTGGAAAGCATCGGGTCACGTAGACGCATTCAATGACCCACTAATCGACAACCGCGATTCTAAGAAACGCTATCGCGCCGATGTACTTATCGAAGACGAGATGGCTAAATTTGATGATAAAATTGAAAAGGAAGTGGCTAAGGCTGCTAAGCGTTTCGGCGACAGCTTTGATGCTGAACTTTTCAAAACCACAAATCCTCGCGTGCTTGAAATCAAGCAAAAGCGTGACGAACTTCACGAACGCTTCGCAAAGGCGATGAATGATAATGACCTTGCTGAATTGAAGCAAATCATTCTTGACTATGAAATCGTGGACCCTATCTCAGGTACAAAGAACTGGACTGACGTGCGTCAATTCAATCTTATGTTCAAGACTGAAATGGGTAGTACAAGTGAAGGCGCTATGGGCGTGTACCTTCGTCCTGAAACTGCACAAGGTATTTTCGTTAACTTCCTAAACGTGCAAAAGACTGGCCGTATGCGTATCCCATTTGGTATCGCTCAAATCGGTAAGGCATTCCGTAACGAAATCGTAGCTCGCCAATTCATCTTCCGCATGCGCGAATTCGAACAAATGGAAATGCAATTCTTCGTGCGTCCTGGTGAAGAACTTGACTGGTTTGCAAAGTGGAAAGAAACTCGCTTGAAGTGGCACAAAGCACTTGGTATGGGCGACCACAAATATCGCTAACACGACCATGACAAGCTTGCTCACTATGCAAATGCAGCTACTGATATCGAGTTTGAAATGCCATTCGGTTTCAAGGAAGTAGAAGGTATTCACTCTCGTACAGATTTCGACTTGAGTCAACACGAAAAGTTCAGTGGCAAGAAAGTTCAATACTTCGATCCAGAGCTTAACAAGTCATACACTCCATATGTAATCGAAACTTCTATTGGTGTGGACCGTATGTTCTTGAGCGTGCTTTGCTCTTCATTTGAAGAAGAACAACTTGAAAACGGAGAAACTCGCGTTGTGCTTCACCTTCCAAAGCAACTTGCTCCAGTGAAGGTGGCTGTGATGCCTCTTGTACGCAAGGATGGTCTTCCAGAAAAGGCTCGCGAAATCATCAATACTCTTAAGTTTGATTACGCTTGTCAATATGATGAAAAGGATTCTATCGGTAAGCGTTACCGTCGTCAAGATGCTATCGGTACTCCATTCTGTATCACAGTAGACCACCAATCACTTGAAGACAACACAGTGACTATCCGTCACCGTGATTCAATGGCTCAAGAACGTGTAGCTATCGCCGACCTACCAGCAATTATCGGTAAGGAAGTGAGTCTACAAGAACTTTTGAAAACATTAGCATAAAAAATAACAAATGAAAAAATTTCCTTTCATTATTTTTGCTATCACATTTCTATGCACGACACTATTTTCGTGCATAGAAGTTGAAACAAACTGGGACGATTATGCCGACTGGAGAAATGCAAATCTTGCTTGGCTCGAAGAAATGTCGATGAAAACAAATCCAGATGGAACCCCTTATTATAAAAAGGTATCTAAATCTTGGTATCCTAATGCACATGTGTATATGCATTATTTCAACGACACTAATCTTACCCGTAAGAATTTGTCACCTTTATACACATCTACAATAGATGCTAAGTATATTGGTTATCTTTATGATGGAACACCTTTCGATTCGTCGTATCGATTGACATCTCCTGCCGATAGCATCATCCGCACAAAACTTTCGGGAGTAATTCCGGGATGGACTGTTGCACTATCAGATATGCACGTTGGGGACTCTTGTGAGGTACTTATCCCATTTGAATATGCTTATGGTAATACTGGAGATAACAAAATCAAGCCTTACTCGGTGTTGAGATTTGTTATGAAATTGGTAGACATACCAGGTTATGAAATAGAACCATAACAATTTATTCTTTATAAAGGAGCTTCTATAAATAAATACATTTATAGGGGCTCTCTATTTTTAAATAGAAATTTAAAAACTTAACAATAATGCAAGAAAATAACGAAAAGAATGGAATGGGTTTGCCTGATAACGCATTCCGAGAACTTAAAGAGGGAGAAAAGTACACCCCTGTGCTACATCCCGACAAAGTTTACCCAGAAATCACTCCATATTCTGTGACAATGGGTTTGATTATGGCTGTAATCTTTAGTGCAGCAGCAGCCTACCTTGGTTTGAAAGTAGGTCAAGTGTTTGAAGCAGCAATACCTATTGCTATTATCGCAGTAGGTTGCTCAAGTGCAGCAAAGCGCAAAAATGCTCTTGGCGAAAATGTAATCATTCAGTCAATCGGTTCGTGTAGCGGTATCGTGGTTGCTGGTGCAATCTTTACTTTGCCAGCTCTTTATATCTTGAAAGCAAAATATCCAGAAATCGCAGTAAGTTTCCTTGAAATCTTCCTAAGCTCTATGCTTGGTGGTGTGCTAGGTATTTTGTTCTTCATTCCTTTCCGTAAGTATTTCTGTGCCGATATGCATGGTAAATTCCCGTTCCCAGAAGCAACAGCAACTACTCAAGTGCTTATCTCGGGCGAAAAGGGCGGAAATCAAGCTATGCCTCTTATTATGGCTGGTCTTATCGGTGGTGTATACGACTTCCTTCTATCTACATTCGGATGGTGGAGCGAAGTGCTATCTACTCGCGCTATCCCTGCATTGAATGCAGTTGCCGACAAAACTAAGGCAGTGTTCAGCATCAACACAGGTGCTGCAGTGATGGGACTTGGTTTTATCGTTGGATTGAAGTATAGTTTCATCATATTTGCTGGTTCGGCATTCATTTGGTGGATTATCATTCCTCTACTGGGTATGAATCCAGAAATGGCAAATGTGCCTGCAGAAGAAATATTCTCAGGTTCAGCACGATTCATCGGTATCGGTGGTATTGCTATGAGTGGTGTGATTGGTATCATCAAGTCATGGGGCATTATCAAGAGTGCTGTAGGTCTTGCTTCACGCGAAATCAAGGGAGGAAGTTCTTCTGCGAAGACTGTAGTTCGTACTCAAAAAGACCTTACTATGAAGGTGGTGGTATTTGCGCTACTTGCTGCATTTATCGTTACATTCGTATTCTTCTATGTGGGTGTGATTGGCAACCTTACACAAACTATCGTAGCGTTCCTTGTAGTGGCTATCATTGCATTCCTATTCACTACAGTGGCTGCTAATGCTATTGCAATCGTAGGTAGCAATCCTGTGTCGGGTATGACATTGATGACTCTAATCATCGCATCGGGTATTTTCGTAGCAATCGGTTTGAAGGGTTCTTCGGGTATCGTGGCATCAATGGTGATTGGTGGTGTGGTTTGTACTGCACTCTCAATGGCCGGAGGTATGGTTACAGATATGAAGGTAGGTTACTGGTTGGGAACAACTCCAAGCAAACAACAAACTTGGAAATTCTTAGGTACATTCGTTTCAGCAGCTACTGTGGGCGGTGTAATGCTAATTCTTAATAAAGTATATGGTTTCACTGGTGAAAATGCTCTTGTAGCTCCTCAAGCTAATGCAATGGCTGCTGTGATAGATCCATTGATGATGGGTGGCGAAACACCATGGTTGCTTTATATCGTGGGTGCAGTGCTTGCAATCCTTCTTAATTGGCTTGGAGTGCCAGCTCTTGCATTCTCACTTGGTATGTTTATTCCAATGCAACTTAATGCTCCACTTCTTGTGGGTGGTCTTATCAGCTGGTTTGTAAGCAGCCGTTCAAAAGATGAAGCAGTAAACACTGCACGCCAAGAACGCGGTACATTGCTTGCGTCAGGTTTCATTGCTGGTGGTGCTTTACTTGGTGTAGTAAGTGCTGGTATGCGTTTCTTCGGCTTTGAATACACTTGCACATTTGGAGAAACACAATTGCAAACTACAGGTTTGATTGTATACATCTTGTTGCTTTCTTGGTTCACATGGAGCTGCTTGAAGGCTAAGAAGTAATCAAATAAGAAAACTTTAATTCTATCTAAAGGGCATCCAAATATTTGGGTGCCCTTTAGTTTTTTCTGTAAAAATATCAATATATGTTTTGAAGATTAAAAATGATTATATATCTTTTGCGTAGAATTAACACATAGTAAATTATATCCTAATGTAATAGAAACATAAATGTAAATGTTATGAGATACAATACTGAAAAAATCAAAGAGATAATTAGTAAAAATCCGTCGACAGAGATTATTTATTTTTGGGGCACACACCTAATCCTAAGAAGATAACTAAATCGTGCTTCAGTCAGTGGTATGATGTATATTTTGAAATAGACGGAGTTAAATATAACACCACTGAACAATATATGATGGCAAGCAAGGCGCGATTGTTTGACGATGAAGAAACATTCAACGAAATAATGAACGCAAAATCTCCTAATGAATACAAAAAGTTAGGTAGAAAGGTAAAAGGATTTGATGCAAACTTATGGGATGAGAAGAAAATGGATACAGTGGTTGCTGGTAATAAGGCTAAATTCGTGCAAAATCCTGATCTAAAAGAATTTCTGCTTTCTACTGTTGATGCCATATTGGTAGAAGCAAGCCCGTACGATAAAATTTGGGGAATAGGTATGGATAAAGAAACTGCATTAAAGTGTAATATTGACAATTGGAACGGAGAAAACCTACTTGGGTTTGCTCTTATGGAAGTTCGTGATTGGTTAAAGTAAAGATAAAAGATATGTAGCTATGCCAAAATCGACTCCATTATGGCTTAATTATTAAGACAAAATATACTAAGTGGTATAAAACAAGAAAGAGAGCAACTCACTTTTCAGTGTATTGCTCTCTTCTTCTGAGGCGGCGATTACCTGCTCTCCCGCTTTCGCAGTACCATCGGCGCTACGGGGCTTAACTTCTCTGTTCGGAATGGGAAGAGGTG
>JAZORR010000035.1:0-110780 GCA_045656705.1 Muribaculaceae bacterium | reverse complement strand
TTAATTTTGAAAGGAATTGAGCATTTCTGCGTCTAAAGGAGTAGAAACATTAATTAAATTGTGATGAACAACATTGAATTAGAATTTACTAAGATGGTGAAGGAATACAAAAAGACGATTTATACCGTCTGCTATTTCTTCTCAAAGGACACCGATGAGGTTAACGACCTGTATCAAGAGGTGCTGATTAATCTCTGGAAAGGATTTGAGAGTTTTCGTGGCGAAAGCAGTGCAAAAACTTGGATTTGGCGCGTGAGCCTCAATACTTGCAATACTATGGAGAGAAAGAAGAAAAGCCGTGTACACACTATTCCTCTTTCGGTCGATATCGACTTGTACAACGATACCGACGAGCAAAGTAAACAGGTTCAAATGTTGTACGACAGGATAAACCGCCTCGATATTTTCGATAGGGCAATCATTCTTCTTTGGCTGGAGAATATGCCATATCAAGATATAGCCAACATAGTGGGTATATCCGTGTCGGCTGTAACAACAAGATTGTTTCGCATAAGAGAACAACTTAAATCAATGTCAAACAAATAAACACTTTTAGATTATGGAAAAGACAATGGATTTCGCAGAATTAGAAGAACTAAAGGCTCAATTCGATATTCTTAATGAAAAACTTGAGAAGCAAACTATCATAAATGAAACGCTTATCAAGGAATCAATGAAGCAAAAACTATCTTATGTGGATAGGACTGCCAGAATGTATCGTAACGCTAGTTTGATAACTATTCCTATCTTGTTTGCATTACTTTTATTGTATAAAGCACCATTGGCATTATCAATATTTATTACTGTGGCTTTGATTCTGGAGCAAATTTTCTATAGAAGATTGTTTCGCAAACTTGATACTAAAACGCTGATGTCACTTGGTCATATAGATGCAGTGGAAAGAGTTTCAATATTTAGAAAAAACTTTAGAAAAATTAATTCTTTGATGTTGATACCAAGCATAACCTTATTTATCTTGTTTTTGGGCTTGGTTACTGATTATAAATTTAATATTGGAACTGTTATACTGTATTCAGTATCAATCTCAATAACATTGACTTATGAAATATTGCGTCAAAGAAAAATGTTCAAAAATCTTGATGCAGTGCTGAAGCAAATAAAAGATTTAAGATGTGAAGAATAAAAAGAAAAATCCATAGATTAATGTTTTTTAGTCTATGGATTTTTTATGCTTTACCAAATAGGGTAGCAAGTTCGTTGAATCGTGTGAGCGATGCTTCGCCGAAGCGTGCCATATCGGCCTGCGCTTTCTCAAAAGGTTTAGCTGGCTCTATGCGCGACTTTGAAAAGAATTTATCGGCATAGCACACGAGTTTCTCCTCTAAGGTGGTAGGGAGCATATCTCGTTGAGGCAAAGGTAATCCTTGAGCAATGATTTCGTCGAGAGTAAGTCCACTACCTGTGTGATGCTCACACACGAGTGCGTGGCGTGGAAGTCCTTCTGCTTCGAGTATTTCTCTGCCGATTATTCCGTGACAGATGTATGGCATATCGCCCACGCAATGTATCGATGGTGCGTGAGTTTTGAATACGCCGATGTCGTGAAGCATAGCTGCTTCATACACAAAGTCGCCGTCAATCTCGAGCTGTGGGTTGCGATGTGCTATTTCGAGTGCAAAATTAGCAACCTGCTGACTATGAGCAATCAGCAGGTTGTATAGTTCGCTACCACGCGAGTAGTATTTTTCTAATATTTTAATGCAGTCGAGCATCGGTATTATTATACGATAGTTACCCAATTGTGAGTATCTGCTTCGTCACCAAGTTGGATAGCACGAAGGCGATTGTAAAGTTGAGTGGTCACAGGACCAGCCTCGTCGTCCGAACCGAAAGTGTAGCTCTTGCCAGCTTCAACATCGTCGATGCGAGAGATAGGAGTAGCCACTGCAGCAGTACCACATTCAGCAGCCTCTTGGCACTCAGCCAATTCGGTGATTTCGATAGGGCGACATTCAACTTCTATACCAAGGTCTTTAGCAATTTGTTGAAGACTCATATTTGTTACCGAAGGTAGGATAGAACCCGATTTAGGAGTTATGTACGCACCATCTTTGATTGCAAAGAAGTTTGCTGGACCGCATTCGTCGATGTATTTCTTTTCCTTAGGGTCGAGATAAAGCACAGCTGAATAGCCTTCGCTCTTGGCACGTTCGCCTGCCGAAAGACTTGCTGCATAGTTTCCGCCCACTTTCCAACGACCTGTACCACAAGGTGCTGCACGGTCATATTCGCGATAAACAGCCACCTTTGTTGGTTTGAAACCTTCTTTGAAGTAAGGACCTACAGGAGTCACGAAAATCAAGAATGTGTATTCGGTAGCAGGTTTCACACCCACTTGTGCAGTCATACCTATTTCGAGAGGGCGAATGTATAGCGATGCGCCACTGCCATAAGGTGGAATGAAACGCTCGTTTAGCTTCACCACTTTCTTCACCATTTCACAGAAAAGTTCTTCTGGGATAGGAGCCATCATAATACCTTCAGCACTGCGTTGAATGCGTTTAGCATTTTCATCCATACGGAAAATTCTTATTTTTCCGTCTTTACCACGAAAAGCCTTCATACCTTCAAATATTTCTTGACCATAGTGAAGGCAAGTTGCAGCAATATGTATATTAAGATGTTCTGATTCCGAAACTTCAATTTCTCCCCATTTGCCGTCTTTATAAGTGCAACGCACGTTATAGTCGGCCTTCATGTAACCAAAAGATAGGTTAGCCCAATCAATGTTTGTGTTAGTTTCCATAAGGTTTAATTTATGAATTTATATGTTTATAGTTTAAATTGTAGTTTAAATAGCCACTTTTTGAGTGATATTACCCACTTTCACGATGTATATACCACGAGAACTTATCTTTAGCATAGATGTGCCAGCATTCAGCTCGGCTTGCGACACAAGTTGTCCGAGGATGGTAAACACCTTCACCTGTGCCTTTTGTGGTAGTTTCACCACTATATGACTATCTTTGCTCGATATTTCTATGCCCTCGTTGGCTGTTCTGGATTCAGCACCATTGTTGTTGGCTATTACTTCGGTCGGTGCACCACGCCATCCGTTTTGTGCAACGATTTCACTCGCAAAGCCAAAGGCTGCGAGCAACAGTACGACCGATGTAATTAGTTTTTTCATTTTCAATCCAGAATATTTTTACAAATATACAATAAAACTTTAGGAAAATAATAATAAATCGTTTTTTTTGTCGTTTTATGACGATGATTTATTCGTTGTCAAATGGGTATTTGCGATGTGGATTCTTTGGGAACCATCCTTTTCTCACACGTTCTTGTTGCTCAAAAATTTCGAGAATACTCCAAAAAGAAGAGAATGCGGTAACTCCAAGAAGAGCTGAGAATAAAACATTTTCAACTAGAATAGTTAAGACTCCACATATAATTCCTAAAAAGAGGAATGCCCACCAACATTTGGTTCCAAAATAATATTCACCTTTTATTACGATAGGGTGAAAAAGACCGATAATAAGAAATGTACTAATTCCTATTACTAGACCTAAAAGGTTGTTTTGAACTAAAAAATCCATAGTTTTATAATTGTAGTTAGAATTGTATTGCTAATGCCAATCCGTATGTTTTATTAGACGGATTGTATGTAGGTAGTGCTAATATTGATTTGTCGTTTGTATCTCGTTTTTTATCAAGTCCTAAAATTCTTTTCTCAAAAGGTAACAACCAATAACCGATATGTGCGCTTAAAATACCAATCCCGGCACCACTTATAACATCTCCAAGCCAATGACGGTTGTTGTAAAGCCGAAGAAATGCAGTAGCTGTGGCAGCAGTGTATCCAGCCAATCCCCACCAAGTGCCGTAGTTCATACGCAACTGTTCTGCTCCAAGAAACGCTGTGGCCACGTGTCCCGATGGGAATGAGTGATTGTCGCTTCCGTCGGGGCGAGTTTTGTTTACTGTATGTTTAAGTCCCTGTGTGAGTGCATACATAGTGGCAAACGATGTGGCTGTGAGTAGCAACTGTTCGCGAGTATCGTACCCACTTCCCACGCCCGAGAAATGTAGTGCATAGTTTACTGCGTATGGCGAAAATCGCAAATATTCGTCTATGCTTATGCGATGATTATTGCCACGCATCTTCACAAATTCCTTGTTTAGCGAATGGTCAAAATCCTTCATCGGCGTGAGAAACATACTGCTTGCTCCCACGGCAATAAGAGCTCCAGGTACTATCAAATCCTTTGCCTTAAATTGGCAATTTTCTCTCGCTCTAATGGTATCGCATTTCCCCTTAGCCTGCATAGGTACAGAAAAAAGTAACACAAAAGTAATAACAGACAATATAATATATTTCACGTTCATATAGTACAAAATTATAAAATATAATTTGAATTATAAACAAATGACGCACGAATAAACCGTGCGTCATAAAAATATATATTTTCTCACTTACTTTCTTCCTTGAAGGTCGTCGTTGGAGATTGTTTTGTTTGTTTTCTTTACACTTGCGTTGAGCGAGCCAAAGCGATATGAAATATTGATACCAAATGCACGCGATAAACTCTTGGCCTTGTACCAACCAATGCGATCGCCATTCACTGTGTGTTGGGTTGTCGTTTGATATTTTCCAGAGAAAGGATTTTGTGCGCCAAGTTTCACAGTCAATCGATTCTCTTTCAAGAACGAGCGACTAAGATTGAATCCATATTGGAAAAATTCCATACCATTCGAATATATATCACTTACTCCACCGCCCCAATAATATCCGTTAACATTCAGTATTAACTCCCAAGGTAGATTTTGCGTCACATTTATGTATATGATTTTATCCAAACCTTTGTTCACATAGTTCTGAATGTTTGAATATCTAATGCCTGTGAGGCTGCCGTTCAGCATCACTTGAGTAGACTTTGTCGCTGTCCATTGCACATATACATTCCATCCCAATGACTTGCTTCGTCCGTTATTGGCATAGGTTTGGTATCTTATATTATCTTTCACATATTCAAATGTTGTGAGAGTGTTGTTTGCCCACGAATATCCAAGCGATGAATTGATTACAATTTTAGGCTTCATCAATGAATATGATATACGGAAATTATTCTTTCGAGTGCTTTCAAGATTCTGATTACCATACGACACCACAGTAGGTGAAGTGTTTACTGCTGGATTTAGATAACTGATGCCTGGACGATTGATGCGTGTTGAATAGTTTAGTTTTAGATTGTTGGCATCATTTATCTTGTAACTCACACTTATGGTTGGCACAAGGTCGGGGATATAACTACTAAACGAAGCCTCGTTGCTATTGGGGTATCGTCCACGAATATGTGCCATTTCATAGCGAAGACCTGCACGCGCTCCCCACCTCTTGTTATTGAACGAATATTCGGCATAGGCAGCTCCTATTTTTGTTATGTGGTCGAAATCGGTGTTCTCGTTTACTCCGTTGTTATATTCATATAGTGTTTTACTGAAGTTCTGACGTAAAATGTATTTCAATCCCATTTCCACCTTGTGTTTTTGAGCAAATGGGCGTGTCCAGTCAAATTGGAATGTATGCTCATAGAATTTCAAATTGCTCTGATTGTATACACTATCATAGTCAAGAGGGAAGTTCATCATATCTTCATAATTAGAATACGATTTATACTCCTGATTTGTGGTAGAAATCAGATAAGAGAATGTAAGTGCTTCACCTTTGCGATGAGTAAGGTGTTGGTAATCGAGTTTACCATTAAAGTCGAAATACTGATATTTGGGGCTTGTTTCGTAAGTTCTATAGCAATAAATCGTGTTGTCAAATTTGTCGCTCATCTTAATGTCTTGAAAACTAAAAGTTTTGGTATCGTATAAGTAGCCTCCAAACGATAAAGTAAGCAGGTTGAGAGTATCTATTTCGTAGCTTGCTTCAATGTTGCCATAGTGGAAACCACCACCATTTATATCACCCTCGCCATAATGTGTTAATTTGTTCCCCGATTGCACATAATCATATTCTCCAATACTATAAGGTATAGTATTAGCCTTGCCAAGTGTGCTAAAGTTGTAATTCAGCGATGTAGTAAACTTACCTATTTGTGTCGTAAGATAAGCATTTGCTCCGTGCATCTCGTTTGTGTTTGAGTTTGCACTCACACTACCCACCACTCCGTTTATCATTCTACTATCGTCGGTAATGATATTCAGAATGCCACTCACTCCTTCGGCATCATATTTTGCGCCTGGTTCGGTGATTACCTCAATGCGTTTTATCATACTTGCCGGAATTGATTTCAACACCTCTTTGGGATTGTTGCTCCAGCTGGTGTTTGGTCTGCCGTTCTTGTATATTTTGAAATTACTGCTACCATTCACGCGTATATTATCCGTTCCATCAATGGTCACCAATGGCACTTTGCGAAGCATATCGAATATATTGCTTGTCTTGCTTTCATCGTCGGCTTGAATATCGTAACTTATGCGGTCTATCTCAGTCGAGATAAGCGGCTTTTGTGCTACCACCTCCACGCCTGCAAGCATAGTAGCATCAGCCTTCATTATCAGATTGCCCAAATCCACTGTTTTTTGATTTGCCGACAAACTAAAATCCCTATTGATAGGCGTTTTGCCAACCGATGTAATATTTAGCGTGTATTTCCCTGCCGAAGTGAGTTCTTGTGCGAATTTTCCATCTATATCGGTTGTTCCTATTTTTATGGGTTTGTCGGTGCTCGATTGATAGTATATTCGCACTGTGGCGTAAGGTTCGCCCGTGTTGGTACTATCGGTTACGCAACCCATTACTTTATACTGTGCGTTTACGCACATTGCAGTAGCTATAAATGCCATGATAAGGATGATGTATCTTTGCATATAATTAAGTTGTTAAGTTTTACACCAATTAGACGTTGCCAAATAGGTGATTCGTTGCAAAATGTTAAATAATTAAGAAATATTTGCAAAGTTAATTTTTTTTTTATGTCTACGAGTTTGTAACACTTTTTAACAGTAAAAAGATGTTAAACAAGTGTTACACAGCTATTTGTGAAAGGCGTTTTTCGAGGTCGGTACTATTCAATTTTGCATATAATTGACCTTTGTAGGCGAGCGATATATTACCTGTTTCTTCCGATACTATGATAGCTATGGCGTCGGTAGCTTGTGCTATACCAAGTGCTGCTCGGTGACGCAAGCCTAAGTAGCGAGGCAGACTTGTATCGTGCGACACAGGCATAATACATCCAGCAGCAGTGAGTTTTTCGTCAGAGATTATCAGCGCTCCATCGTGCAACGGACTGTTCTTGAAGAAAATATTTTCTATAAGTCGTGTGTTTATTTTTGCATCTATTTTGTCGCCTGTGCGTTCATAATTTTCGAGAGGTACATTTTGCTCTATCACTATTAGTGCGCCTGTTTTGCTCTTCGACATACTCATGCAAGCATACACCACAGGAATTATCCATTCGTGGGTGGTAGTGGTATCGGTTTTTCGTGTGAACATTTTGCGGAAAAATCCCCATCTGTTTTTCGAACCGAGTTCCACCAAGAATTTCTTGATTTGTTCTTGGAATAGGATCACGAGAATGATAAGACCAATGTTTATAAACTTATCCATAATGCTGCCGATTAGTTTCATGTCGAGGATTTTCGACACCACTATCCATAGCACTATAAATGCCAATACGCCAAGAAATACGTTTAGCGTTCCCGATTCCTTCATAGTCTTATAGGTGTAATATAACACCGTTGCTGTGAGGAGTATATCTATTATATCTTTTATTCCAAATTCCATATCTGTATGTTATACTGTAGTTAATATTTGCGTGAGTTTTACTGCTTCCACGGCTTCTTTCACATCGTGTACTCTGAGGATGTGTGCACCTTTGCCTATCGCTATGGTGTTGAGCACTGTAGTGCCGTTGAGCGAAGTGTCGGGTGTGCCACCAAGTGTTTTGTATATCATCGATTTGCGAGAAATTCCCACCAATAGAGGTTTCTTTATATCGTGCAGTTTTTGTAGGTTTTTCATTAGTTCGAAATTCTGACCTACTGTTTTGCTGAATCCGAAACCTGCATCTATGATAATATCCTTCACTCCTTTTTCTTGTAGGATGTGAGTTTTCTGACATAATTCGCTCATTACATCTTTGGTCACATCATCATATTCGGTGAGTTGCGACATTGTTGCGGGTGTACCACGCATATGCATAAGTATGTAAGGCACTCCGAGTGCTGCCACAGTGTCGTGCATTTCACTATCGAGATTTCCTCCCGAGATATCGTTGATAATATCTGCTCCCCATTCCTCCACACATTTGCGAGCCACATCGGCACGGAATGTATCTACCGAAACTATGGCATCGGGTGCCGATTGCTTGATAAGTTCCAATCCCGTAGCCAATCGGTAATATTCCTCATCGGCTGTCACCTCATCGGCTCCGGGACGCGACGAATATCCTCCAATGTCGATTATTTTTGCTCCTTCATCTATGATTTGTCTTATCCGACGAGTGATTTTTTCTTTCTCATCGCATCGGCTGTCTCCGAAAAACGAGTCGGGAGTCACATTCAATATACCCATCACCCACGGAGAGGTTATCTCTACGGGTTTACCTTTTATGGTGAGTGTATATGGTATAAATGTATTCAACTTTATCTATACTTATGTTTATCTCATTGCAAATTTAACAATTATGTTTCAAATATGAAAAAACTTTCGCGTTAGAATACACCTATCACATATAGGAAAATCAATACTATGGCTATCGGAGCGAAATAACGAATACAGAATAGTATTGGTTTCATTAGAGGCACTTTTATTGTTCCGTCGTTTGTGAGTTGTTCTTTCACTATTTTCTTATCCATTACCCAGCCCACAAATACTGCAAGGATAAATCCTCCTGCTGGAAGTAGTATGTTTGACGACACATAGTCAAAGAGGTCGAAAATGCTCTTGCCGAATAGCGTGATATCGCTTAATACATTAAATGATAGGGCGCATAGTGTGCCTAATGTGAGGGCTATCGCAGTGTTGAGCGTCGTAGCCTTTTTACGACTCATCTTATGCTCTTCGGTGCAGAATGTGATGAATATTTCGCTCATCGATATGGTGGATGTGATTGATGCGAAGAATAGTAGCACGAAGAAGGCTACCGACCACAAGTATCCACCTGGCATTTGTTGGAATATGTTTGGCAACACTTCAAACACAAGTTTTGGTCCCGCTGTAGGTTCTGCTCCAAATGAGAACACTGCAGGGAATATGATTACTCCGGCAAGGATTGCCACGCAGGTGTCAAGTATGGCTATGATGGTTGCACTTTTCACCAATGGTGTCTTGTTGTTGAAATACGATGCGTAGGTGAGTAGGCAGGTAAGACCGAGACTTAGCGAGAAGAAGGCTTGTCCCATTGCTCCGATTATAATACTTGGCGACACTTGTGTAAAATCGGGGGTGAACATAAATTCAAGACCTTTCTTGGCCTCTGGCATAAGCAATGAATTGATGCAGAATATCAGTAATAATAAGAAAAGTATAGGCATCATAAAGTTGGAGATGCGTTCTATCCCTTTCTGTATACCTTTGCGAAGTATAAGGAAGTTTGTGCCAAGGAATAACGCTGTCCATAGTGTACAGCGCCATGGCGAACTTGCAAGACTGTTGAATATTTCTGAATATTCTTGTTGTGTGTGTCCACTCAGATTGCCCATTATAGATTGGAATAAGTATTCAAGAATCCATCCTGCTACCACCGAGTAGAAACTCAATATCATTACCGATGCCAAAATTCCTATGTATGATACAAATCGGAATTTGCTGCCTGGAGCGAGTTGCTTGATTGCACTATTGGCATTTTTGTGGGTAGATCTGCCTATCACAAATTCGGCGATAATCACGGGGATACCCAATAATAGCACGCATAGTATGTAGATGAAGATAAATGCTCCTCCTCCATGCATACCAGCTTCGTATGGGAAACGCCAAATATTACCTAATCCTACTGCCGAACCTACCGATGCGGCTATTACGCCTAATTTTGTGGCGAATTGTGCTCTTTGCGACATAGTGTGTTATGTTTTTAATGATTATAGAATTTTACTATAGATTTGTTGTTATTCAAATGTTCCTGTTTCTTCAAAGTCTGCAATGGTGGGAGTTGGGGTGTCCTTCTCCTTACTGTCTGCCTTGACTTTTCGTTTTCTTGTTTTTTTAATTGTATCTACTTTCGAAGAATTTATTTCGCTTTGCAATTCTTTTGCCATTTGAATTACATCTGCATCTATGTGTGGTGTGGGTTTAAATGCCTCATAGCATAATATCCCCACCATAATCATAGCAATGCAGATAAATCCGATACGCTCATTACGTGTAGTGGAAAAGAAATCTTTAAATATATTCTTCATCGTGACATTTTTGAATTATAGCACCTTAGTGATAATATATTGCACAAATATTACTGCAATAAGGATTGGACAAATTATTCTTATTAGGAATAGTATTACCGATGTGAAGCGTGAACGTATTTGTCCGTAATTGGTCAATTCGTCCTTTAAGAATTTCTTTGGCAATACCCATCCCACATATAAGCAGATTAGCATTGCACTTATTGGTAGCAATATATTGGCTGTGAAATTATCTAATGCATCAAATAGTGATTGACTGCCTATTTGTAGCCATTCTATGCCTGTGAGCGACAACGAACACAAGGCACTGAATACAAACATTGGTAGCAATACTATGTAGCACGCCTTTTTGCGTGATACATTGAAATGATTATGCACAAAGGCTATGGATACTTCGGCTATGGAGATGGTTGAGGTGAGGGCGGCCACTCCGAGCAATAGGAAGAATAGTGCCGACCACCATTGCGATCCTGCCATTTGGGCAAATATTTCGGGAAGTGTCACAAATACGAGCGTCATACCTGCCACACTTGCATTGTCGTTTACTCCAAAACTTATCACGGCTGGGAAGATGATTACTCCCATTAGCACAGATACCATAAAGTCTAATAGGGTGACGGTAACCGTTGTTCTCACCATCTTGGTGTTTTTGGGGAAATACGATGAGTAAGTGACAAGGATTCCCATACCCAGACTTAGTGAGAAGAATGCCTGACCGAGGGCGGCAAGTATCACTTGACCATCTATTTTGCTGAAATCAGGGCTGAAAAAGAACTTTAGGCCTTCGCTTGCGTTTGGTAATGAAAGCGATACGGCACAAAACATTAGCAAGATTATGAAAAGGAGTGGCATCAGCCAATTTGAAATTCTTTCTATTCCTTTCTTCACTCCTTTGAGTAGGATCACAAGGTTGAGAACTATCATCACCGATGTCCAGAAGATTGGTTTGCTTCCAGTCAATATCAATTCTTTCATCTTGTCGGTGAAGAATGTACTGTCCGATGTGCTTGCACTGAAACCCTCAAATAGTCCGCCATTGAGCGATTGCCATAGATATTCTACTGTCCATCCTGCCACCACCATATAGAATGCTAAGATGAGGTATGATGCCAAGAGACCGAAGCATCCAGCTATCCACCACTTGCTTTTAGGGGTGAGGTTTTGAAACGAACCCACCGAGCCCGAGCGACCTGCTCGTCCCAACGAAAATTCTGCGAGCATAACAGGGATGCCGAGTATGAATATGCAGCATATATAGACGAGAAGAAAGGCTCCTCCTCCGTTTTCTTGGGCAAGACTTGGGAAACGCCACACATTTCCGAGACCTACTGCCGAACCTACTGTGGCTGCTATAAGACCGAATTTTGAACTGAAAGTATCTTTTGCCATAATTGTTTATAAATAGTCGGTTTTAATGAAAATATTTGCAAATATATAAATAATTTGCTTATTAAACTAAAGTGTTAAGGTATTTTATTAGAATAAATGTTATCTTTGCATAATATGTACGTGCGTATGAAACTAATGGTTATTATTGATAAATTTCCAAAAGGACTGATGTCGGTGGCTTCGATGTTGCTGATAGTTTATTTATCGCTTGATGATAATCCGTTCGAGGCTGATAGGGTGCTATTGTTTGAAGGGGCTGATAAGGTGGCTCATTGTTTAATGTATGCCTTTCTTACTCTGATTCTTGCTCTTGATTTCAGTAAGTTTTATCGTAATATTGGGGCTATGCATATGGGGATTTGTGCTTTGTTTGCATTTGCCTTCAGTGTACTTATGGAATATTTGCAAGGGGCTATGAATATGGGGCGAAGTTTCTCTTTGACCGATATGATTGCAAATTTTGTGGGAATTTTTTTTGGTTTTTTACTTGCGTTATCCTTTTTAAGGAAACTTTTGCGTTCTGCAGGTAGTAACTTTGTACGAAAAAAAGATTTATGAATACAGAAAAGAATAATATCAAGAAAAAAAGTGGTAATACTAAACCTAAAGGCAACAAATTGCGTAAACTCATAATGTGGATTTCTTGCATTGTGTTTTCGCTGGTCATTGTCTTGCCTTGTTTGCTTTACATTCCGTTCATTCAGAATGGAGTGAAAAATATTGCATCTTATTTTGTCAACAACAACACTTCTATGCAGATGGAGGTGGATCGTATTATGCTCAAATTCCCTCTGAAATTGAGTATTGATGGTGTGTTGGTGCTTGATGAGATGCGCGACACTATGCTCTATGCCGATAATATGGAGCTGGATGTGAATGTTCTTCCTATATTTAAAAAGAAGGTAGATATTCGTAGCCTATCTTTGAAGGAGGCTGTTTATAAAATGAAAACCGAAGATTCTTCTATGGTGATGCGCGCCGAAATTCAGCGTTTTGCTTTGCGTCGCAGTGAAGTGCTTCTCGATAAGAATGAGGTGAACCTTCGTAATGTTTTATTAAAAGGTGGTAGGGTGGCTATGAATTTGGGCGTAAGTTCGCAACCTGCCGAGCCTGCCGACACATCTGCTATGCTTTGGCTTATCAATATCGAAAGGGTGAATATAGAGGATTTTGCCTACAATATGCAGATGCTTCCTCTTATCGATAATCTTGCTGCCAAAATTGGAAGACTTAAATTGATGCGTAGCTCCATCAACTTGGCTTCTAATGACGTTAAACTTGGCTATTTAGCTGTGGATGAGGCTGATGCTAAATATTTATATCCTCTTGTCGCCGATTCTGTCGAAATTACAGTGCCTGCCGATACTGTTTCATCACATTCTGCATCTATGAAGGAATGGACTATCAATCTCGATTCGTTGAGATTTACCAAGTCTGCTGTCTTATATGCCGCAAGTGGTGCGAAACCTGCTCCCAACGGCTTGGATATGAATTATCTTAAACTCAACGATATAAATGTTTCTATTGATAGCCTATATAATAAAGGTGCTGAGATAAGATTGGATTTGCTTGCTCTATCGGCGACGGAAAGATGTGGTTTGCAAGTGAAAAAGGGTAGAGGTTTCTTTGCTATTGATTCTAAGAATATGAGAGCAGAGAATGTGAAACTGAATACTGCAAATTCTCAACTTTCACTTAATGCTTTGATAGGTGCTGATGTTGTTGCCAACGATAAAGCTCCTGTTTCGCTTGATGCCACGGCTAAACTTGGTTTGGCTGATGTGAAGTTATTGTATCCTGCACTTTCTTTGGTAATAGATAAAATGCCTCGCAATGTACCTGTGGATATGGTTGCGAAGGTTGAAGGTAACACTCGTCGCATCGATGTGAAGAAAGCGGGACTTGGTATGGGCGAATATCTCACTATTGGCGTGGATGGATATGCCGAAAACGTGATGAATTCTTCGCAATTGAGTGCAAAACTCGATATTAGTGGCGATTTTAGTAATTTAGATTTTGTGAAGCAGATTGCTCTTGAAGATAGTGCTTTGCAACATCAGATTGATATCCCAGATATGAGATTGCGTGGTTCTGCAATGTATGCACCTAATATTGCTAAGGGTAATATTGATTTAAGACTTACAAGTGGCAAAATGGTGTTTGCTGGCGATTGGAATGGATATAAGGAAAGTTATGATGTTACTTTTGACTTGGATTCGTTCCCTGTGCATTCTGTATTGCCTAAATCTCTGCTTAAAAATATAACTGTAAGTGCTAAGGTGAATGGTGTGGGATATGATCCTTTCAATGAAAATACCACGATTGATGCTAATATCAATCTTAAAAATATAGAATACGATTCAAAGCAATATCGCAATGTGTTGGCCACTATTGGTGTGGCTCAACAAAATGCTACCATAGCACTCAAATCTGATAATGCCGATTGTGCTATGGATATGAATGTGCTTTGCAAATTAGATACTGCTACCTATGAGTTTGCTGCAAATGGTGTCATTCGCAATATTGATTTGAAAGCATTGAAACTATCTGAAACGGTATCTAAGGGTAAATGTGATATCGTGATGTATGGCACTGCCGATGTGGCTCGTAATGTATATGATGTGGATATGAGTATTGAGGATTTTAAATGGACTCTCCCCGATGCTACTTATTCTACTCCCGATTTTAATGCTACGTTTGTGACTACGAATGAAAGTATTTCTATTTCGGCTCAGGAAAGTGATATGGTGCTTGATTTCACTGCTGCATGTGGTATCGATTCGCTTTTGGCACGATTGGATAGAAGTATGAAGATTGTGGAATATGAAATAGATCGTAAGCGTCTCGACCTTGATACTCTTCAGCAAGCGTTGCCTCAATTTGCTTGCGACCTTAAAGTGGGTGAGCATAATCTCTTGAAGCAGGCGTTGAATACTTACGATGTGAAAATGGAAGAAATGTCGTTAAATATTGTTAATGATTCCACTATTTATATGAATGGGGAGATCCTTGGCGTGGAATCGGGCACTATGCGATTAGATACTATCACTATGTATGCCAACCAACGCAATAAATATCTTACATATAAACTGCATGTGGGTAATAAAGCGGGTACTAACGACGATTTTGCTCAGGTGACTTTGCGTGGTGGTGTGAGAGGTAGTATGCTTGGCATGCTGCTTGAGCAACATAATATTAAAGGCGAAGAAGGCTTCCATTTTGGGGTAAATGCTCGATTATCGGATACTGCTGTGAATGTGAATGTTTTCCCTAAAAATCCTGTTATTGGTTACAGAAAGTGGGAAGTGAATGATGGGAATAGTGTAAATTATAATTACCTGAATGGTAAATTCAAGGCCGACCTCAATTTGCGAAGCGACTCAAGTTTCGTAGCCTTACGCACCGAACACAAGGAAGGTAGCACAGGACAAGATGATGTGAAATTGAGTCTTGGAGGTGTGCAAATTTCTGAATGGCTCAAGGTGTCGCCTTTTATTCCCCCTATGAGTGGCGAATTAAGTGCCGATATCAAGTTGGTGCTTGATAGAAAGAATTTGCTCGGTGGTGGTATCACTCGATTGAAAGATTTTAAGTTTAATAAAAAGAATGTGGGCGATTTTGCTTTCAAACTTGGTCTTGAACTCGATCCTGAAAAGAATTATGTGAGATTGATATCGTCATTTGATGTGAATGGTCGACGCACATTGGTGGCAAGAGGTTCGCTCAACGATACTACTTCGCACAATCCTTATAATATATCGGTTAAACTTGATAGTTTACCTTTGGATATTGTGAATCCATTTGTACCAGGTGATATGGCGCGCCTCGCTGGTGCTATGAATGGTGCTATGAATGTGACTGGTTCGTTCACCGAACCTATTGTCAACGGATATGTGCAGGGTAATGGTGCTGCTATAAGTTTACCTTTGTTTGGCTCTAATTTAAGACTTAGCGATGATAAAATCCCTGTGGATACAAGTGTGGTGCGTTTCAATAACTATTGTATCTATGGTAGCAACAATAGTCCTATTGCTGTGAATGGTTATGTGAATCTGATGCCACTCGATGATATGAGAATGAATATGACATTGAAGGGTAGTAATGTGGAATTTGTGAATAGCAAGCAACAGCGCAAGATGGAAATGTTTGGCAAGGGATATGCCACAGTGGATGCATCGGTGCGTGGCTCTATGAACGATATGAATGTTGATGCCTCGCTGTCGCTTCTTCCTGCTACCAACTTGGTGTATGTAATGCAGACCGATGTTAGCACATTGTCTACTCAAACCGATGAAAATATGGTGCGTTTTGTGAATTTGGCTGATACTGTGAAGGTGGAAACGGATTCTGCAACTACTGTGCAACTGCGAAAGTCAAATTTCAAACTGAATGCTAAACTTAATATCCAACAAGGTTCTAAATTTAGCGTATATTTGTCAAATAGTGGAAACGATAGGGTGGAATTATCGGGTAATGGTATTCTTAACTATTCGCAAAGTTCGCTCGGCGATATGCGTTTGGTGGGACAATATACTATAAAAGATGGTTTTGTGAGGTATACTCCTCCATTGCTATCGGAAAAGATGTTTGAATTTACCGAAGGTAGTTATATTTCGTGGACTGGTGATGTGTTGAATCCTATGCTTCACATTTCGGCCACTGATGTGATGAAGGCTAATGTGCAACATGAGGGACAGGATTCTCGACTTGTTAATTTCCTTGTGACTGTGAATGTGGGGAATACACTCAATAATATGGATTTGAATTTCGACTTGAGTACTAATGAAGATGTGACTGTACAAAACGAATTGCTTTCAATGTTGCCTGTGCAACGCTCAAGTCAGGCTATAAATATGTTGCTGTATGGTACTTATACCGGGCATGGTACTACGGCCAATACCAGCGGTAATCCGTTGTATTCGTTCTTGAATTCACAAATTAATCGATGGGCTGCTAATACTATCAAGGGTGTGGATCTGACATTTGGTGTAAACCAATACGATAAAATATCGGGTGATGATAGGTCTAAATCTACTACTTATTCTTATAAAATATCGAAGTCGCTATTTAACGACCGATTTAAGATTGTGGTGGGTGGTAATTACGATCCAAGTGGCGACACCGACGACAATTTTGCTAATAGTCTGCTTAATGATATCTCATTTGTGTATATGATCAATCAGAGTGGAACTATGCAAGTGAAACTATTCCGTCACACTGGATTTGAAAGTGTACTTGAAGGTGAAGTTACCGAAACGGGTGCTGCGTTTGTGATTAAGCGTAAACTGTCTACGCTGAAGAATTTGTTCCGTTTCCGTCGCAAAACTCCTATAAAAAATGAGGTGAATAATACCGATACCTTAAAAACTAAATCGGATATGATAATTGAAACTAAGGAAAAGAAATAAAATAAAATGATGACATATAATAGAATAAATATAATACTAAAAAGCGTTATGCTCTTGTGGTGTGTGATGATTGTGACATCATGTGCCACTACAAGCCGTCTTGCAGAGGGTGAGCAACTGTATACAGGTGTGAAAAAGTTTGATGTAAAAGCTGAAAAAGGTCAAAAAGTGCCAGATGAAGTAGATACATACCTTTTTGATGTAATAAATGTGAAACCTAATAATAGTCTATATTCTCCTTATCTTCGCTCTCCATTTCCTGTAGGATTGTGGGTATACAACAATTGGGATGCTGAAAGTAAGGGCTTGAAAGGCTGGCTGTATGAAAAACTTGTGGAAGAACCTGTGGTGATGGATGATGTAAATCCTGCTTTGCGTGTGGGTATGATGAAATCGGTTCTTGATAACCACGGTTATTTTGCAGGTAGAGCAAGGTATGTGATTAATGATGATAAGAAAAATGACAAGAAAGCGAGTGTTTCTTATTTCGTGGAAATAGGTCAACCATATGAATTTTCTCGTATAGAGTATATCAATGGCGAATCGGATTTAGAAAAAGCTATCGATTCAATTGCTAAAAAAAGTGAATATCTCAAAATTGGCGAACGATATATCACTGACTCGTTGAGTGCGGCGCGCGAATTGATATCTTCGCGTGTGCGAAATATGGGTTATTACTATTTTCAACCCGATTTTATCGAATATCTTGCCGATACTATCGAAACTAAAGGAAAAGTGGTGCTGAAACTTGCGCTTGCCGAAAATCTGAATAAAACTGCGCTTAAAAAGTTTTATGTGGGCAATGTGGAGGCTGTAGTAAATCGTCCTTTTGGAAGGGGAGTGCCTGATACACTTATTACAAGAAACAGCACTCTTATAAGAATGCAACCGATGCGTTTGCAAGAGAATCTTGTACCTTCTTGCTTGAGATTTAGAAAGGGGCGTATGGTGAGAGTGAGAGATATTGATCAAACTCAACTCAATCTGTCGCGTATGGGAATATTTAGCACTGTAAATATTGATGTGACCCCTTTGGATTCATTGAATGATACTGATACTATAGATTTTAAAGTGAATTGTACTCTCGACCAACCTATGGAGGCTTCGATAGAATTTCAGGCTACTTCAAAATCCAATAGTTATATAGGTCCAGCTCTTGTGGGTTCTCTTACAAATAAAAATATTTTTGGTGGTGGAGAACAATTAACTACTCAAATCACTGCTGGCTATGAATGGCAAACAGGTAGGGCAAGTAAAGAAAATAATACGGGATCAATGAATTCCTACGAATTTGGTGCAAGCTCTACATTGTCATTTCCTCGATTGCTCGCACCTAAATTTGTGGATCCAAGTCGCCGATACATAAATTGGACGCGCATCTCTCTTTCTGCTGATTTGTTGAACAGACCAAGTTATTTTAGAATGGTGCAGTTTGGAGCAGGTTTTTCTTGGGAATGGCATGCCAATCGTAATTCGTTGAATGAATTGACTCCTTTCAAACTTACTTACACCAAGATGTTAAGCACTACCGACTCTTTTAATGAAGCTTTGGAAGAGAATCCTGCAGTAGCATTGAGTTTTCGTGACCAATTTATTCCATTGATGAGTTATTCATATACTTACGACAAGAAAATAGATCGTAATAATACTTTGGTGTTCTCATCTACAGTGATGGAGGCTGGTAATATATTTTCGGGAATATGGAGTTTGGCAGGAAAACACGGAGAAAAGAAATTATTTGGAACTCCTTTCTCTCAATTTGTGAAGGCGCAAGCCCAACTTGTGTATTCGTGCAAATTGTTTCATCATCCTATGTCGAAGCAGTGGATGGTGTTCAGAGTGTTTGTTGGTGCATCGCATGCCTACGGAAATTCAGACCAAGTGCCATATAGCGAACAATTTTATATTGGTGGAGCGAATTCATTGCGTGCTTTTGGCGTGCGAGCAGTGGGACCGGGTAGTTACCACGCAAGTGCCGATGATGCAAATGGATATTACGACCAGACTGGTACGTTTAAATTTGAATTTAATGCAGAGTATCGCTTCCCTTTGATGGGATATTTGCACGGAGCTGTGTTTGTGGATGTCGGAAATGTGTGGTTGCTTAAAAAAGATGCTTCTCGTCCTGGAGGTGCTATAGGGGAAGGCGCATTCTTCAATCAGTTAGCGCTTGGTACGGGAGCAGGAGTGCGTGTAGACTTGGATATGCTTGTGCTTCGTGCCGATTTAGGTATAGGGATTCATGCACCTTACGATACAGGAAAAACAGGATACTACAATATGAATTCGTTTAAAGATAGTCTTGCTTTTCATATTGCAATCGGTTACCCATTTTAATAGATTATTTTCCTGAAAAAGTGATAGCAAAACCAATAAGTCTATCGTATCGAGCAGAAGGATCGCGATGATAAAGGCGCACGAAATATTCGTTTACTGTTTGATATTTATTTCCTTCGATAGATGAATATCCGCGTGTGCTTCTATCTGGTACGAAAAGATATTGGTAGTTATAAGCACCTTGTTTTAGCAATAAATCGGCTGTATATAACCCACTTGAAGCATCATATTTCATAAGTGTGGCTGGAATGAATTGATTGTGGGTGAATTCACCATTTAGGTAAATTTTGCCACTTTCTATTTTACCACCTGTGTCGAGAGTGAAATGAGTAACCATATATTCTGCACCATTATCGGAATCAGTAGCTTCGGTGCTACGAATAGTGAAACGTCCCATTTGAGTCTTATCGTAGATATAACCTTCTTCTGTGCGTAAGTGGTCGGTAAATAGCACTGCGTGGTAGTAGGGGTGATGATATTGCACTCGTTCCACTCCCATAGAAATGCCGTGTTGTGTTACTGTTTCGATGCGACGAAATTCGTTGCCAGCTTCAAAGATGAGATTACGATTGTGGTCGTATGTGATTTCTTTCCCCGATACCATAAGCGGGCGATCAACGAATGCTTCGTTGTCAGTGCGACTATTTTGTGTAATATAAGCCTTTAAATCGGTATACATATTGCGAATACTATAGTTTTTTGTATTCACTTTGAACGAAACTTGTTGATGTTCTCCATTATAATCGATATCTGTGCGACTTGTTGCAGTTGCTGTTATGTCCACAGCTTTTTCGCTTACATAGAAACGTGCTTGTAAGAGTGTGTTTTCAGGTTCATCTTCATTGTAAACTCTTACCAAATAGTTGCCTGACACAAGTAGGTGTATGTCATCGTTAGGTAAAGAGAATGAATAGTGGGTATAGTGACAAAGTGTACCAATAGAATGCTTGTAATCTGTAATGTCGGAATAATTAAAACCTTCTACATATTCACTTTCTACGAGGGAACTTGGAGTCCAATCGGAATTACAATGTATAACACTATAACGCAGATATGAACGTTCTTCATCAAGTTCGTCAAACGAAATGTGAATACGTTCATCACTATTTAGTGTGATAATAGGAGGAAAGTAATCATTCCCCTCAAATTTTACTTGAAGTGATTTGAAACGACTATCTGCCACTTGAGTGCGAGTGTCATCTTCTGCTATTTGAGCATTAAGAGAAAAAGTGGCAATGAAGGTAAATATGAATATGTAAAGCGTTTTATATAGCATGATAAGAAATGTAGCAAGCTTAAAAACTTCTCACTAAGCACTTATAATTACCATTTAATAGGCTCTTTGCCGTACTTGGTGAGGTATTCGTTGGTTTGAGAGAAATGCTTATTGCCAAAGAAACCTCGATAAGCACTAAGAGGCGATGGATGTGGAGATGTAAGAACAAGGTGTTTCATTCGATTAATAAAAGCACCTTTTTTAATAGCATAAGCACCCCAAAGAATGAATACAAGGTTTTCTTTTTGTTGTGCAAGTTGACGAATTACCTCGTCGGTAAATTGTTCCCATCCCTTATTTTGATGTGATCCCGCAGAATGTGCACGTACAGTAAGGGTGGAGTTTAGTAATAGTACACCTTGATGTGCCCAACGGATTAAATCTCCACTTGCAGGTATAGGAGTACCCAGATCATTTTCTATTTCTTTGAAAATATTTAGCAACGATGGAGGAAATGGTATACCATCACGCACCGAGAAACATAGACCATTGGCCTGGTTGACATCGTGATAAGGGTCTTGACCAATAATTACCACTTTCACTTTATCGAATGGTGTGGTGTTAAATGCAGCAAAAATTTCACGTCCTGGTGGAAAAACCTGTGTAGTGGCATATTCATTGCGAACGAAATTGGTCAAATTAATGAAATAGTCCTTGCTCCATTCTTCAGCAAGCACTTGTTTCCAACTTTCCTCTATTTTAATGTTCATTGTAGTCAAAATTGATATTGCGTGTTGCAAAACTACAAATTCTTTATTACTTTTGCCACCTCAAATAAGAAAAATTATCAAAAAAATACTTTTCGGGAGGAGAAAAAGTCTTTTTTTAAGAAAAAATGTTCCCGTAGTTCAATGGATAGAATAAAGGATTCCGGTTCCTTAGATTGGGGTTCGACCCCCCACGGGAATACAAAACAGAGATTATCTGATAATCTCTGTTTAAATTTATAGTATCGTGTGTTATTACTATTTCATTAGCAAGTAAGCAGTGTATGCTATGTAGATTGCTATAAAGATAATACCTTCGGTGCGATCTACTTTCATTTTGCCGAGTGTAAATGCTGATACATACACAAGAATAGCAGATGATACGAGCATAACGAAATCGGTGGTACTGAAGCCAATAATTTCAAATGGAGAAATGAGTGAAGATACTCCCAAGATAAGTAATATATTAAAGATGTTAGAACCAAGTACATTTCCGAGAGCCAGTTGAGGATTTCCCTTTAGAGCTGCTATAATACTTGTTACTAATTCTGGAAGAGATGTGCCTACAGCAACGATGGTAAGCGAAATTACAGCTTCACTCATACCCCAATCTTTAGCAAGTGCTACAGCTGAATCAAGGAAAAGGTTTCCACCCCATAACAAAATACAAAGAGAAGCAGCAGCTATAGTGATGGTGAGCCATAATGGTTTGCCCGAAAGTACGCTTGATGCTGTTTCTTCATATTCTTCTTGTGCCTTGTTGGCTCTCACTGTGTAAATCATATATCCAGCAAACGCAATGAGAAAAATAGCACCATCAATGCGTGATAGGGCATATCCTTCAGCTCCGAAGAACCACATATCTATACACAAAAGTGCTACAAGGAATATTGATGTGAAGATATTGAAAGGAATATCACGTTTAAGAGTGTTTCTTTCAATTGTAAATGGTTTTATGGCTGCAGTGAGGCCGAGAATAAGCAATATGTTGCAAATGTTAGAACCAACAACATTACCTAACGAGATGTCGCCATGACCTTCGAGTGCCGAAGAAAGTGAGATTAATAACTCTGGAGATGATGTTCCAATACCTACAATGGTGAGACCAATAACAAAGTCGGACAATTTGGCTCTTTGTGCAATAGCCACTGATGATTCTACCAAATAATTAGCTCCAGCAAGAAGTAGGGCTAAGCCAACAAATAACATTAAAATTTCCATTGATTCAATTGTGTATTTTTGATTTATATACTGCAAAGATACGACAAAGAAATGGATTTGTATAAATAAAGTTAAAAAAAGGAGGGTAAATTAAAGATAAATTTGCAAGTTATATGATAGTTTTCGTAATTTTGCAGTGTGTTTTTCATGGTATTAGATTTTAAGGTTAACAGATTGGATGTCGTGAGATATCCAATTTTTTGTTTAAAGATACGCCATTTTGCGTGTCTTTTTTTATGTCAGTAGATGAGGATCGTAGTTTGTTTTTTCGCTTAGTAATAGTTATCTTTGTAGTATGGAAAATATTTTTCAAAGAGGAGAACGATTGCTCGGTAACGAGGTGATGGTAGAACTTGCATCAAAACGTGTGATAGTATTTGGTGTGGGTGGTGTAGGCAGTTGGTGTGCAGAAGGCTTGGTGCGATCGGGTGTGGCAAAACTCACAATTGTGGATAGTGATTGCGTGAGTGTGACCAATATCAATCGCCAACTTATGGCTACGACTAAGACTGTAGGACAGCCGAAAGTAGAAGTGCTTCAAGAACGATTGCTTGAAATCAACCCTAATGCTGAAATAGAGGCAATTCAAGACATATATTGTGCTGAAAATGCAGATAAGTTTGGACTTTCTGATTATGATTATGTGATAGATGCTATTGATAGCCTTAAGGATAAGGCTCATTTGATACTTGAATCAACAAAGTTGGGCATAAAACTTTTTTCATCAATGGGTGCAGCATTGAAACTTGATCCGATGAAAGTGAATGTTGCTGAATTTTGGGATGTGAAAGGTTGCCCACTCGGAGCAGCATTGCGTAAAAAGTTTAAAAAGGAGAAAACTTTTCCTAAACGAAAGTTTAAATGTGTGTATAGTGAAGAATTACTTGAAAATAAAGGTGATGCACCTATCGTAGACGAAAATAGTGGTACTTGGGATGTAAAGAAGGCTCAAATAAATGGTTCGCTCGTGCATATTACAGCTATCTTTGGGTTTACTCTTTCGGGACTTGTACTGCAAGATGTAGAAAATTCTATTAGAAATAAAAATAAATAAGATTATGAAGGTAATGCTTGTGAATGGAAGTCCACATCACGAAGGTTGCACATATACAGCACTTCAAGAGGTGGCAAAAGCGTTGAATGCTGATGGTATAGAAACAAAGATGTTCTGGATAGGAATTCGTCCTATGTCGAGCTGCTTGGGCTGTGGATGCTGCAGCAGCGAGGGTAAATGTGCAATCGACGACATTGTAAATGTGTTTGTGGAAGAAGCGATGGATTGTGATGCTTTTGTATTCGGAGCTCCAGTACATTTTGCCAGTGCCAATGGTGCGATGATTTCGTTTATGGATAGAGTATTCTGTTCGGGCAAAGCCGCATTTGAATATAAGCCAGCAGCATCGGTGGTGAGTTGTCGTCGTGGTGGCGCAACATCTACATTCGACGAATTGAACAAGTATTTCACCATTCGCAATATGCCTGTAATTTCGTCGCAATATTGGAATCAAGTGCATGGAAACACCCCTGAAGAAGTGATGCAAGATCTCGAAGGAATGCAAACTATGCGTACACTTGGTCACAACATGGCATGGATATTGAAATGTATCGAAGCTGGGAAAAAGGTGGGTATTGAACATCCAATAAGAGAAAAACAGATAAAGACTAATTTCGTGAGATAAAACAAAAATGGTTTACAATTGAAGTTGTAAACCATTTTTTATTCTTCTTTGGGGGTTGGTGATACGAAATAAGCACTAAGTTCGTAGAGAAGGTAGAGTGGGAGAAAGACGATGCAAAGAGTAAATGGATCGCCTGTAGGGGTAATGAAAGCGGCTAAAACGAGTAGCACTACTACTGCGTGACGTCGATATTTAGCAAAGAATTCTCGATGGAGAAATCCCATCTTAGATAGTAACCAAGCTACAAGTGGCATTTCAAATACTATCCCCATAATGAATATGAGCATCAGGAAATTATCCATATATGAGTCCAGCGAAATCTGATTGGGCACGAGTTCGCTTAATTTATATTCAGCAAGAAAACGCAGTGTGATAGGGAATACTACGAAATATCCTACTGCTACTCCTAAAAAAAACATAGATACGCCAAGCAGAAATGCTCGTTCGCTGCCTCGTCGCTCGTTTTCATATAAAGCTGGTTTAATAAAATTCCATAGAAGCCACACCACAAATGGAAAAGCAAACACTACTGCCAGCCACAAAGATGTGGTCATATGTGTAAAGAATTGCGATGCGAGCTTAATATTAATAAGCTCTACTTTGAATCCCTCGGTGGAGAATTGTGGTAAGGACGGAAATTGCTTTGTAATGTCCTCAAAGAGTTGATACAAAATGAAATCACCTCTACAAGGAGCCAAAATAATGCGATCAAAAATATCGGGCATATAGATGAAGAAAGCAATTGTAAAAACCACAAGCACACCAGCTATTTTGAATAGTGTGTGTCGTAGTTCCTCCATATGCTCCCAAAACGACATCTCTTTAAGATTCTCGTCAGCCATTCTCGTCCCGATAATTTGCTATGTAAGAAATGAGTTATTCAGTTTTATTGTCTTTTTTTTCAGGCTCATCAATAGGCTTTTTAATTTCATCTTCAATATCGTTCATACCTTTCTTGAAGTTGCTTAAGCCTTTACCTATACCTCTCATTAGTTCTGGAATTTTCTTGCCACCAAAGAGAAGAAGGATGATAATAGCAATAATGATGATTTCGCCTGTGCCTAAATTTAGGAAATTTAATATGCTTGTTGTCATTATATGTTAGTGTTTTTAAGTTTGTAACTTATACAAAGTTATGGTAAAAAAATGAAAAATGAAAAGAAAACGAGAAAATGCTGAAAAATATATTGATAAATTATGTTTTATAGCATAAAATTGGCGAAAAATTGCTAACTTTGCACTCTGAAATAGAAAGATAATTAAATAGAAAAGATGAAAGCATTTGTTTTTCCAGGTCAAGGAGCTCAATTTGTGGGTATGGGTAAAGACCTATACGAAAATAATCAATTGGCACATGACCTATTTGAAAAGGCTAATGAAATATTAGGTTTTCGCATTACAGATTTAATGTTTGAAGGCACAGAAGAAGACCTTCGTCAAACAAAGGTAACCCAACCAGCTATTTTCTTGCATTCAGTAATTTTGGCAAAGACTCTTGGCGAGGATTTTTGTCCTGATATGGTGGCTGGTCACTCTCTTGGTGAGTTCTCGGCTCTTGTAGCAGCAGGTGCTCTATCATTTGAAGAAGGTTTGAAACTTGTGTATGCTCGTGCAAAGGCAATGCAAAAGGCATGTGAAATCACACCTTCAACAATGGCTGCTGTTCTTAACTTGACAAACGAAAAGGTGGAAGAAATATGTGCTTCAATTGATGATGTAGTAGCTCCTGCTAATTATAACTGTCCTGGTCAAGTGGTGATTTCGGGTACAATGACTGGTATTGATGCAGCTTGTCCACTATTGCTTGAGGCAGGTGCAAGACGTGCAATGAAATTAAAAGTGGGTGGTGCATTCCACTCTCCACTTATGCAACCTGCACAAGATGAACTTGCTACGGCTATCGAAAAGGCTGAGTTTAATACACCAATGTGTCCTGTGTATCAAAATGTAGATGCAAAACCTCATACCGATCCTGCTGAAATCAAAGCAAACCTAATAGCTCAACTTACTGCTCCAGTGCGTTGGACTCAAAGTGTGCAAGCAATGGTAGCTGATGGTTTGACTGAAGTTGTTGAACTTGGTCCAGGTGCAGTGCTTCAAGGATTGGTGCGCAAGATAGATGCAAATGTAGCTGCTTCGGGAATGCAATAATATGCTAAATATTCATTGATTAAATGATAACAATCTGATGCCATTTGCATAACAATGTGAATGGCATCATTCTTAAAAAATGGAAGAAACAACGATGTTGCAAATTAAAGATGCTCTTGTTAGCCTTGATGTGGTAGAGCGATTCTTCTTGTGTGACCTTGATAAGTGTCTCGGAGAATGTTGTATCGAAGGAGATGCTGGTGCACCTATCACTGAAGAGGAAATGGAAACGCTGAAGCGTATTCTGCCAGAAGTGTGGGACGAACTTTTGCCAAAGGCTCAAGAAGTGATACAGGAAAAAGGTGTGGCATATGTTGACGAAGAGGGTGATTTGGTAACCCAAATCGTTGATGGCAAAAATTGTGTATTCTCATGCTATGGAGCAAATGGTATGTGCTATTGTGCCATAGAGAAGAAATACAGAGAGGGCAAGATTGACTTTTATAAACCTATTTCGTGCCATCTATATCCATTGCGACTCACAGAATATCCACAATTTACTGCAGTTAATTTTCACCGTTGGAAGATATGTAAGTGTGCAGAAGTGCTCGGACGCAAAGAAAATGTACGCGTGTACCAATTTCTAAAGGATCCTCTAATTCGTCGTTTTGGCGAAGATTGGTATGCCGAACTTGTGCAAGCATGCGAAATGTATCTTGAAGAATACGGAGAATAATTTGCAGTTAGTGGTTCGGATTTTAGGACTGAGTAGTAAAGAGTATAAAGTATAGAATTGATGCTACTATTTTCTACTCGAAGAGATTTTGTAGCTGATATTTGGTGTATAAAATGAAATAAAGGCTAAATATTGGTGAATATGCAAAGTTTTTGAAAACAAAAGAGTTAAAAACTTTTGTATTTGAAAAAGAATTCGTAAATTTGCAAGCCATTACGAATGTCGTGCACTTACCAGCACGAGATTAATTGATTAATAACGCAAAACAAACAATAAAAATGAAAAAAGACATTCATCCATCAAATTATCGTGAAGTAGTATTCAAAGATATGTCAAACGGTGAAACATTTATCACTCGTTCAACTGTAAACTCTAAGGAAACTATCGAAATCGATGGCGTAACTTATCCATTGGTGAAGCTTGAAATCACAAGTGCATCACACCCATTCTTCACTGGTAAGCAAAAATTGGTCGACACTGCTGGTCGCGTAGATAAGTTCATGAGCCGTTATGGCAATCGTAAGAAAGCTGCTAAGTAATTCAGCGCTATCTTAAGATTTAATGTTTGAAAATAAAAGTAAGCGATATATCCGAAAGGATGTATCGCTTAACTTTTTATATGTTATTTTGACTAATTAGCAAGACGGCTTTGGACCGAATTTAAATCACTTTACCTGTGAACTAATAAATCATTATACTTATTTCGCTAACGACATATTGATGGAAATGCCATAACTACTATTTGATGTAGGGTAGGCACTCGAAGACACAAGAGGAGTGTTTACTTGATGATCGAAGTATGCACCCACTGTCACTCGTTTGCTTACTACATAGTTAGCAGTGAAATTGAGTGATAGTGTTTTAGTGCCACTTGTAGCTTGAGTGATTTGTGTATCAATCTTGCGTATAAGTGCTGTGTTATTTGAGTAATTGCACTCAAGATTGAGAGTAAGGTCGTTGCTTACTCCTTTCTGGCTACCTTTAATTTTTAAGAATGTATTAAAGTTTACAAATTTATATCCAGCACCAAAAACAAAAGATTTTTGTCCTGATTCCACCACTTGTCCTGCATCGCTATTAAGCGAGAGTGTGCGTGAATCACGATATTCAGCATTAAATGATATGTTGTTATTCATTGTAGCATTTACACCGATAAGTGGGGCAAATTTTTCGGTAATAGCTACAGATGTGATGTTGTAAGGAGAAGATGGAATCGGATTTTGAGTAAGTTGGTTACGAGTAAATCCAAGTCCATCGCCAATAGATATCCAGTCGGTATATGATGTGAAAGAACCTACGGAATATGTACATTGATAAGCATGGGTAAGAGTGAAATTTTTAAAATATTTACGAATCTTACCTATCTGAATAAGTCCATCATAGGTGACACGCCAATTAGGTAGAATTTCGCTTAATCCTGGGAATGGGTTAAGTGTTACCTTATGTGGCGACATACCTGAATATGCTGCAACAAATGCTGGAATTAAAACATCACTACTTGATTCGCTTGTACCTCCGTTATTAGTATCATATCTACTACCTGCAAGTGTGTGACCTGTCATAAATCCTGAAGTAGGGTAGGTCTTACCTTCGTATTGTGACTCAAAACGATTTCTGATAGTAGGTATATAATCAATGAAATTATTAAAAGCATTGCTATTGTAGCCGTCGTCGGCAGACGAACCACGCAATGCTGTAGCAAGTGCACAGTGTGTCTTGGTGTAACTACCTGAATAGATAGTGCTCATATCGTTGTACATAAATTGTACTTGATTGGTGCGATTGTCGGTGCGGTTATTAGTGAGAGTTATTTTAAGACCACGCACAGGCTCAAGTGCAATTTCTAGATTGAACTCTGATGTCTTTGAATATATAGCAGGTGTAGTTTGTGTTTCGTCACAAAGTAGCCAACCTTGATTCTTTGCTTTATTGATATAACTTTCATCAGTAAATCCGAACGCAAAATCAAGTCCTGGAGACATAATGTCATAAGCATTGGTTTGTCCGAATGCTCCACCTATTTCAGGCATAAATTGAGGCAATGCGAGCCCTGTGGTGTTTTTGTAACGAACATTTACATTTCTTACCATCATAGCAAAGCGTGTAGCATGTTCTGCAATTTCTTGCCATGGTGATTTCTTTTCGTCAAGTACTTCGGTAATAGTAAAGCGTATATTACCCTTACCTCTGTTTAAGATTTCCACCTTATTAGCATCAATTACGCGATGTTTGATAGTGATGGCCTTACCTTTTTCGGTACCTGTAACCTTAATCTTTTTTGTTTTGAGGTTATGGGTAATAATAATAGATGTATCTGTTTTTAGATTGAAATTGCGAGTGAATTTCTTAGCTTTAGTCTTTTTTGAAGATTGTTTTTTGCTTGAGAAACGATCATTTACATTCTTTAAATAATCAAATTTTTTGTATAGTTGTTCGAGGTTGAAACGTCCGTCAAGACTCAGTGCCGATTGGTTGGCAATGGTGTGGCCTGTAGAAATAGAGTCGAGGGTGGTACCACGATCCCAATTATAACTTGAATTAAAGTTTGCGTTAGCTGTGATGAAGTCGGTAGCGCCGATCTTATTGAAAGGTACTTTATAACTTGCAGTAAATGATTGGCGATATGAGTATGGTGAGCCGAAACTGCGAATGCTACGCATTACAGAATCCTTCCAATTTTCATATCTATCAGGGAATAGTTGCTTATTTACTACGCCCATAGGTTCTTCAATGTGTGCTGTAGTATTAGAATTGAACGACATAGAAAGCGATTTTGTGAAATTCCATGTAACAGCCAGTTGTCGGTCCCATATGAAGTTCTTGCTCACCGAAATAGGGAGTTCTACATCGATATCGCTTTCATTACGTTCTTGTTGCTCGTAGTAGTAACGAGACATATTAGTGTTGAATGCAATAGATGCAGGAAGCCAATTAAATTCCCAATCGCGTAGGAATTTAATACCTTTTTGTTTGCCCTTGATTTTCTTGAAAGGTTTTAAAGGTTTAAAATATGGTGAATAAGAATATTGGAAACTACCGCGTTGATCGCTTGTATTTTCAAATACGTTATTAGGATCTGTATTTCGTTGTTTATTTGATGAATAACTTAAAGTGAAGTTAGATGGATCCCAAGGCATAGGATTCTTACTTGAAACACCAAAATTAAGTCCCGAAATACTGAAACTTTCCACCTTTTTATTGGTTACAGCATAAGCCTCGATAGAGTCTCTTTGTGCTTGTGTATTGCACACTTCTAAAGCCTCTTCAAGTAAAATATCTTTATCGAGAGGATTATATTTAGGTGTAATCTTTTCGTTTGAAACCGAATAATAGATAGGTGCTTTAAGTTTTACTTTTTCTAGTAGGAAGCGACCAAAATCTACTTGGAATGCAACATTATATTGGTCAAGATTATCAATGCGTCGTTCGCTAAGGCTTTGGTCTACAGCACCAAAACCGGATGTCTCTTTATGACCACTTACATTAAGAGTGGCAATATCACTTAAACCAAGATTTAGGTTACCTTGAGCAGCCCAACCACCTTCGTTATTGAAATCTGTAACACGAAGTTCGTTCACCCAAACCAAACAATTTCTCACAGAGTTGGTGTTGTTTTTCACACCGATAAGTATCACACGAACATCGCTTAGCGATGGATTACCTACTACAGTGATCGTGTTTTTGCTACATTCTGGGTCGGGTGTAGAGAATCTTGTGTTATATGACACACCATTTGTTTCTTGAAGAATTTCAGCATTGCGTTGCTTTTTGATAGCTGGGAATATGTCGAGGTCGCAGTCGAGCATATTGCTTGCTGGCCATACGGCCTCTCTATCGGCATATTTACCTGCCAAAGTTACTTCAAGAGGTATTTCGTACTCGTAGTAATTATTTTTCATATCACTACCGAGGCGAACAAATACAGATACATCACCATTGTTTAACTCATTCACATCGTCAATAATAGCTTCGTTGTGAATAAACATTTGCAATCTATTGTATATTCGAAGGTCAAGATTTGTGTGACGATATACGGCTCTACTCTTACCAGGGTTGATGTCGGTGACTTTAAGTGCCATAGATTGCTCATTGAGTTGTGTGGCTTGAGATTGGTTAGAGTCGATAATACGAGTGACACCAGGAGGGAGTATGTAATTAACGGGTTCGCGTCCAGCGTGTTCCTCAATATTAACAGCATCTATGTCAATATTACCCTCTGCAGGAATATCTCCGATAGTATTTAATTGAAAATCATAAGGACGCCATTCGCCACGGACTAACTCAAGTGTGGCAAAGCGTAGGTGAGTTGTGGCTTTAAAGCCAGTCATAAACATACGCACAAAGCGGATAGTAGAGAAGTCGTTGATAGAACCTACTACCTTTTCATAATCCTTAACTGGAATTTTGAACTGATACCAAGTAACTTCTTGACGATTTCCATCGCGTGTGCGCACAGTTGAAACTTGCTTATTGGTAATATAATTGCGTCCCACTTCGAGGTCGGCAGGGCGAATCGAAATGCGATATTGGAAATAGCGTTCGTATTCGTTGAGTGTATTATCTTGGTTAATATCTTCTACATCGGGTACGCTACGAGCCGATTGGTAAAGAGCTACATTAGTGTCGTCGGCAGAAAGGGAGTTACCTTCAGTACCATTGTAGTGCTTGTATCGTTCGTGTATTGATAATTGTTGCTCATCATAGTCGTAACCACGATAGAAGTGATAATTGTCGCCAGCAGGGTCGTTGAAAGGCGAGAATTGATCGCTTTCCATACGATAAATAGCATCAGGAGATAGTTTTGTACGCAATTGGTTAACGAAATCTTGATATGTAGGGAACAACTTTTCGTCTTCTGTATTCAAACCATTAAGACCAAGGTCTTGGTTTATACGAGAGCCTGCAGTATTGTCGAATGCGTATGTGAGGGAATTATTTGTGGATACGCGTCCCCAATTGGTGTCGCGAGTGTAGTTGGTACCTCCATTAATAGGCATACCATTTTCGTAGGACTTAAGACCATCTTTCAAGATATCTTCACTTACTTCGCCAAGGTTAAAATATAGGTCACCACCATCAGTATTTGGATTTTCAGCATCAAGGAATGGATCCATCATCCAGAATTGTATATATTCAATATTAGATGCATCGAAGTTGGTGTTTTCAAGTTTACGCATAATCCCCCCCCAACGCTTTTCTGGATTCAATAATTCACCTTCGGCATTGATGTTAGTTGCGTCAAGGTTGTACGGACCTCTTTCATTTGGATAAAACGATAGGTTAAGAGTTTGAATAGTAGATGCTTCCCCATAGTTTAGTTCTCTATTAGGAAATATTTCGCTATAAGTAATTTCTCTCACATAAGGGTTTGATTGCTGAGTAAGGTCATTCTTTAAGTAACCTGGACACATTGACGAATTGCGTTGTGTGAATAAGCGGTCGATATAATACCACGATAGTAACGCGCGATTCTTACCATAATCGATATTATTGCTTAGTGAAGCCTCTGGGAAGAGAGCTGAAGCAGAGTTGTCGTATGGCGTAGATGCCAAGAACCATGAGTAAGGCGAACGAAGGTCGATGCCTGATTGGGTGGATTCAAAATCATCAATATAAGAACTACCTTGAGTAGATCCTGAAGTGGCCTTGTGTGGAATAATATGAGCAAACTCACCATTTACATTTAGCGTAGATGGTGCAGTAGCATTCACTGTAGGTATTTTGTTCAATAAATTGGTGAGCCACATAAATTCAGTTTTATAGTTGAAATTAAGCCCCCAAATAGTGTTTTTAACCGTTTCATCGCCAATAGCAACTTTCTCGGTAAGTGATTTTTCTCCGTAATGCATCACAGTACCACCAATGTTGAAATTCTTATTAAATTGGTAGTTTAAGTCAAGACCAAGCAGTGTCTTACGTTGCATACTGAAAACTGATTGGTTTTCGAGTGAAACGCTGATATTGGTTCCTGCATCTATAATGCTCTGGTTGGTTATAGTGACTATACCCATACTATAATCTACTGTATAATCACTATTTTCGGTAAGAGTGACACCGCCTGCAGTAACCACTACCGATCCGCGAGGTACATTCATTGCATTAAGACGTATTTGTGAACCTGAGGATGCTTGATATTCTCCCACAAGAATGAATTTATTCTTGTCTTGGTATTGGCGTGCTACTGTGAGTGTAGAGTCATAAAGTTGCTCATACACATATTTATCGGCAAGTTGTGTGTTGCCAATTTTTTTGCGAAGGTGCGAGCCGAAAGGTTCTACTACAGGGAAAACAATCTTACCCGTAGAAGGATAGATAGTGTATCCATCAATGAAGTCAAAGCGTCCGTCGGCACCAGAATTGTTATTTACATCGATATTATCAAGGTTCATCACTTGAAGCAGTGGAGTGCCACTGATAGCACCAGCTGGTATATATGAAGTTTGTGTGCCAGTAGTGTCGCTTTGATATTTGATGTGAAGTTTGAAATTAGTTTTCTGCACTTGGTATGCTCCTAACGAATATACATTCTTCATCATAAGGTCCCACATGGGGAAATGTGGTGAGATTGTAGTGCCTTTAAGCATTTTTACAAATAGAGATTGCTCGGTAGATGCTATATCTCCCGAGAATTCACCCACTTGGTAGGTTTGGCCTCGATAAGTATATTGATATGCAACAGCAAGCACTTCATCGGCGTTAAGAGCCGATTTGAGTGATATGTAACCCAAAGCAGTATTCAGTGTATATTCTGAAGACGAAAGCAGACGAGCGCTTTCTACCTTTTCGTAGTCTTGTCCACCATTAATTCCATATTCATCTAAAGGTTCGAGCGCTGATGATGTTTGGCTTATATATCTCGCATCTGGATATTGATTTATAATTTCAGATAGAAGTGAGTTTGATGTGTTTGATGGATTGAGGTTTGTAACATTAGCTCCCCAATGAGGGTTGTGTATATGAGCATTTTCACCGAGGTCCATGAAGGCCACGATGTTGCGAGATTGTTCATAATTTCCTCGTTTATTAGTAATCCATACCTCAATGCGAGTGATATTTATCCCTGATGATACGAGTGGCAATCTTGAGCAAAATTGGTCGTAATTATCACGAAAGAAATGTCCGAGGAAAAAGTGACGATTGGCATCATAATCGTCTACATTTACTGAAAATTCAGTGGTTTGAGCACCACCGCGAGTGTTCACGGTCTTGGTTTCAGCATTTTGTTGTGAAACGAGGGCTGTGGCTGTGAGTTTGCCAAATTGTAGTTGGGTTTTGACACCGAAAAGCGAATTGCTACCTCTGATAAGAGAAGATCCTGTGGTCATACTCACATTACCAGCTTCAATATGTTTGATGATTTCGTCTTCTTTACCTTGGTATTGAAGTTTTAAATTTTTTGAGTCAAAATCAAAAGTTGCGTCTGTATTGTAACTCATATTGAATTTCATTTTGTCACCTACAGATGCGTTGATATTAGCTTGAATTTTTTGTTCAAAGTCAAAATAAGTCTTGCGACGAGCTCCCATAGATAGAGCAGGATTATCGGTCTTGTTTGATTTGATACCTGTATTGATTTGTACAGTACCTGTGGTTTTGAGTTGAACGCCTCCAGGACCAAATACCTTTTCAAGAGGTCCGAGAGAGAAGTTCATATCAAGAAAATTGAAAGGTTTTTTTTCTTCTTGATTGAATGTGTTGTTTTTCTGGCGATAATATTCTTGCATTGATTGGCGAAATACCATATTGTTATATTCATCGCTCGATAATATAAACGGAGTGACGATATCTCTATCACCAATCTTCGTACGAATTACATAACACCCTGTTTCGGTGTCGTATTCAGCTTGAGTAATAATGTTAGACGGATTTTTAAGGTCGATAGGAGTTTCTGCTGGAGTAAACTCGCTATAGTCTTGGGGTATAGTGCTTTTTACTCTAAATCGAGTAGATGAAGAATCCTTTTCTGCTACTTTCTTTGCTTCTTCACTCGGTACATTGGGAGGAGGAAGAATGGTGGATTTATTGTATTGAGCGTATGCAAAAAAGTTGTATGCAGAGATTAGGATAATTCCACATACAATGAAAAAAAATGTTATATATTTCTTGTTAAAATATTTTTTCATTAAAAAACAGCCCTATGTGTTAAGTATAGTGCCTAAAAACAACTAACTTTTAAAAATCTATGATGATAGAATTATATAGATTACATCATCTTTAGGGCTTTTTTAATAATGTCTTCTACACCAAGCCCTTGAGTTTCTGTGAGTAGCTTTTTTAGCACTTTTTGTGATACCTGCTGAGCAAAACCGAGCATAGTGAGAGCTGCAAGAGCTTCGTCATATACATCATTATTAGCTGGCATCATTATATCTAACGAATCAGATGGTGCTTTTATTTTATCTTTGAGGTCAACAATTATGCGTTGAGCTGTTTTTGCACCAATTCCTTTCACCGATTTTAATGCTCCTACATTGGACGTGGCTATGGCTGTTTGGAGTTCGGAAGGAGAAAGAGACGACTGAATCATACGAGCCGAATTGGGACCTACTCCCGATACGCTAATGAGAAGAAGAAACATTTCTCGTTCGCTTTTTTCAGTAAAACCGAACAAGATGTGAGCATCTTCTCTTATAGATTCATAAAGATAAAGCTTTGCGTTTTTTTCTTTTTGTAGAGCTGTATATGAATATAAAGATATATTAACGAAATATCCTATCCCATGATTATCAATGATGGCATAGGTGGGTGTGAGTTCGGCAATATCGCCTTTGATATATTCAAGCATAAGAAATTCAAATTTAGTTGTTTATAAATAATCGTGTAGAGTGTGTTGAATTTTTACCTATCACTTTCACTATATATAAGCCAGAGGGAATGGTGCTATTGAATTGAATGGTAGCATTACCATTGTCGGTAACAACTTTTGAATTGTATACCATTGAACCATTGGTAGAATATACGAAAATTTCGGCGGTGTTTTCGTTGTGGAAATAGAAAGAAAATTTTCCATTTCTACCATTTGATTTTACTATAAATATGTTGTTATCGTTTTCTACCGACTTGATAGCACTTCCATTCATTTGAAGTGCTTTTACAATACCTTCAAAAGCATTGAGCTTGCCTGCTCCCCATTGAGAGGATGTACCTTTTGATGTGTATATGTCGTTGGTAGCAGTTTCGATCATAATTTTACGCACATCTTCGGTGGTGAGATATGGATTGGCTTGTAGCCAAAGAGCTACTGTACCTGTGGCTACAGGACAAGCCATAGATGTGCCTGACATGTGTCCCCAGTGATATGACCTATTGCTTCCGAAAGGTTTTACCTCACTTGCAATATATTTATGGTTGTAATTAACTCTATTGTAGTCAAATCCATTTACTGAAGATATAACAGTGTGTCCAGGTGCAGTAACATCGGGATGATTGCGTTCTGTTATATCAATGCCATAACTTGAAAAATCGGCAATGTAATTTAGTTCTGCTCCTACAACTGAATATGTTGCTCCTTCAGTGTTTTTAAACTTTGTTCTTGACGAATATGCTCCGATGCTTATTGTGTTATTACCACAAGCCATATCGCTATACGAACCGTATGGTGTACCTGCAATGTATTTAGAATTGTTATGATTAGAGAATTCCACATTGTTAGCCCAACAATCGATTATTGTATTTTGTTTCCCGTAGTATTTAATACCAATTCTATACTTACTGTCTTTCAATGTACCATCAATGAGTGTATATAATTCGTAACGCTTATTTGCTGAATATAATTGTCCTGCGGTTGCGATTCTGCCACTGAAATATTGAGATAAGTCAGTCGCATTCCAAATGTGTTCGTTATAGTTGGTTGTGGCTGGATAAAATACATCGGAACTTATAACTTCCTTTTTTGAATAGATATCATAAATAAAGTATTGTATTCCAAATATATTTTTGTCTCTGCTCCATGCATCTATTTCACACAAGTAGGTGGTTTTGTCGGAATAGAGTGTGGTGGCCATTTGTGGTGTGCTTGTGCTTTCTTCAAGGAAAGTTTTATTGATGCATATATTGGAGTTACCCTCGTTACCAACGGCAAAAACTATTACATTACCTTCCTTTTCAAGGGCTTTAATGCTGCGATTAAATGAACTATATCCATCATGAGGTCCTTTGTTGGTGCCAAGACTAATGTTGATAACTGCAGGTTTATTTACTGAATTAGCATAGTTGAAGATAGTGTTTATGCCTCGAAGAATATTCACATTAGTCAATTCAGCTCCAAGTCCGAATAGAATCAAGTCGCTTTCTGGCGCCATACCATAAAGCCCGTTTTGAGTATAACTACCAGCTGCAATACCAGCCACGTGTGTTCCATGACTTTCGTTTGTAGCGTCGGACGTGAGTTCTGAAATGGCAATTTCATCGGTGTATATTTCTAATGCTCTTGTGGTGGTGTTATATATACCAGCTTTTTTTAGTCGTGATTTACCACTTTTGTCTTTGAAATTGATGTGATTGAAGTCAATACCACAATCAATTACACCCACAATCACATCTTTCCCTTTGAATGATTGAGGTAGGTTGGAACCAAGGTGTACTGGATTTATTTTTGTGGCTACTCGTGCACTATCATTAAGGATAGATACCTCTTGTTCTAATTCGATATATTCGATGCAATCACATTGTGATAGTTTATCTATATTCTCAATTGGTAGCGAGGCAATAACGAACGTGCCAAATTCATTGAATATATTAAGTCTTAGTTCGTCTATAATTTCATTAGATAATGTATGTCCTTCAGTTATAGAGATAATAACATTGGCATAATTGATGCCATTTTGTATGTGATAGGGTAGGATACTTCTTTTAGGTTGAGACGCATCGAGCAAAGTTTTATTGTTGTAGATGTTTAGTTTTAATCTTGATTGTAGTGATATTTTGTCGTTAGCACAAATACTAAACGCATAGAATGCAGCTACTATTAAAATGAATAATTTTTTTGCCATTTTGTAGAATTGAAATATTTGGCAAAATTAGTGGTTTATGGGGGATTATACAAGTATAAGGCTTAATAAGTGTAATATAAAAAAAGAAAAACTCAGTTTTATATGAAACTGAGTTTTTCTTGAATATAATCTGTGTTGATGATTACTTTTTAGCAGGAGCATTCAAAGATTCTACATACTTGCGAAGACCTTCGTTTTGAGGATCAACAGAAAGCCAATTTTCGTAAGCTTCCTTCATCTTGTTCATGCAGTTGATGTATTCTTCGTTGTTCTTGTAGTTCTTATCTTCTTTCTTGATCTTACCAGCTACACTTGCATAGTATACAGCATTGTAACGATATGCAAATACATAATCGTTTGCACGGCTTGGGTTAGTCTTGTTTGCTGGATCTTGGTCAAGAAGGTCAGTAAGGTTCTTCATAGCTTCAAGAGCATTACCATCAGCATTGTCTTTATCCAAAAGCATCTTACAACGAGCGATTTGGAAAAGAATACGTGGGTGGTTAGGTACCTTTTCGTTGATTTCGTTTGCATACTTGATTGCCTTTTCAAGAGCAACAAACTTGCTTTCTGTAGTGTCAGTTGCAGCTACATTTGAGTAACGTTGAGAAAGAACAAGAAGGTCGTTTGTTACATGCTTGCCTGAATCAACAAAGCGTTGGTAAGCATCAGCTGACTTAGCATATTCTTCAGCATCAAGATATGCGTCACTGATTTCTTTTAGCAATTCTACCTTGTCAGGGTTAAGAGCAACAGCCTTTTCATATTGAGCAAGAGCTTCTTGAGTTTTACCAAGTTCCTTAAGAGTAGTTGCATAGTCAGTATAGTCCTTTGCTTCGTACTTTACACCTTCTGGAAGTTGAGAGTTAAATAGGTCGTTAGCAGCTGCTTCAGCTTCAGCCCAATTCTTTAACGCTACAAGGTTGTAAAGAGCCATACGCTTCATATAGAAGTTTTGAGGATCGTTAGCAGGAAGAGATGCTACAAGTTCCTTTGCAAGAGCAAGAGATTCTTCGTACTTTTGGCCATAGAAAAGAAGGAACGCGTAGCGAGTGCGGTCTTGTGTAAAGTGGTTAGGATTTTCGATATACTTACCATATTGCACAGCAGCCTTAGCCCATTGGTCGTTCTTGTAGTAGCTTTCTGCAAGTTCGCGTTGTACAAGAGCAGAGTTAGGATTCTTAGCAAGAATTTCTGCAAGTTTTTCGATAGCCATATCAGGATTTACATTGAAGTAAGTATTTGCATACTTTACATAAGCTTCAACGTTTTGAGGATCGAAGTTGAATGCCATTTCATACATACCAGCAGCTTCACCCCATTTCTTTTCAGATGCATTCACGTCACCTTCGAAGATGTAGATATCAGGGTTAGAGCTCTTGCTATACTTGTGAGCATTCTTCTTAGCCTTTTCAATTTCTTTAGCATAAGCTACAGCGTCGGCTTCGTTGTAAGCACGAGCGATAGCAGCTTCTACAGAAGCATTTTTCTTTGCAAGCTTTTGAGCAAGCTTGAATTGTTCTTCAGCGCCCTTAGCATCGCCATTCTTAAGTGCGATAGAACCAAGACCGATGTAGTTATAAGGGTTGTTTGCGTCAGCAGCAAGACCTTTGTCAAAGTTTGCTTTTGCATCGGCAGTTTTACCTGCTTTCATATCCAAACAACCAAGGTAGTAGTAAGCTTCACTCTTGTTGGTTGAAGCGTCATTGATGTTACGCATAAGAAGCTCCTTAGCGTTGTCATACTGACCTACTTTGTAGTACTCGATACCATCTTTATAGCCTTGTGCAAAGACTGATAAAGAACCTCCCAATAGCATAAGGGAAACTAAAGCTTTTAATTTCATTGTTAAATGATGTTTTGTTTCAGTTATTGTTAATTATTATTTCTATTATTTTCAATTCTGGAATCATTCTACTTGTACCATACGAGGCTGTATTGCCGCTGGAAGTACCCCTGTGTTTTGAATTATTTTTTGTCCCACGAATCCTGTGATGAATGTCAAGAATCCATTTTGCAGACTACCTCTTGCTGCAGTTGATACCACATATATGCTACGATATAAAGGATATTCGCCACTGAAAATGTAGGCTTGATAAGGTTTGTATCCTATAGGGCAATCATCGCGGCGTATTTTTAGCACCTTGATGTTGTCGTTGAAGTCGAGCACAGTAGTGTCATTCTTTTGTAATTCCTGAGAATATTCGGCAGCACTTTTGCTTCGTCCTCTCATGTCGGGAGTGATCCAACTCACGCCAATGATACCCATTGCACTCTTGTTTTTAGATACAATGTCGAGAACTTCTCTACTTGAATTTTGTGCATATACTTCAGGGCCAAACTTTTTGCCTCGAGTTACAGAATCTTCCATGTAAGTGATAATGCTTGAACCATTGTGGTCGAATGTAACTTGAATTTTCTTCAACTTTGATGGTGCGATATCACCCCAATTTGGAGTTTCGCCTGTAAGAACATCTCCCAATTCATTTACTGTGATTTCATCGAGAGGGTTGTTCTTGTTTACGATAATAGCAATCGCGTCTACAGCAAGGCGTTGTTGGTAAAGGCGACGATTTTTGAGTTTTAATTGTGCCTCATGTGCTTTTGACAACTCGTGAGGAATGATAATCAATTGAGTTTTCAATTCCATCAAAGAGTCAATAGCAGCGCGCTCATCCATATAATAAGGTATAATGTTTGCCTTTGGATAGTGGTATTCAAACATTTCTATCTCTTGGCTGAGCACATTTTCAAAACTTTCATCACATATCACAGTGGCAAGGCCTGAAGAGTAGGTGTTCTTAGGCTTAGGCCCACATGCAGTGAGTGTGAAGATAAGAATTGAAATAATGGCTATAACATATGATTTAAATTTCATAATTAACACTATTTAATGTTAGTAGTTTTTGATGTATCGGTAAGCTCTCCACAATCCGTACACTATAAAGATAGTGCCGAGACCATATCTTGCCCAATCTTGAATCCAAAAGAAATAATTGGTGCCAAGAGTGAGATATGCCATCCCGAAATATATAACAATCATAAATATGCCGAAGTAAATTCCCCAATTCATCTTCTTTTCTTGAGGCGCAGAGGGTGTATTTGCTTCAGTTTTATTTTCTGTTGTCAAGTTTGTTTCAGCTTGACTTTGTGTTTTGTTTTCTTTCATTTGTTGCATCTCTTTGTATGTTTTGCGCGGTTTTTACGGCAAAACAAAATATTGCTCGGTAAAGTTACGGAAAAATCTTGAATTATAACTCTATTCACTATTAATTATAATATGTTAACTTAAAAAAAAATATTTTATTGCACTTTTTAGTTGTTTTTGGGGTTAATCTACCTCATTAGACTCTATTGGTAGAGATTTTGAGGTGGTAATACCCATGCTTTTGATATTTTCAATGCGACTTAGTATATTACCCTTTCCGGTACGTAGTTTGTTGATTGCATTATCGTAGGCAACGCGACCAGAATTGAGGGCTTTGTCAATAAGTAGGAGGTCGTCGACGAAATTAGCAAACTTATTGTATAATTTTCCAGTTTCTTCGGCGATTCTGAGTGCATTTTTAGTTTGCTTATCGTGTTGCCATAGTTGGTCTACAAGTTTCAGTACTGAAATAAGGTGGGTGGGTGAAATGATGACTACGTGATTGTCGTAGGCGTATTTCCATAGAGTGTTATCTGCTTGCATTGCAGTGATGTATGCCCCTTCGTTGGGGATGAACATCATAATGAAATCTGCCGAGTTTTTAATTGCTTTTTGGTATTTAAAATCCTTTAACTCTTTTATGTGATTCTTAACCGAAACTATGTGCTTTTGAAGTGCGATGTTTCTTTCATCTTCGTCGGTGGCTGAGCAGAAATCAATGTAGTTGGTAAGCGATACTTTTGAATCTATTATGAGCGATTTGTTTCCAGGGAAATTTACTACTGCATCAGGACGAATAGTGCTGCCTTCTTCGTTTTTAAGAGTATATCCCTTTTCGTCTTTGGTTTGTTGCATTGTAAACTCTATACCTTCTTGTAGACCGCAATTTTCGAGAATTGTACGCAAAATGGTTTCACCCCAATCGCCTTGCACCTTAGAGTTACCCTTGAGTGCTTGGGTGAGTTCTTTGGCTTCCTTGCCGATAGATTGGTTGAGTTCCATAAGTGTGCGAATATGTTCACGCAAAGATTCGCGGTCTTTGATGTCATTTTTAGTGTTGTCGTTAAGAGCGTTTTCAAATTTGTGGATTTGTTCGCGCAATGGGTTGAGAATTTCAGAGAGTCGTGTTTCGTTCAATTCTTTGAAACGTTTTGTTTTATCATCGAAAATTTCATTGGCGAGAAGTGTAAACTGATTTTTGCTTTCTTGTTGAAGTCGATCTTTCTCCTCGTTGATGATGCGTATTTGTTCTCGGAGTGTAGCGTTTTCTGCACTCAGAGGTGTGAGATGGTTTATTGTCAAACGTGCCTCGTTGATTTGTGTCATAGCATTGCGTACTTGCTCCTTGAGGGTGGCATTTTCTTGCGATAGCATAGAATTGATACTCTTTACTTGTGCTAATTCCTTTACTTGCGATTGTAAATTAGAGAGTAAAATTTCTTTTGTTGTGTTCTCGGAGATGATGTTTTTCATTTCTTCGTTGCTGCTTCGTAGTGAATTGTAAAGTTTAAATGTTGCCGCAACAAGTATAAGAACGATAATTGATAAAATAATGGTTGATGTCATACTATAATTTTTTTGAGATGATTTATAATGTAAAATTACAAAAAGTGTGCCAAATTTGAAAATTCTTCATGAAATTAGTGTAAGAGTGAAAAACAATTCTTAAATTTGCTAAAGTGAACTTATTAGAAGTTTCCATAAAATAAAATTAAAACTGAATATGGCAAAATTGAAATTAGGTGATGAGTGGTGGACTTGTCCGGCTGAGGCCGATAATGGCAAACTGATTATGGTGACAGGTAGAGCTGGCATGGAAGAAGTGAAGGCTTCGGGGAAGTATAACACTCGTATTGAAATCACTTGGAAATATGAAGAAGATAAGGATGGTATGCCCGATGTGGCAACATCGTCGCTTATGGAAGAGGTACAGGATGCTTTGCAATCAGATTTTATGAAAGATCCAGTGGCAGTGCTTACAGGTGTTTATACAGGTAATGGAGAGAGAAATTGGGTTTTCTATGTGATGAGTGTGAAGATTTTCGAACGTAAGTTGAATGAAGATTTGGCTAAATTTGATTTGCTTCCAATAACTCTATATGTAGAGAATGATCCTGAGTGGAATGAATATAACGAAATGCGCGAGGCGACTGAAATAGTGGATTGCGACTAATATGTATTCGCATAATGAAAAAAAGAAAAGGCTCGGTGAGAAAATCACTGAGCCTTTATTGTGAGTAGGGGAGGAATTACATATTCATACCACCATCTACTTGGATTACTTGACCTGTCACGTATGACGACATGTCAGACGCAAGGAATGTAGCTACATTGGCAATGTCTTCAACTGAACCACCACGGCGCAATGGAATCTTCTTAGCCCACTCAGCACGAACTTCTTCAGGAAGAGCTGCAGTCATAGCAGTTTCGATGAAGCCAGGAGCGATAGAATTGGCACGGATACCACGAGAACCAAGTTCTTGAGCGATAGAATTAGCAAGAGCAATAAGACCTGCCTTAGAAGCAGCATAGTTAGCTTGACCAGCATTACCATGTACACCTACTACAGATGACATATTGATGATAGAGCCACTACGTTGACGCATCATAATAGGAGTAAGAGCGTGGATGTAGTTGAAAGCTGACTTCAAGTTTACTGCGATTACAGCATCCCATTGAGCTTCAGTCATACGCATCATAAGACCGTCCTTAGTGATACCGGCATTGTTTACAAGAATGTCGATGTGACCAAATTCTTTGTGTATTTCTTTTACTGTGTTTGCAGTGTCTTCAAAGTTTGCTGCGTTAGAAGCATAACCCTTTACTTTTACGCCAAGAGCTGCAATTTCGTCTTCAGTTTGCTTACCGTTTTCGTCGATTACCAAGTCGGTGAATGCTATGTCGGCACCTTCTTGAGCAAATTTTAGCGCGATAGCTTTACCGATACCGCGTGCTGCACCTGTGATAAGTGCCACTTTTCCTTCTAATAACTTCATAAATTATTGATTTTGTTTTAAATGTTACAATTTTTAGTTTAGGCTTTTATTCCGTGAAGAATAAAGTCCTTGATATATTCTCTCAACTTTAATTTTTCAATACCAATTTCGGCGAAACTATTACGCACGTAAGCTACATCCATACCTTGCAATGCGAGTATCATAACCGATGCAGTTTCGTCGATATGTCGCACTCTGAATACCCCTTTTTCCACTCCTTCGGCAATGATTTGCTTCAAGATAGAAGCTTCTTTGCCAATAGTAGCACGGCGAGCACGGTCCACTTTGCGAATATCTCTGAAGAAACCAGCACGCAATGATCCATTGCGTAGCACGAGCTCCTTGATGATTTCAAAACGAATGAAAATGAAATTCATTAGTTTTTGTTCAGGAGGAAGAGGTTGTCGAGGTATATCGATAAGCTTTTCCACGATTTTATCGCTTTCGGCTTTTACCACGGCATTTAGTATCTCCTTTTTATTTTTAAAATAGGTGTAGATAGTGCGACGACCTTTGTCTGCTGCTACAGCAATGTCGTTCATTGTAGTATTTTCTTCTCCTTTGAGAGCGAAAAGTTGTCGCGCCACTTCTATAAGCTTATCTCTCGTTTTTGATGCCATATTGTAAGTTTACACCTGTGATTAATAATGCGAAATTAATAAATTATATTTAGGTCGCCAACAAAATTGTGATAAAATAAGCAAATAACGCAGATTTTGCTTGTGAAATATAATTTAAAACGGTGTTTCTCGTTAATAAAAGATATAAATAAGCAAATAGATGAAACAATATATTATAGCGATATTATTAACGATATTTAGTGCGATAGCATTGCAAGCACAAGTGGATATCACGGGAAAGGTTACCAACGACAAAAATGAGCCTATAGAATTTGCCACAATCAGAGTGAAAGGAACTGCACTGGGCACAAACTCCAATTTGAAGGGCGAATATTCACTATCAGTGGCACAACGCGACACTTTGGTGGTGGAAGTAAGTTGTCTTGGTTATGCAAGTGTGGTGCGTGAATATATTAAACCAAAAGGAAAGATAACCCTAAACGCAAAACTATATCAAAAATCAACCAATCTTGGCGAAGTTGAGGTAGTGGAAATACGCCGTCAGACCGATCAGATGCAATCGATAGATGCACAAGCTTTGCGTCTTACTCCCGATGCTGCAGGTGGAAGTGTAGAATCGATGCTTTCTACTATGGCAGGAGTGAGCTCAAAGAATGAGATGAGTACACAATATATGGTGCGTGGTGGTTCGTATGATGAGAATAGCGTGTATATCAATGGCATAGAAATATATCGTCCGCAACTTATTAGTTCGGGGCAACAAGAAGGATTGAGTATAATCAATCCCGATATGGTGGGCTCGGTAAATTTTTCTACAGGTGGATTCAGCGCGGCTTATGGAGATAAGATGTCGTCGGCACTCGATATTACATATCGCGAACCAGAGGTAATGGAAGGTGCTGTGTCATTGAGTTTGCAGGGTGGTAGCCTTGCTTTAGGACAAAGCTGTAAGAATTTCTCACAATTGCACGGGTTTAGATATAAACGAAATTCGTCGCTACTTGGTTCTCTCGAAACTAAAGGAGAGTATGATCCACAATATTTTGATTATCAAACAAGTTTGTCGTATAAAATAGGAAATAAGTGGAAGGCTTCGTTTTTGGGTAATATATCTATTAATAACTATCGTTTTACGCCTCAAAATCGCAAGACAAGTTTCGGTACATCGGTCAATGCAAAGCAATTTACTGTATATTTCGATGGACATGAAAAGGATAAGTTTGAAACCTATTTTGGAGCTTTAACGCTCAACTATAAGCACTCAAAGAATACCGATATATCATTGCTCGCATCAGGGTATCTCACCAATGAACTCGTGGGATATGATATTCATGGCGAGTATTGGCTCGATGAGGCAGGTACTTCAGGCGAAGGTGGTATTGGAGGTGAACTCGGAGTGGGGAAATATCACGAGCACGCACGAAATAGATTGAAGATGAGTGTGTTTTCACTTGGAGTGCGTGGTAATACGGTATTAGGTAAGAATAAGATAGCATATGGACTATCCTTTAATCACGAGAATGTGTATGAACGAGCAAGCGAATGGGAGCAACGTGATTCGGCAGGATATTCTCTGCCTCATATAGGAAGTGGGGTGCATATGGTGTATAATCTTACATCGAAACAAGACTTTGGCTCAAATCGTATTTCGGTATTTGTGCAAGACACCTACCGAATGGCTACTGAATTGGGGTATTTCACCATAAATGGAGGCTTACGCCTATCTTATTGGGATTTTAATAGAGAGTTTCTTGTGAGCCCGCGTGCAAGTGTGGGATTTGTGCCTAAGGATAACGAGAGGTTTGCTTTACGATTTGCTACGGGGCTTTATTATCAATCGCCTTTCTATAAAGAGTATCGTAAAGAACGCCTTGATGAATATGGGAATGCCTTTATAGAATTGAATAAAGATATAAAATCGCAACGCAGTTTGCACCTCATACTTGGTGGTGATTACACTTTCCGTGCTAATAATCGTCCGTTCAAACTCACAGCAGAAGCATATTACAAGAATTTGTCGAACATCATACCATATGAAATTGACAATTTGAAACTTGTGTATTCGGGTGAAAATTCATCAAACGGATATGTGACAGGGGTGGATTTTAAATTTTTCGGTCAGTTTGTAGAAGGAACTGATTCATGGGTGAGTTTCTCTCTTATGAAAACTCAAGAAGACCTAAAAGGGGTGAAAGTGCCTCGTCCTACCGACCAAAGATATAGTTTTGCCCTCTTCTTTACCGATTATTTTCCTAAATTCCCAAAGGCAAAATTCAGCCTTAAGGCAATATTCTCAGATGGATTGCCCACCACTTCGCCACGCACTACTCGCGATGAATCTTATTTCAGAGTGCCAGCTTATAAGCGTGTGGATGCAGGAGTGTCGTATCAACTTGTGGGAGGTGAAAGTCGTCCACAATCAGGCTTCTTGAAGCACTTTAAGAGTGTGTGGATAGGAGTGGATGTGTTCAATCTGTTCGATATATCAAATGTAAGCAGCTACTATTGGGTGACCGATGTGAATGAAATGCAATATGCTGTGCCTAATTATCTTACTCGTCGTCAGCTGAACGTGCGCCTATCGGTGAATTTCTAAAGCATAAATTTTCTAAGTTGCTATTCCTAAAAAATATCTTTGCTGATATTTGCTTTTGAGTGAACAAATCTACAATTCCTTTATTACCCCAAAAACGCTGTTTTCTAATTGGTGTAGAAACTAAAATGCAAAAATTCACGTGTTTGATGATGAATTGTTGAACGGAAAGGAATATGAATTCACTGTGGAATCAAGAATGCGTGCTGATAGTGAGGAGATTCCATTCGTACTTCTTGAACTTCAGCATCTATCTCCCGATTTATATTATTATCTGAAGGATATTGAGATATTCCGTATCAGTGATTTTGATCTATATACAAATCCAATTCAAATTTGGAGCAATGTGAAAGGTGGTTGGGGTGTGTTTGGAGCAATGACTTACGATACCCATATGGTTCCATTTAAGTGAAACTTTAGGTGTCAATCTTTTACTATAATCTGGCGAAGTGATAAGTAATATTTAGCCCATAGTTTCATACCTTTTACACCTGTGAAAGGTATGAATAACGTACGCAATTTTAGCGACAATGGCAGAAGCGAATTGTCGATGGTGGATGCGTGATAGTTGAAACTTTGGGTAATTTCTTCTTGCTCTGATACTGTGAAAAACTCTTGATTCTGAATGAAATAATACCAATAATTGATTAGATTGTGCCAACGATAACGCTCGTGCATACGTAGAATATCGATATCACAATTGAGATTTTCGAGATGACGTTTAAGGGAAAGGTCGGCAATGAAGGTATCGAATCGGCGAATACTTACTGCATTTGAGATGGATGCCGAGTGTTGGCGATAGAAGTATCTACCATTGCAACGACGCACCTCACGCGATGAGATGTAGTGGAGTTTGGTAGTGATGTCGTCGGCAGTGTAGCGTGTGCTCTCGTCGTAAGGAATGCGTTTGTGAATGTCGGCACGCAAGGCATATACTCCGTGTATATCCCAATGAATGCTATATTTAAGGGCTTCTTCGCCTGTGAAAACTTGACAATGGGTGCGATAGTGATAGGGTAGTATGTCGCCATTTTCGAGGAGGTGATAGAGGTCGAATAGTACACAATCGGTAATAGGATTGTGGGTAAATGTGTTTACAATTTGCTCTATAGCATCTGGGGCAAGCATATCATCAGAATCTACCATACAGATGTAGTGACCTGTGGCGTGTTGGAGTCCAAGATTTCGTGCTTTAGATTGTCCAGAGTTAATTTCGTGGCGAAGCACCATAATGCGACTATCGTGTGAAGCGTATTCTTGAAGAATCGCAAGAGAACCATCGGTGGACGCATCGTCGATGCAAATAATTTCGATATCGGAGTGTGATTGGCATATAAGCGAATCAAGACACTCGCGCAAGTATCTCTCGGTGTTGTATACAGCTACTAATATCGAAACTTTTTTATTGTCCATTCTTAATAAGATGTTCTTGATCGACTGTGAATATTTGCGATGACAAATATAAACAAAAAATCGCAACTATCATAGATAATTGCGATTTTCGAGTGATTCGCACAGGATTCAAACCTGTAACCTTCTGATCCGTAGTCAGATGCTCTATTCAGTTGAGCTAGCGAACCATTATTTCTCATTTGCGAGTGCAAAGTTAGTAACTTTATTTTAATCTTGCAAGTGTTTGGCTCACTTTCTTGAAATTATTTTCACCGAAATTCACTAACGAACTACTACTCAGCACTCAAACTATTATTAATTTCTTCGATATAATTCAAGATTTCTTCTCTGCCTCGTCCATCTTCACTCGATGTCATGAAATATGGAGGCAATTCTTCCCAAGATTCTTTTAACTTCTTCAGATATTTATTTACATTAGATACGCCTACCACTTTTCCAAGTTTGTCCATCTTTGTAAACACAATACTGAAAGGCACACCATTCTCACCCAACCATTCCATAAAGTCAAGGTCTATCTTTTGTGGATCGTGACGCGAGTCCACAAGCACAAATAGATTTGTCATTTGCTCGCGTTGCAAGATATAGCCTTCGATAATCTTTCTGAATTTCTCACGGCTGTCTTTGCTTCGTTTTGCGTAACCATAACCAGGAAGGTCAACTATATACCATTCTTTATTAATAAGGAAGTGGTTTATCAAAAGTGTTTTACCAGGAGTAGCCGATGTTTTAGCAAGAGCATTACGCTCAGTAAGCATATTGATGAGTGATGATTTTCCCACATTCGAACGCCCGATAAACGCATATTCTGGTATATTTCCCTCAGGACATTTCCTTGCATCGGCGTTACTGATTATATATTCAGCTGACTTAATTTTCATATCTAATAATATTTTTCAATGCAAAGATACAATAAATTTATGAATAGGAGTATCGGTATATGGCATTTTATGAGTAACTTTGCACATAGAATAGCAAGCACTTTAACCAAGTGCTTTATTTATTAGTTTTAATAGGATAAAACACCTAATACTCTACTAAAAGAATGGAAATTTCAAAAGATATAAAATACATTGGTGTAGACGACCTTGATTTAGATTTATTTGAGAGTCAATATATCACACCAAACGGTATGGCTTACAATTCGTATGTGATTTTAGACGAAAAAGTAGCTGTAATGGACACTGTAGACAGTCGCAAAGCTTCTGAATGGTGGACAAATCTTGAAAATGCGTTAAACGGACGCACACCCGATTATCTTGTGGTACAACATATGGAACCCGACCACTCTGGTGCTATTGCCGATTTTATGGCCAAATACACCAAAGTAAAAATCATAGCTTCTGACAAAGCCATTAAAATGCTTCCTCTATATAACGAAGGCATAAATTTCACCGATCGCACTATTGTCGTGGGCGAAAACGATACCATTTCGCTCGGCAAACACACATTACAATTTGTAATGGCTCCAATGGTGCATTGGCCAGAAGTTATGACCACCTACGACCAAAAAGATAAGGTATTCTTTTCGGCCGATGCTTTTGGTAAATTTGGGGCATTGTGTCACGATGAGGAATGGGCTTGTGAAGCACGCCGATACTATTTCAATATCTGCGGTAAATATGGCACTCAAGTTCAAAACCTACTACGCAAGGTAAGTCACCTCGATGTACTAACAATTTGTCCGCTTCATGGTCCTATTCTTACCGAAAATTTACCTTATTACATAGGATTATATGACATATGGAGCGATTATCGCCCCGAAGTAGACGGAGTGTTTGTAGCCTACGCATCTATTCATGGCAACACTGCCGAAGCTGCAGAGCGACTTGCTCAAATTCTTCGTGATAAAGGTATCCAGAAAGTATCTACAGCCGATTTATGTCGTAGCGATATGGCCGAAGCCGTGGAAGATGCATTCAAATATAGTCACCTTGTGTTGGCTGCATCGAGTTATGATGCTGGTATTTTCCCTCCTATGAATGATTTTATCCATCACTTACAAGATAAGAGTTACCAAAATCGAAAAGTATCGTTTATCGAAAATGGTTCTTGGGCTCCTGTTGCAGGTAAGTTGATGCGTGCTCAAATGGAACGATTGAAAGATATTGAGGTAATCGACAACATTGTGACCATTCGTGGAAAAATGAAACAAACCGATGTTTTACGTCTCGAAGAACTTGCAGATGCTATTGTAGCCACTAAATAACAAACCCCACGATATGGAACAAGAATTTGCCTCTACATTGCTCGAAAATGCCGTAAGTGAATTTGCCAAACTTCCCGGAATAGGACGCAAAACTGCACTACGCTTGGTATTATACCTATTGCGACAAAATGAGAATGCTTCTATCTCGTTTGGAGAAGCCATTATCAAACTACGCAAGGAAATCAGATACTGCTCACAATGTCACAACATCTCCGAAAGTGAAGTTTGCCCTATTTGCTCAAACCCATCGCGCGATTCTGAAGTAATCTGTGTGGTGGAAAATGTAAAAGATGTGATGAGCATCGAAAACACTCATCAGCACCATGGTCTTTACCATGTGCTTGGAGGATTAATCTCTCCGATGGACGGCGTAGGTCCACAAGACATTCAGATAGATAGTCTTGAGGAAAGAGTAAAATCGGGAAGCGTAAAAGAGGTAATTTTGGCTCTAAGTGCCACTATGGAAGGAGATACCACAAATTTCTATATTTTCCGTCGTCTTGCCCCATACACCGATGTAAAAATCACAATGTTGGCACGAGGCATGAGTGTAGGAAACGACATAGAGTACACTGACGAACTCACCTTAGGACGCTCTATCCTCAATCGCACTCTATTCTCCGATTCGTTTGCCAAGAAATAATATATGCTACATCAAAAAAAATAACCTCACAAAATTCTTTGCGAGGTTATTTTTTTATTTCTTGTAAGCCAATGCAGCACCCAGTGCAGTACGGAATTCAGCAAGATGTGGAATATGGAATTTTACCCCATAAATTCTCTCCATCAATGGGAACACCATTTTACACTGTGGCAACTGTGCAAGATTTCCTATCATCACAAAATCGTTTATATCACTATTCATAGCAGAAAACACTGCCGATGAACCTATCGATTGCACCACCATAAATATGAGTCCAAGCGCCACATCTTCATCTGACAAGTCATTGCTCGACACTTTACCAAAGAATGATGCAGTAGCATCAAGCGGCAGATTCTCAAGGTCGTGTTTACAAATATCTTTGATTTGAAGATTGATATTTTCAATATTACCTCGTGATGCAAGCTCACATATTTTATGGAAATTACGAGTTTTCAATAATAACTGCGACAAACCTTGCAAAGTACCTCCACCCATACTTATACCACCAATATGGCGAATACCTTCATCATCAATACGCACATACGACGTACCTGTCCCCATACTCACCACTATAAGTTTCTCGAGGTCCATGCCATAGCTCGCACCAAGCCCATTGGATAGAAACTCATCAGTCTTAGCAGTAGGCAATCCATAAAGATCACCATCGATAAATGCACTTCCTGCACCCGTGAGCATCACTTGCTCTATATCGCTCAGTTTAAAACCATTGTCATAGACATATTTTCCAAATGCTCCAAAAAGCGAAGTCACTGGGTCGGTGGCTGTAATAAACAAAGGTGATTGAATTTCGCCTTTGCAATTAAGGCCTATAATTTTGGTGGTACTACCACCCACATCAATTCCAATTACTAATCCCATAAGATTATTTTATACATATATGCGCCAAAGGTAATATTTATTTTTAGATAAATTCCTATCTTTGCCAAAGAAACATAATAAAATTGTATGAAACCTTCATTTTTAAAAGACGAAATACTCACTTTGCGTGCTCCAGAGATGAGCGATCTTGAGATGCTCTTCATTTGGGAAAACGATTGTTCGCTATGGCATGTGGCGAACACAATAGCACCATACACCCACCACCAACTATGGGAATACATCGATACCTATGAAGCTGATATTTTCAAAAGTAGACAACTGCGTTTTGTAATTGTAGAAAATAGTAACAACATCCCAATTGGTACTGTAGACCTATTTGATTTCGATCCTGTAAATCGCCACGCATCGGTAGGTATCCTTATCGACTCATTACATCAAGGTAAAGGTTATGCTACCCACGCATTAGATTTATTGGCATCATACTGCAACGAACATATCGGAATGCATTCTCTATTGGCTATTACAGAAAAAAGCAATCAATCTGCTATAAACCTTTTTAAAAAATGTGGTTTTGATACATGTGGATGTCTACGCTCATGGATACGAAGAGCAAATACTTACGGAGATGCCGTAGTGTTTCAAAAGTTATTTAAATAATAGTTTTTAGTTTAAGATTACCGAAGAAGGGCAATTTAACCATAATCTATATCGTTCGTCGAGGGTTTGCACCACATTACGCCAAGCCATTTCTCCTTCTTCGGTTATAAATCGATGTGTATCGTGATTTTCCACCACAGCCCAATCATAATTTTTAATTTCGTCAAGTAGCTGTTCCTTATCCCAACCACTATAACCAAGAATAAAACGCACTCGCCCATGTATAGGTGCATTAGAGTTAACATATTCAATCATAGCACCAAAATCACCACCCACATATAGTCCATCACCTATCTCTGTAGAATCGGGTATAAGATTGCCTAAAGTATGGATATAAAACAATCTATTAGTATGAACCGGTCCACCCATATACACAGGAATTTCTTCCTCGCAGTCTATTTCTTCCACAAGTTCGTTGAGTGTATACTCTGCACGATGATTGGTAATAAATCCCATAGAACCAAAGGAATCACTATGTTCTATAAGAATAATAGTAGCACGCTTAAAAATAGCACTTGGCATTAATGGTTCGGCAATGAGAATATTCCCCACCTTCGGCATTGGTTGGTCAAATTTCAATCGTAATATATCAGAATCTAAAATATCCATATCATCACAAAGTTAATGATATTTATTGAGAGAACAAAATATACAGACAATATGCAAGAATTACATATATAAACCACTAATTAAATGCATATTTTTTATATTTTAGTAAAAAAGTTACATTTAATTACTTTTCTTGCATATTTATTACCGATATTTGAGTAAAATGTATTATCTTTACAACAAATTAACAAGCTGCTATTCGCATAATACCAATAGTGGCTACTAAGCATTACTTAACAACAGAGACTTTAACATCACAATATAAAAACATCTATAAGAATATAATTTACCGATGAAAGTACTTAAATTCGGCGGGACTTCGGTGGGAACAGTTGAAAGCCTAAGTCATGTAAAAGCTATTGTAGAAAATTGCAAAGAACAAGTAATAGTGGTAGTGTCGGCATTAGGTGGCATTACCGACCTTCTTATAAATACAGCTCATCAAGCATCTACGGGCGACATCACATATATGCAAAACTATGCCAAGATTGTGGAACGTCACATTACTGTGATTAACGGCATTGTACTCCAAGAACGCATTAGTACTGTACGTTCGAAAATTGATATGCTCCTCGAAGAGTTGGGCAACATTTATCGTGGGGTGTCTCTTATCAAGGACCTATCTTCTCGCACTCTCGATATAATTGTGAGCTATGGTGAAAGAATGTCGTCAACTATCGTAAGCAACGTGATAAACGATGCTATTCTTTTCGATTCTCGCGAATTTATCAAGACCGATACACAATTTGGCAAACACGTGCTTAATGTAGAATTGACAGAAAAACTTATTCACGAAAAGTTTGATAATTTTACAGGCAAAGTGGCACTTGTATCGGGCTTTATTTCATCGGATACCGTAGCAAACGACATCACAAACCTCGGTCGAGGTGGTAGCGATTACACTGCAGCCATTATTTGTGCCGCACTCGATACTTCTCAACTTGAGATTTGGACCGACGTAGATGGTTTCATGACAGCAGATCCACGCGTCATTTCATCGGCGTATGTAATCGACAAACTTACATTTATTGAGGCTATGGAGTTATGTAACTTCGGTGCAAAGGTGGTGTATCCTCCTACTATATATCCTGTATTCAAGAAGAATATCCCAATTCTCATCAAAAATACTTTTAATAGTTCGGCTCCGGGTACACTTATCTCAGACGAACACGGCTCTGTTGAAGGCAAAGCTATCAAAGGTATATCTTCTATCAACGATACTTGCCTTATCACTCTTACTGGTTTCGGTATGGTAGGCGTAATCGGAGTAAACTCTCGCATCTTTACTGCTCTTTCTCGCAATGGTATCAGTGTGTTCTTGGTATCACAAGCATCTTCTGAGCACAACACTTCTTTTGCCGTAAAAAATGGTGATGCAGAAAAGGCTGTAAAGGTATTGCAAGATGAATTTGCAAGCGAACTTCTCACAGGAGAAATCAGCGATATTACTCCTGAAAAAGACCTTGCCACAGTGGCTATCGTTGGAGAAAACATGAAGCATACGCCAGGCATTGCAGGTAAGCTATTTAATACTCTCGGACGAAATGGTATCAATGTAATAGCATGTGCACAAGGTGCATCCGAAACAAATATCTCGTTCGTTATCGCAAGCCGTAGTTTAAAAAAAGCATTGAACGTCATTCACGATAGTTTCTTCTTGTCGGAAACTCAGGTGTTAAATCTTTTCATCGCGGGTGTAGGCAATGTAGGTAATAAATTGCTTTCTCAAATCCAACACCAACAAGAAAATCTATTAAAAAATAAATCGCTTGAACTACGCATCGTTGGTATTGCAAATTCTAAAAAATGTGTATTTAATAGAGACGGTATCAATCTTGAAAATTATCAAGAGGCTCTCGCTTCTTCCGATGTTGTTGCTACACCTCAAATTATCAGAGATAGCATCATCGAAATGAATATATTCAATTCTGTATTTGTGGATTGTACTGCAAGTGCCGATATTGCAAGTATCTATGACAGTCTTATCGAGCACAACGTGAACGTGGTGGCAGCTAACAAGATTGCAGCTTCTTCAGCCTACGACAGTTATCTACACCTCAAGAATTTGACACACAAGAAAGGTGTAAAATTCCTCTTCGAAACAAATGTGGGTGCAGGATTGCCTATCATCAACACCATAAATAGTCTTATGGCTACAGGTGATAAGATTATTAAGATTGAAGCTGTACTTTCGGGTACACTGAACTATATTTTCAATACTATCAGTTCAGAAATACCTCTTAGCAAAGCTATTAAGATGGCTCAAGAAGCTGGTTACAGTGAACCAGATCCTCGCATTGACCTTTGTGGCAAAGATGTGGCACGAAAGATTGTAATTCTTGCCCGTGAAGCAGGCTATAAGGTAGAACAGGAAGATGTGGCACGAAATTTGTTTATTCCTGAAAAGTTCTTTGAAGGAACACTTGACGATTTTTTCAAGAACGTGGAAGGTATGGATGCCGAATTTGAGGTAATGCGTAAAAACACAGCCGACAAAAACGAACATCTTCGTTTCGTGGCTCGTATGGACGAGGGTAAGGTGTCTCTTGGTCTTGAAGCTGTAGACCAAACTCACCCATTCTATACACTTGCTGGCAGCAACAATGTGATTCTCATCACCACTGAGCGTTACAACGAATATCCTATGGTTATCAAGGGATATGGTGCTGGAGCTGAAGTAACTGCCGCTGGTATTTTCTCCGATATTATAAGTATCGCTAACGTAAGATAATTTTTCTAAAATTTATGAAATATATAATCATACTTGCTGATGGAATGGCCGACGAGCCTATAGAACAATTGGGTGGACTTACTCCACTCGAAGCGGCTCACACGCCACACCTTGATTGGCTTACATCTCAATCACGAGTAGGATCGTTGCACACCGTTCCCGAAGGTTATGCTCCAGGTAGCGAAGTGGCACATTTGGCTCTACTTGGTTACAATCTTGATAAGGTATTTGAGGGCAGAGGTTCGCTTGAAGCTGCAAGTATGGGCATAGAAATAGAACAAGGAGAGATGGCTATGCGATGTAATCTTATTTGCATCGAAAACGAAAAAATCAAGAACCACTCTGCCGGACATATATCCGACGAAGAAGCTAATATCCTCATCGATTATCTTAATGAAAATCTTGCCGATGAGAATGTAAGATTTTTCCCCGGTGTGTCATATCGTCACCTACTAAAAATAAAAGGTGGAAATAAATATGTACATTGCACTCCTCCTCACGATGTACCTGGAACTCCTTTTGCCGATGTACTTGTAAAGGCTGAAAAGGAAGAGGCTAACGATACAGCCAAATTACTCAACCATCTTATTATTCGTTCTCAAGAATTGCTCGCAAAGCACCCTATCAATTTGAAACGCATTGCAGAAGGTAGAGACCCTGCTAATAGCATTTGGCCTTGGTCGGCGGGATATAAGCCTGCTATGCAAACTCTTGGCGAAAAATTTGGAGTAAAGAAAGGTGTGGTGATTTCGGCCGTTGACCTAATCAGAGGAATTGGTGTATATTGTGGTCTCAAACCTATTATCGTAGAAGGTGCTACAGGCCTTTGGAACACTAATTACGAAGGAAAAGTAAACGCTGCCATCAATGCACTCAATGATGGTTGCGACTTTGTGTTTCTTCATATAGAGGCAAGCGACGAAGCAGGTCACGAAGGTGACTACGAACTCAAGAAACGCACCATTGAAGCACTCGACACGCGTGTATGTGCTCCTCTTCTTGACGCCATTAAGCAGATGAAAGAGCCTGTAAGCATTGCCGTTTTGCCAGACCATCCTACTCCATGTGCTATTCGCACACATTCTTCCTCTCCTGTGCCATTATTGATTTATCGCAACGATGTGCAAGGCGATGGAATTACATCTTTTAGCGAACGCACTGTAGGCAATGGTGCTTTAGGCACAATGAAAGATGACGAATTTATAAAAGAATTTTTAAGGGAATCTATCTAAATCGTTTTGTGATGTTCAGTAAAAACTCAACACGCAAAAGTAACGTTCCCTATATATACAAATTATTTAATTAATACTTGGAATCTAATAGATTCCCTAAAGATATAATATATGCAATACTATAGTACCAATGGCAATACGCCAAAAGTATCACTACACACTGCAGTAGTAAAAGGTTTGGCAGCCGATAGAGGTCTGTTTATGCCTGAGCGCATTCCTATGTTGCCTAAGGCTTTCTTCAATAACATTGGCAATATGTCGCTACAAGATATGTCGTATGTAGTGGCTAACACTCTATTTGGAGATGATATCGAAAGCAGCATTCTTAAAGACCTCGTTCACGACACTCTAAACTTTGATATTCCGCTACGCCACATTGACGGAAATAAATATAGTCTTGAATTGTTTCACGGACCTACACTTGCATTCAAAGATGTAGGAGCGCGTTTTATGGCACGTATTCTCGGCCATTTCAATCGCCAAGAAAACCACGACGGCACTCTCGTGAATGTACTTGTGGCTACTTCTGGCGACACTGGTAGTGCTGTAGCTAATGGATTCTTAGGCGTGGAAGGTGTGCGTGTGTTTGTGCTTTATCCTAAGGGTAAAGTGAGTCGCATTCAAGAAGCTCAATTCACCACTCTCGGACAAAACATTACGGCTATAGAAGTAGATGGCACCTTCGACGATTGTCAAGCCTTGGTAAAGAGTGCATTTATGGATAATGAACTAAATGCACATATGAAACTTACCAGCGCCAATTCTATTAATGTGGCTCGTTTCCTGCCTCAAATGTTCTATTATTTCTATGCCTATGCTCAATTAGCCAAGCGTGGTCAAGACCTAAGTAATATTGTGGTATCTGTTCCAAGTGGTAATTTTGGTAACATCACCGCGGCTCTTATTGGCAAACGAATGGGATTGCCTATCAAGCGTTTCATTGCTGCCAACAACCGCAACGATATCTTCCTCAATTACCTAAATACCGGTGTATACACACCTAAGCCATCGGTATCCACAATAGCCAATGCTATGGACGTGGGCGATCCAAGCAATTTTGCTCGTGTACTCGACCTATACAAGCATTCACACGAAGATATATGCAAAGAGATAAGTGGATGCAGTTACACCGATGAACAAATTGCTGAAACGATTGCTAAAACTTTTAAGGAAACAGGTTATTTGCTCGATCCTCACGGAGCTGTAGCGTATCGCAGTCTTGAAGATGGACTTGAACCAAACGAAATAGGCGTATTCATCGAAACAGCTCATCCAGCTAAATTCAAGGCAACTGTAGAAACTATAATCGGCGAAGAAATTGACATTCCAGATCGCCTTGCAGCCTTCCTTAATAGCGATAAGCAGACGGTAGAACTTCCTGCTTCGTTCGATAAGTTTAAAGAATTCTTAATGAGCCTATAATTTATGGAAGTAGTATACGAAGACAATCATATTATAATAGTAAACAAAGCACCGGGCGAGATTGTGCAAGGCGACAAAACTGGCGACAAACCTCTTTCTGAAATCGTAAAAGAATGGATAAAAGAGAAATACGCCAAACCGGGCAACGTGTTTTGTGGCGTAACTCATCGCCTCGATCGTCCTGTGGGTGGACTTGTTGTATTTGCAAAGACAAGCAAGGCTCTTTCGCGTATGAACGAAATGTTTCGAGATGGGAAAGTGAATAAAACTTATTGGGCTATCACCAAAGAATGCCCCCCTAAAGAGGAAGATACTCTCACTCACTACATTACCACCATCGAGCGAAACAACAAATCTTTTGCATCAACCACCGAGAAAAAAGGTTCGCTAAAGTCTATACTCAAATATCAAGTATTAGCGAAAAGTGATAATTACAACCTGCTTGAGATTAACTTGCTCACTGGCCGCAAACATCAAATTAGAGTGCAACTATCCACTATCGGCTGTCCTATCAAGGGCGACTTGAAATATGGAGCTAAGCGAAGCAACCCCGACGGAAGCATCTCGCTACTCGCACGCCACATTGAGTTCGTTCATCCCGTGTCGGGCAACACCATTGATATAACTGCACCACTCCCAGATGATCCTCTATGGCAGGCATTCGGTAAGATTTTAAATGTAATTTAAACTGCTGTAAAAAGCAATACATAAAAATATGAGGCGAATTTCCATAAATTCATCTCATATTTTTTTCTTATTGGTTTTTTCTTACTATTTTTGCATAGAATACGATGAGTGTGTATTTACACTCTCCATTTGTATCCAATGAAATAATTGATTTTTCAATAAAAACATCTTTAAATAAACTACTATGGCATCTACTCCAGAGTTTAAGTATCAGCACCCTTTCCCATTGGGAGAAGACAAGACTGAATACTATTTGCTCACTAAGGACTATGTGAGCGTGAGTGAATTTGAAGGCACTCCTGTGCTTAAAGTGGCTAAAGAAGGTTTGACTCTTATGGCAAACCAAGCATTCCGCGATGTATCTTTCTTGCTACGCCGTTCACACAACGAATGTGTAGCTAAGATCCTTACTGACCCTGAAGCAAGCGACAACGACAAGTATGTTGCTCTAAACTTCCTTCGCAATGCCGAAATCGCAGCTAAAGGTAAACTTCCTCTTTGCCAAGATACAGGTACTGCTATTATCCATGGTGAAAAAGGTCAACAAGTGTGGACTGGCTACTGCGACGAAGAAGCTCTTTCTCTTGGTGTATTCAAAACTTACACCGAAGAAAACCTTCGCTACTCGCAAAACGCTCCTCTCAACATGTACGACGAAGTGAACACTAAGTGCAACCTTCCTGCTCAAATCGACCTTGAAGCTACTGAAGGTATGGAATACAAGTTCCTTTGCGTTACTAAGGGTGGTGGTTCTGCCAATAAGACTTACCTTTACCAAGAAACTAAGGCTATCCTCAATCCTTCTACTCTTGTGCCTTTCTTGGTAGAAAAGATGAAGACTCTTGGTACTGCTGCTTGTCCTCCTTATCACGTAGCATTCGTTATCGGTGGTACTTCTGCCGAAAAGAACCTTCTCACAGTGAAGCTTGCTTCTACTCACTACTACGACGAACTTCCTACTACAGGTAACGAAGGTGGTCGTGCATTCCGCGATGTAGAACTTGAAAAGCAACTTCTTGAAGAAGCATATAAGATTGGTCTTGGCGCACAATTCGGTGGTAAATATTTCGCTCACGACATTCGCGTAGTGCGTCTTCCACGTCACGGTGCATCTTGTCCTGTTGGTATGGGCGTAAGCTGTTCTGCCGACCGCAACATCAAGTGTAAGATCAACAAAGATGGTATCTGGATTGAAAAGCTTGACGATAACCCAACAGAATTGATTCCTGTAGAACTTCGCGAAGCAGGCGAAGGTGGTGGCGTACAAATCGATCTTAACCGTCCAATGAACGAAGTGCTTGCTGATCTTGACAAGTACCCTGTTTCTACTCGTCTTTCTTTGAATGGTACTATCATCGTAGGCCGCGACATCGCTCACGCTAAGTTGAAAGAACGTCTCGACAATGGTGAAGAACTTCCACAATACATCAAAGATCACCCTATCTACTACGCAGGTCCTGCTAAGACTCCTGCTGGTATGGCTTGTGGTTCTATGGGCCCAACTACAGCTGGTCGTATGGACTCTTACGTTGACCTATTCCAAGCTAATGGAGGTAGTATGATTATGCTTGCTAAGGGTAACCGTAGCCAAGCTGTTACTGATGCTTGTAAGAAGCACGGTGGTTTCTACCTTGGTAGCATCGGTGGTCCTGCTGCTATCCTTGCTCAAAATAACATTAAGAGCATTGAATGCGTAGAATACCCTGAACTTGGTATGGAAGCTATTTGGAAGATTGAAGTAGAAAACTTCCCTGCATTCATCCTTGTTGACAATAAGGGCAACGACTTCTTCACTCAAATTAAGCAATCTGCTTGCCCTTGCAAGAAGTAATCTCGCCTAAATATTAATTAAATAAAAAATGCTGTGCCGGAACCCTCGACACAGCATTTTCTTTTTTTAGTCAGCTGCATCATAGAAAAAGTTGAAAAATCCACCATTGATTTTCAACCACTTACAAGAAAAGTATGTTTTTTAGCATAAAAAAATTGAAAAAACTCTTGCGAGAACCAAAAACTTGTTGTAACTTTGCAGTGCAAATCGCGGGATGGAGCAGTGGTAGCTCGTTGGGCTCATAACCCAAAGGTCGTCAGTTCGAGTCTGGCTCCCGCCACTAAGATAGAGGTTATCAAGTTTTGATAACCTCTTTTATTTTTATTAAGACTCTTAGTTTTGCTATAAAAGGATATTATCGTAACTTTGCCTAATACATTTTTAAAACTATAATAATATGGAAAATTTTCACGATTTACTAATGCGTCGCCGTAGCATAAGAAAATACACTGAAGAAGAAATTTCTGCCGAAGATGTAAAACTTATTCTTGAAGCAGCCCTCGTGGCTCCTACATCAAAAAATAGCCGCCCATGGTATTTTGTCACTATCGAAGATAAGCGAATGCTCGAAGAGCTTGCTAAATGCAAAGAGTTTGGCGCTGGTTCTATTGCTAAATGTAGTTTGGCTATCGCTGTAGTTGTTGACCCTATGATGAGCGAGGCGTGGGTAGAAGATGCATCAATCGCTGCCACCTTCATCCAATTACAAGCAGAAGCTTTAGGATTGGGTAGCTGCTGGGTGCAAGTGCGTGGCCGTATGCACCACGAAGAAGAAACTGCCGACGACTATGTGAAGTCATTACTCAACATTCCTCCCGATTTGCAAGTGGAATGCATCATCTCTCTCGGACAAAAAGGCGAGGAACGCAAACCTTTCAATCCTGAAAAAATGCTTTGGGAACGCGTACACATTGGCGAATGGCGTCCACAAGAATAATTTCTCCTATAGGTATTTTATGAGTTCTATTAATTACGACTTAACCAAAATAAAAGGAATGGCCTTTGATGTAGACGGAGTGTTGTCGCCATCGGTCATTCCTTTGCATCCTAATGGCGAACCGATGCGCTGCATAAATGTGCGCGATGGTTATGCCATTCAACTCGCTGTGAAACTCGGTTACGAAATAGCTATCATCACCGGTGGCAACACCGAAGCCGTGCAAAAACGCTTCGTAGGACTCGGCGTGAAAGATGTGATAATGGGTGCAAGCGTAAAGATTGTACATTTCAATGAATGGCTCAATCGCACAGGTCTCACAGCCGAAGAAGTGGTGTATGTGGGCGATGATATCCCCGACCTCGAAGTGATGAAGGTGGCGGGATTATCTGTTGCTCCTGCCGATGCAGCTAACGAGGCAAAGAGTGCAGCCAAATACATCAGCCCTTACAATGGTGGGTATGGTGTAGGTCGCGATATCATCGAACAGATATTGAAAGCTAAGGGCGAATGGCTTGCAGATGAGCGAGCTTTTGGTTGGTAAACATAAATACAGAACAACATTATGGAACATCCTTTGAAAAATCTCGACAAATACAAAATAATACTTGCATCTAATTCTCCTCGTCGCAAGGAATTGCTCGGTCAACTTGGTATCCCTTTCACTACTCGCGTGCTTAACGACATCGACGAAAGTTTCCCAAGCGATTTGCCTGCCGATAATATCGCAGAATACATTTCTTGCAAAAAGGCCGAAGCCTATCGCAAGCAAATGGCCAATGACGAACTTATAATCACGGCCGACACTATTGTGGTGAGCAACGACAAAGTACTCGGCAAACCTAAAGACGAGAACGAAGCCTGCGAAATGCTTCGCGAGCTATCGGGACATGCACATAAAGTGATTACAGGCGTAACAATCACCACTGCAAGCAACACTAAATCTTTCAGCAGTGTCACCGAGGTAGTATTCGCCAACCTCACCGATCAAGAAATCAAATATTATGTCGAAAATTACCGACCACTCGACAAAGCCGGAGCTTACGGCATTCAGGAATGGATAGGCTGCGTAGCAGTATCAGGTATGAATGGTAGCTACTACAATGTTATGGGCCTACCCATCTTCAAACTTTATCAAGAGCTGAAAGAGATAATCTAAACCTTAATGTAAGCCGAATATTGACTATCATTATAAAGTGGGGTGAGAAATTGCACTCCACTTTTTATTTTTCCATCATCAGTAAGTTGCAATGGATATTTAGCCTCCATATCCTTTCGGAAATCCTCAGTTACTATACTCTTATTGAAATCCACATGAAAAGTGCCACACACATCTTCTGCGAGAAAGCGATTACCTATCACACTGCTCACTACCCCCATTGTGGTGCGAAGATTCAATTCTATACAAGGATTCAAACACAGTTCTCCATTTTCTGCACGATAAATCATCATATCTATGCCAAGATAACCTTTATACTTAGGTGCTATTAATTTATCTATGATACATACCGAGACTTCTCGCACATCGCACAGCAACTGTTCATTACCCAAAGTACTTACTATACGGTTATAAAGCTGTTCGATACTACCAACCAATCCCCCACTAAACGAACTGTGGGTGTCATTATTGAATATAGAATAACCAACAAACTCCGTTTTGCCATCATTACACTCAAATTCCATAGCAAAATCCATCACTGCATCCAACGGGCGTTCGCACATTATCGAACCTTGTCGCTTAATGATACCACTCACCCATCTCGTAAAGTCAAGACCATTAATATCCAATGCACGATAGATACCCTTCCCACTCGACGACCAAGGAGCTTTTGTATATGCACTCGGATATTTGCGAGCAAAATCAAGCACCTCATCCAGACTCGCACACTCTATTGGAGTGATATCACGCAATCCTCCAACATGCTCGAGATACAAACGATGCATATCCATAGATATTCGACGATGCGACAACGCTCTGATAGTATCAATACCCTCTACACTTGGCAGTGCCACCTCTTTCGCACCATCAAGGTACATTCTTCTACGCAAAAAATGATTCCACCCCCACGGCACTATTTTGTCGAAACACGAAATTTGCTCCATAGTAGTCACATTCACGCCCAAGCCATATCTATCATTCATCATTTCCACCCAAAGATAATCTATCTCATCGCCTTCCGATAATATATAATCGCCTCCATTGCCTATCCACATAGGTAATAACTGCAAATCTCTACGTAGCAAGCGTGCCATTGGTGGAGGTGTGTAATTAGTTCCACCAAATGCTAAAGCGAGGTCGTGTTCAGGATTAAATATGCGTAGCAAACTCATTTCTCTTTATTTTTCTACAAAAATAGTCATTTTTGTCCGTAAAATCCACAAAACTGATCTTTTCTCCGATTAAATTATAAAATATTTCAAGAAACACTTGCAAGATTCAAATAAAGTTACTAACTTTGCACTCGCAAATGAGAAATAATGGTTCGCTAGCTCAACTGAATAGAGCATCTGACTACGGATCAGAAGGTTACAGGTTTGAATCCTGTGCGAATCACAAAGCCACCTAATCGGGTGGCTTTTTTTGTTTATGTATGTTTAGTGTGATTGGATTTAGGATGTGGGCAGTGTAATGAGCTGTTAGGATGTTTTCTTTGGTTGAAAATAAAAAAAAAGAGATATATCTCCCAAGATATATCTCTTTTTGAGGTTCCTGGCGGATTCGAACCGCCGTACACGGTTTTGCAGACCGCTGACTAAGCCACTCATCCAAGGAACCTTGTTTTGGTTTGCGAGTGCAAAGGTATAAACTTTTGCTGAATTGTGCAAGTGTTTTGCTAATTTTTTTTATGTTTTTTGCAAAATGTTTTAACACTACAACAATTGCAGGCATCGTTTTGTTTGCTACACTGCTTGATTTGGTGTATATATCGCACAATGATTACAATCACGATGACTATGATAATGATGAGTGCTATGTATTGAAATATGAGGTTATTGCTCATCGTTTTTCTCTTTTAGTAGTGGAAGAATTCGTGCGAATTCTTGCTCAAAATTAGGAGTGAATATGTTTTTTCCTAAATTTTCGTTGATTTCGTCGATTGTCCAGAAACGACCTTCACTGATTTCGTTAGGATCTAAAGTGAAAATAGTGGTTTCTGGGTTGACTGTAGTGTAGAAGGTGTTAATGAGTTCCTTCTCTATTTCGCTCTCAAACACGTAGGAAGTGATGTGCTGAGGAGTGAATTCGGTGAGTCCGAGTTCTTCGCGTGTTTCGCGACGGAGTGCCATGTGGATGTTTTCGCCGAGGTCGACATGTCCGCCTACCGATGTGTCCCATTTGCCGGGCTGAATGTCTTTGGATAGCGAACGCTTTTGCAAGAAAATGGCGTTACGCTCTTCGTTGAGAATGTGAAGATGCACTACAGGATGAAGTATTTTGCTGCCAGAATGGCATTCCTTGCGTGTGGCAGCACCTACGATGTTGCCATTCTCGTCTACGATAGGGAAAAGTTCGTCCATATTTTAGTCTTCTTCTTTTTTCTTGTTTTTAGTTTTCTTTTTATTGTCTTTGTCTTGAGAGTCGTCGATAATAGGGATACAATTGCGACTATTGTCTTTAAGTACATCTATTACTATCTTGCCCACCATTTCTTTAAGTTCGGCAATGAAATCGGCCGCTGAATATTCGTTGCGTTCGATTTTACGAAGTTTGTTTTCCCAAAGACCAGTGAGTTTAGCTGACTTAAGGAGCTCCTCATTGATGGTGTCGATAAGAGTGATGCCTGCTTGTGTGGCTTGCAGATTTTTCTTTACCTTGCGAATGTAATGACGCTTGAAAAGGGTTTCGATGATAGCTGCACGAGTAGATGGGCGACCGATACCATTTTCTTTCATTGCATCACGGAGTTCGTCGTCTTCAACGAGCTTTCCAGCAGTTTCCATTGCACGGAGAAGCGTACCCTCGGTGTAATACTTTGGAGGCTGAGTTTGCTTTTTGAGCAAAGATGGTTCGTGTGGACCACTTTCTCCTTCGGTGAATTCAGGCATGAAGTCGTTGTCTTCGTCTTCGGCCTTTTCTTCGGTGTTTTTATCTTTTATATATAGTTCACGCCATCCGTTCTTGAGAATTTGTCGTCCTGTGGCCTTGAATTCGCTATTGTTGATGTCGGCCAAAACGGTGGTGGAAGCAAATTCGCAATCGGGATAAAAAGCGGCGATGAAACGGCGTGCAACGAGGTCGTACACTTGCTTTTCTTCGCGAGTGAGTGGAACGCGTTGAGGTTCTACATTTGTGGGTATGATGGCGTGGTGGTCGGTAACTTTAGAGTTGTCGAACACTTTTTTGCTCTTTGGTATTTTTCCACCCTCAAGTATTGGTTTTACATAATTCATGTAAGGAGTGAGTTTCTCTAAAATGCCTGGCACTTTAGGGTAAATGTCGTCGCTCAGATAAGTGGTGTCGACACGAGGATATGTGGTGACTTTCTTCTCGTAAAGCGATTGGATGTATTTGAGGGTTTCTTCGGCCGAAAAAGAATATTTTTTGTTGCACTCAACTTGAAGTGATGTGAGGTCGAACAATCGAGGAGGTGCTTCTTTCCCTTTTTTAGTGGTAACTGATTTGATGGTGAGAGGAGCTTCCTTGATTTGCTCGATAACGGCAAGAGCTTCGTCTTCGCTTTTGTATCTTCCTTTAGTGGAATTGAATACGGTATTGCGATATAGAGTTTTGATTTCCCAATAATCTTCTGGGATGAAGTTGTCTATTTCTCGTTGACGGTTTACAATGAGTGCAAGGGTAGGGGTTTGTACACGACCTATCGACAAAACATTGCGATTTTGTGAATATTTGAGAGTGTAAAGTCGTGTGGCATTCATGCCAAGTACCCAGTCGCCAATGGCACGAGAAAGTCCCGCAAAATACAGAGAGTCGAAATCGGTTTGAGGCTTTAAAGTTTTAAATCCTTCGCGAATACTTTCGTCGGTAAGCGAAGAAATCCAAAGACGCTTTACAGGTTTTGAGCATTTAGCCTTTTGCATTACCCAACGTTGAATAAGTTCCCCTTCTTGGCCAGCGTCACCACAGTTTATTACTTCGTCGGCATGTGTGACAAGAGTTTCGATGACATTAAACTGTCGTTTGATGCCTTCGTCGTCAATTAGTTTTATGCCAAAACGAGGAGGAATCATAGGTAAAGCCCCAAGACTCCATGATTTCCAAAGAGGAGAATAGTCGTGTGGTTCTTTTAGAGTGCAAAGATGACCGAAAGTCCATGTTACTTGGTAACCATTGCCTTCGAAGTATCCATTATGACGGTCTTTTGCACCTAAAATTTCAGCAATATCTTTTGCTACACTTGGTTTCTCGGTGATGCAAACTATCATTTATTTCGATCTAATTTTTTAGCCTCTTCCCAAAGAATATCCATTTCGGCAAGAGTCATTTCTTTAAGTTTTTTCCCTTGTTGAGCAGATTGCGCTTCAACGTAATTAAATCTGTTGATGAATTTTTGATTGGTCTTCTCAAGAGCATTTTCGGGATTGATGCCGTACATACGTGCCGTATTAACAATGCTGAAAAGAAGGTCGCCAAATTCCTTTTCTAAGTCTTCGGCATTGCCCGATGTGATTTCGGTTTCAACTTCGTTGATTTCTTCTTTTACTTTAGCCCACACATCTGCCGGATTGTCCCAGTCAAAACCTACGTTTGAAGTTTTTTCTTGAACACGGAAGGCCTTGATAAGAGCAGGAAGTGTGGCAGGTACGCCAGAAAGAACGGTTTTGTTACCGCCTTTTTCTTTGAGTTTGAGTTCTTCCCAATTCTTTAATACATCATCAGTGCCATCGACATGTGTGTCGCCATAAATATGTGGATGGCGGAAAATGAGTTTGTTGCGAAGTGCGTCACACACATCTGCAATGTCAAAACGCTGTTGTTCGTCGGCAATTTTAGAATAGAATAGAACATGGAGAAGCACATCTCCAAGTTCTTTTTTGATATCCTGCACGTCGTCTCTAATGAGAGCATCGGCAAGCTCAAGCATTTCTTCTACAGAATTAGGACGAAGACTTTCGTTGGTTTGTTTTGCATCCCAAGGACATTTTTCGCGTAAAGTATCGAGGACGTCCAGCATTTTGCCGAACGCCTCGAGTTTATCTTGTTTTGTGTGTGACATTATATTATTTTATTTTTTACCAGCGTTAAGGAAATCAATGAATTTATCTACATCTTCGTCGTAGAAATAAGGGCCAGAAAGTAGTTCGCCATTATTACCTAATACTGCATAGTAAGGTTGAGAATTCGCATTGAATTTCACGCGTTGCAAATAACTCCAGCGATCACCATATGTTTCGAGAGTAACCTGACGACCATTTTCTACTACATAGATTGGTTCAGGAAGAGGGCGTTTGTCATCGACCATAAGAGTGATGAAAACAAAGTCCTTTTCAAGCATTTGCTTAACTTTAGAATCGTTGAGTACGGCAGCTTCCATTTCTCTACAGTTCACGCAACCAAATCCAGAGAAATCAATGAATGCTGGCTTGCCTTGAGCTTGTGCTGCACGCATACCTTCATCGAAATCTTCGTAATGGCTAAGACCTTTATCATAAAGGTTGAAGTCTTGTGTGCTCAATGGAGGAACGAATGCACTCACACTCTTAAGAGGCGCACCCCAAAGACCTGGAAGAAGGTAAACAGAGAATGCAAGAGAAATCATTGCAATGAAGAAACGGAATACACCGATACCTTCGTTTTCGTCTTCGTGAGAGAAACGAATCTTACCAAGAAGGTAAAGTCCGAGAAGTGCGAAAATGACTACCCAAAGCGATACGAATACTTCGCGATCAAGGATACCCCATCCGTAAGCAAGGTCGGCAACCGACAAGAATTTAAGTGATAGAGCAAGTTCGATGAAACCAAGAGTTACTTTTACAGTAGTCATCCAACCACCCGATTTAGGCACTTCTTTCAACCATGATGGGAAGATAGCAAAAAGAGTGAAAGGAATGGCAAGTGCAAATGCGAAACCAAACATACCGATCGCTGGACCACTGTAGTTACCCATATTGGCAGCTTCAACAAGCAGAGTGCCGATGATAGGACCTGTGCAAGAGAAGGAAACAAGTGTAAGTGTGAATGCCATGAAGAAAATGCTCAATAGACCAGAAGTCTTTTCTGCGTTTTCGTCCATTTTATTAGCCCATGAATCAGGAAGTTTGATGTCGAAAGCTCCGAAGAATGAAATAGCGAATACCACCAACATCAAGAAGAAGATGATATTGAAGATAGCATTTGTGGATAATGCGTTGAGCGCACTTGCCCCGAATATTACAGTTACAGCCAAACCCAATACAAGGTAGATAACAATGATAGACATACCATAAAGAAGTGCATTGGTGATAGCTTTTCTGCGTGAACCACTTTTCTTCAAGAAGAAACTTACTGTGAGAGGGATCATAGGCCACACGCAAGGAGTGAGCAATGCAAGAAGTCCACCGATGAAACCACCAGCGAAAATCAACCAAGACGAAAGACCTGAAATAGATGCTTCGTTTTTAGTTTCGCCATTGTTTTCGGGAAGGGTTACAGGAGCCCAAAGTTGGTCGGTATTGGCAGCAATTGCATTGTTGGCAACGGCAGAGTTTGCTTTATTGGTAGCAAGAGGTTCGGTCTTGGCACCTTTTGTAAATTCAAAATGTTCTTTTGTAGGAGGTTGGCAAGTTTGGTCGTTACATACCATATATTTTACATATCCCGAGATATTGTATTTATCTTTATCGGTGACTTTGAACTTTTGAGTGAGAGTAACATTCTTTTCCCACCAATTAAGTTTCATACCCATTACATCGTCGAATTGTTCGTGAGGAGTGCGACTTGCAGTAATATTGCCATCAAGTTGGATACCCTCATGGTTGTCCCAAACGATAGTTGTAGCTTGGATACCACTCTCGGCAGGTAGCTCGGTGCCATACATATGCCATCCTGCATCAATTTTAGCAGAGAATGTGATTTCTCCAGATTTCTCATCGATGAATTTTATTGCATTTTCCCAAGTAACGGGAGTGGTGATTTGTGCTGAAACGAAAATAGGACACAGCACAGCCATAAATAGAAGAAATGATAATTTCTTAGTCATAATATTTTATAAGTTTAACGATTTTACAAAATTTCCTACAAAATTACTGCCTATATTTTATAGACAAACTAAAATGAAGCACAAAAATACTTAAAATTGCAATATTTTGCTTTTAATTTACACAGATATTTAAAACGAAGCCCTAAAATAGGAATTTTATTTCTATCTTTGCACGATATTGTATTTGTTATGATAAAAAGGGTAATAGCCGATGAATTATTGCAACAGTTAAAGCTGATGCTTGTAGCTGCAAAGAAGATAGTGATAACATGTCATGTGTCGCCCGATGGTGATGCTGTGGGGTCGTCGCTATGCTTGATGCATGTATTGCGGAAGATGGGAAAGCAGGCAAATGTTATCACGCCAGATATGTTGCCCCCATCGCTTACTTTTCTTCCTGGAGTGAAGGATATTGTGGTGTATACTCGACAAGAGTTGATGGCGAAGCATTTTATGAAGGAAGCTGATGTGGTGGTTTGTCTTGACTTTAATGCACCATATAGAGTGGATAGATTTGCATCGGTACTAACTGAGTGTAAGGCTAAAAAGGCGCTAATTGATCATCATCTTGACCCTGAAGATTTTGTTGACTTATCAATATCATTTCCAGAGATGTCGTCGACATGTGAATTGCTATATCATGTGATATATTTTATGGGTATGAAGCGATTTATGAGTAAGTGGAGTGCTACTTGCTTGTATACAGGTATGATGACCGATACTGGAAACTTTACCTATAATTCAAGTAATCCAGATATATATATAATAATATCTGAACTGCTAAAATGGGGTATAGATAAAGAATACATATATAATGTGGTGATGAATACCAACTCAGCAAATAGACTGCGACTAATGGGATATGCTTTGAGTGAAAAGATGGAGGTGTTTCCTGAGGTAGGTGGTGCACTTATCACATTGAGTAAAGATGAACTTGTGAAATTTCATTACCAACGAGGTGATACTGAGAGTTTGGTGAATCGTCCGTTGACAATACCAGGTATCTATTGGTCGATATTTTTGCGTGACGACCAAGAATATATTAAGGTGTCTACTCGTTCGGAGGGAGATTTTGCAGTGAATGAATGGTGTGAGAAATACTTCAATGGTGGAGGTCATAAAAATGCTGCCGGTGGAGAGTATCGTGGAACTCTTGAAGATTGTACGGCCATTGTTTACGATATCGTGGAATCGTTGAAGAAAGCAAAAGGTGAAAACTAATGAATTTAAAGAAATAAGATATAAAATGAAACTGAAATTATATTCAATATTATTGTGTGGAATGGCATTGCTGTCGATGACTTCATGTGAAGAAGATTTTAGTTATGCCGATTTGTTGCGTGACGAACGTAGAGCTTGTAATTCTTATTTGTCAAATTATAGGATTGTGAATGAAATTCCGTCGGATACTATTTTTGAGGTGGGCGAGAATGCACCATATTATAAGATTGATCCAGATGGAAATGTGTATATGCAAGTGCTTGTGGCAGGAGAAAAGTCGAAGCGTCCTGAAGATAATCAACCTGTATACTTCCGTTTCATGCGTTTAGATTTGAATCATTTGTATACAAAAGGTGAAGAGTTTTGGGAAGGTAACGCAGAAAATATGCTGGCCGACCCTACTTATTTCCTATATAATAATTACACACTCGCATCGTCGTCGTATTATGGTTATGGAATACAATTGCCATTGCAATATGTGGGTTTAGGTGGTAATGGCGAGTATGAAACCACAGTGAATGTGCTTATTAAATCGCAATACGGATTCAGTGATGAAGTATCGGAAGTGGTTCCATATGTTTATACTGTAACTTATTATTCAAGTATGATAGGTGGCGGTAGTGAAAACTAAGAAATATATTAGAAACTAACATAAAATAATCAATTACAAATGTCACTAATTAAATCTATTTCGGGTATTCGCGGTACAATCGGTGGCGAAGCTGGTGACGGCTTGACTCCACTGGATATCGTAAAATTTACATCGGCTTATGCAATGTTCATCCGTAAGACTACAACAAAGACATCAAATGTGATAGTTGTGGGTAGAGATGCTCGTATCTCTGGCGAAATGGTGAACGATATCGTGGAAGGTACGCTTGTGGGTTGTGGCTTTGATGTGGTAAACATCGGTATGGCTTCAACACCAACTACAGAAATTGCTGTGGTAGAAGAAGATGCATGTGGTGGTATTATTATCACTGCGTCTCATAATCCAAAGCAATGGAATGCATTGAAACTGTTGAATGAAAATGGTGAGTTCTTGAACGATGCACAAGGTAAGGAAGTGCTTCGTTTGGCGTTGAATGATGAGTATAAGTATGCTGATATCGATCATATTGGTAAGGTGTATACAAATACTACATACGCTCGTCACCATATCAATAAGATTCTTGACCTTGACCTTGTGGATGTGGAAGCAATCAAGGCAGCAAACTTCACAGTAGCTGTTGATGCCGTGAACTCAATTGGTGGCGTAATTATACCAGAATTGCTCCGTCGTCTTGGTGTGAAGAATGTAATTGAGTTGTATTGTGCTCCTACAGGTAACTTCGGTCACACTCCAGAACCAGTTCCGGAAAACCTTACTGATATTTCTACACTTATGAAAGAAGGAAAGGCAGATGTGGGCTTCGTAGTAGACCCTGATGTGGACCGTCTTGCTATTGTGATGGAAAATGGTGAATTCTTCGTAGAAGAGTATACACTTGTGGCGATTGCCGACTATGTGTTGTCGCGCACTCCAGGTTCAACTGTTTCAAATCTATCATCATCTCGTGCGCTTGCTGATGTTACTAAGAACTATAATTGTAGCTATTCTGCATCGGCGGTAGGTGAAGTGAATGTAACTACTGAAATGAAGCGTACAAATGCAGTGATTGGTGGTGAAGGTAATGGTGGTGTGATATATCCACCTGCACACTATGGTCGTGACGCTCTTGTGGGTGTAGCATTGTTCTTGACTCACTTGGCTAAGAGTGGTAAGAAGGTGAGTGAACTGAAGGCTGGATATCCACAATATAGCATTTCTAAGAATAAGATAGAACTTACTCCAGATATTGATGTTGATGCTATTCTTGAAGCAGTGAAGGTGAAGTTTGAACGCGAAAAAATCACTGATATTGATGGTGTAAAGATTGACTTCAAGGAAAGTTGGGTACACTTGCGTAAGAGCAATACAGAACCTATCATTCGTATTGTAGCTGAAGCTCACACAATGGCAGCTGCCGAAAAACTTGTTGAAGAAATAAAGGATGTAATTCGCTCTTTGTCATAAATTGACGGGTTGCTAAAATATTAAAAAATGGAGGTGAAACTTGATTTCGCCTCCATTTTTTGCATTTTTGTAGTTGTGTGGGAAAAAATAGCATTTTTTTATAGTATTTACACAAATAAAATTGTATCTTTACATATTCATTTGATGTGTAGAAATTGTTGTATTAATTAGGAACAATTTTTGCATAGAAAAAACTGAGCGTTTTTAATTGAATATTAATAAAAAAAAGAAGCAATATATATGTTGAAGAAATTTTTTTCTGGTGTACTTAGCTCTTTTGTGGGTGCATGGTTGGCATTATCGGTGTTTAGTATCTCAAGTGTGATAATGAGTTTTGCTCTATTGGGTGCAATGTCGAGCGAAATGTCAACATCATCGGTAGGTGTGCAAGAAAAATCAATTCTATATCTTAATTTGTCGGGATCCTATACCGAGCGTACAAATCCCGATCAAGCATTGATGGCATTGCTTAATAAAGATAATGGCGTGCAAAGCAGTCTTGAAACTATCAAGAAAGCACTTGCTGTGGCATCGGAAAATAATAATATTGAGGGCGTATTCATAGAATGTAATGGGAATAGTGCTGGAATGGCTACTCAAAAGGAAATTCGTGATGCAATAAAGGAATTCAAGAAAAGTGGAAAGTGGGTAATAGCCTATGGCGGTGCAGGTATCGGTCAAGGTGATTATTATCTGTCTTCTGTAGCAGATTCTATATATTTGAATCCTGTGGGTGCTGTAGATGTTCATGGCTTGCAAGCATCAATACCATTCTTTAAAAATGTGCTTGATAAAGTGGGTGTGAAAATGCAAGTGGTGCGTGTGGGTACATTTAAGAGTGCTGTGGAACCTTATGTGGAAACAGAGGCAAGTGCTCCTAATCGTCTTGCTACTGAAACATATTTGAAATCTATCTGGGCAAATATTTCTTCAGAAATAGCTGAGTCACGTTCTATTTCGGTAGAAAAATTAAATGCAATGGCCGATAGTCTTATGTTGACAAATCCTGCACAATATTTTGTGGATAATAAGATGGCGGATGGTTTGTGTTATCGATTTGACTTGATTGACAATCTTAAGGTGAAGACTGGTGTGTCAATGGGTGATGATTTGCGTCTTGTGTCGCCTGAAGATTTGGCAGCTCTATATAAATCATCAAATGCTATGAATAAGGTGGCTGTGGTGTATGCAGTGGGTGGTATTGACGACGGCTCAGATGATGGTATAGTATCTGAAAAATTGGTAAAAGATATCATAGAAATAGCTAAAGATGATGCTGTGAAGGCTTTGGTGTTGAGAGTGAATTCACCTGGTGGTAGTGCTTATGGTTCGGAACAAATATGGGCTGCTCTTGAGGAAGTGAAGAAAGCTGGAAAACCTTTTGCGGTGTCGATGGGTGACTATGCTGCATCGGGTGGTTATTATATATCATGTGGTGCCGATCGTATTTTTGCTGAGCCAATGACGCTTACAGGTAGTATCGGTATTTTTGGAATGATACCATGTGTTGAAGAGTTGGTAAAAGATAAAATAGGAGTAAACTTTACGAATATCAACACGAATGGAGATCCTATAAGTTTATTTAAACCAATGACTCCAATGCAACGTGCATCTATGCAACGAATGGTGAATGCAGGTTATGAATTATTTACAAAACGCTGTGCAGATGGACGTGATATGGAACTTGCTGACTTGAAAAAAATTGCTGAAGGCCGTGTGTGGGATGGTGAAACTGCTCTAAATCTTGGACTCGTAGATGAAATGGGTGGTCTTGAAAGTGCAATCTCATATGTGGTAGAGCAAGCAAAGTTGGCTGATTATGCGATATCTACTTATCCTGAACAAGAATCTTCGTTTATGCGCTATTTTAAGGGCTATGTAAAGACCGAAGTGAATGAAATGATAGGCATAGAAGTGAATGGATTGGCTAAGTATCAAAGTGTGGCTGAAGATTTAATGAAGCGTCCGTATTTGCAATGCGTAATGGAGCCGATAGAAATTAGATAAAAGATAACATCTTTACCTATAAAACTATAAATGAAATTATCAAAGTTACAAAAAATATTAGCTAAAGCGATACTTACTCCGTGTTCGTATGTGTTCAAGACTATAGTGGGTGTGCGAAACTTTTTGTTTAACGCTGGGGTGTTGAAGCAAAAAGAATTCGACGTACCTATCATAGTTGTTGGCAATTTAGCTGTGGGTGGTACAGGAAAAACGCCTCATACAGAATACATAGTGAGCCGAATGTGTGTGCATTATAAGATGGCGGTGTTAAGTAGAGGTTATAAGCGAAAAACGAGAGGTTTTGTGAGGGCATCACAAAATCTTACATCATATGATTTAGGAGATGAACCATATCAAATATATCGCAAATTCGGTACATGTGTAGATGTGGCTGTATGTGAAAAGCGTGTGGTAGGCATTGAAAAAATGCTTGAGATTAATCCCGAAATTAACCTTTTTGTACTTGATGATGCGTTTCAACATAGATATGTGAAACCTACACTTTCAATCGTGTTGACTGATTATAGGAAATTGCCTTGTGAGGATAAAATGTTACCACTTGGTACTTTGCGTGAACCTCAAGATGCTCTTCAAAGAGCAGATATCGTGGTGGTGACAAAATGTCCTGCTGATATGAAGCCTATTGATAAAAATGTGGTGAGAAAGAAACTCTCTCTTGAAAAATGGCAAAAGTTGATGTTCTCAACATATAAGTATAAAGAATTACAACCTGTGTTTGTGGGGGAATGTGCCACAATTCCAGATTTATCTTGGTTAACTCCTAAGGATACAATACTTGTGATAACAGGAATTGCAAATCCTACACCAATGGTAAAGTACTTGAAACAGTTTGAGGCAAGAGTAAAGGTGGTGCATTTCAATGATCATCACGATTTCTCAAAGGATGATCTTGCATTTATACAACGTACTTATGACCGATTAAGGGGTGAACGAAAAATTATAATCACTACAGAAAAGGATGCTGTACGTTTTATAAATAATCCTTATTTTCCATATGCGTTGCGTAAATCTGTAGCGTATTTGCCTATTGAAGTAGAATTTGCTCAAAGTGAGGGAGATGAAGATTTGATAAATCTTATTACCACAAGTATTGAAAAGAAACAAAAACAAAAGAAATAATACATATTACTAATATTATAAATTTATATTATTATGGATAAAGAAATGTTGGATTTGATTAAGCAAACTGCTAAGTTTATTGCAGATAAAGTGCAAGATATGCCTAAAACTGCTATTATTCTTGGTACCGGTCTTGGTGAACTTGTTAATCATATTGAAATAACTGATGAATTGCCTTACGAAGAAATACCAAATTTCCCAGTATCAACCGTTGAAGGTCATAGTGGTAAATTGATTTTTGGTCAACTTGGAAATAAGCGTATTATGGCAATGAAGGGACGCTTCCACTTCTATGAAGGGTATAATATGCAATTGGTTACATTTCCTGTGCGCGTGATGAAGGAACTTGGTATTACTACTCTTTTCGTGTCGAATGCAGCTGGAGGTATGAATCCTGAATTTAAGATTGGTGACTTGATGATTATCAACGACCATATTAATCTGTTCCCAGAACATCCACTTCGTGGAAAGAATTTCGATGAACTTGGACCTCGTTTTCCTGATATGAGTGAACCTTATTCATGGGAACTTATTAACGACGCAAAGAAGGTGGCAGCCGAAAATGGTATCCGCCTTGTAGAAGGTGTGTATGTGGGTACTCAAGGTCCTACTTTTGAGACTCCTGCTGAATATCGTTATTTCCATCGTATAGGTGGTGATGCTGTGGGTATGAGTACAGTGCCAGAAGTGATTGTGGCTCGTCATAGTGGTATCCGTTGCTTTGGTATGTCGGTTATTACTGACCTCGGAGTGGAAGGTATCGTAGAAAAGGTGTCGCATGAAGAAGTGCAAAAGGCTGCTGCTGCTGCAGAACCTAAGATGACTTTCATTATGAAGGAACTTATCAATAAATTTGAAGAATAAAATATTGATATGAGTCAATACGAACAAGAAACTGAAATTTCAACTCTTGGCGAATTTGGTCTTATTGACCGATTGACAAAGGATATTAAGTTAAAAAATGAATCCTCAGTGAAGGGGGTAGGTGATGATTGTGCTGTTTTGCGATATGGCGAACAGGAAACACTTGTCACTACCGATTTATTGCTTGAAGGTATTCATTTTGATTTGACATATACTCCACTTATGCATCTCGGTTATAAGGTTGCTGTGGTGAATTTTTCGGATGTGTATGCTATGAATGGTGTGCCTCGTCAGCTTACTGTATCAATCGGCGTGTCTAAGCGTTTCACCGTAGAGCATATAGATGCATTGTATTCTGGTATTCGTCTTGCTTGTGATATTTATGGTGTGGACCTTGTGGGAGGAGATACTTCGGCATCAGTTACAGGCCTTATTATCAGTGCAACTTGTGTGGGTGAGGCTGATAAGGGTAGTGTGGTGTATCGTAGTGGGGCCAAGGATACCGACTTGATATGCGTGAGTGGTGATTTAGGCGCTGCTTATATGGGACTTCAATTACTTGAGCGAGAGCGAGCAGTGTCGAAGGACAATGAAGAAGATTTTCATCCAGCCTTTGAAGGTAGGGAATATCTACTCGAACGTCAATTGAAGCCTGAAGCTCGTCGTGATATAGTGGAGATGCTTACTAAAAATGGTATAAAGCCTACTGCAATGATGGACGTGAGTGATGGCTTGTCGTCGGAACTTATTCATATCTGCAAACAAAGTAATGTAGGTTGTCGTATCTATGAAGAGCGTATTCCTATAGATTATCAAACTGCTGTGATGGCTGAGGAATTTAATATGAACCTTGTGACTGCTGCACTGAATGGTGGAGAGGATTATGAATTGCTATTTACTGTGCCATTAACTGACCATGAAAAGGTGGCAGCAATGGAAGGGGTAAAAATCATAGGTCGTATCACTAAACCAGAGTTAGGTATGTATATGGAAACTCGTGATGGTGCTGAATTGCCATTGAGAGCTCAAGGTTGGCAAGCATTCGAACAAGAAGAAGCATAAAAGATATTATAAGATATTAATAGTGGCACAAGAAATCATTTTATGGTTTCTTGTGTCTTTTTTGGGGGGAGTAGGATGGAATGTGGTAGTAATATTATAAGGATGTATTGTAAATAAAAAAAAGCGAGCAAATATTTGCTCGCTTAACGCGGAGAGAGAGGGATTCGAACCCCCGGAAGCTCTCACTTCAACGGTTTTCAAGACCGCCGCAATCGACCACTCTGCCATCTCTCCAGACGACTTTATTATCGTTGTCGTTTAACGAGTGCAAAGTTAGAACTTTTTTTTATTCTGTACAAGTATTTCGTGAGTTTTTTTGATATTTCTTCAAAAAAACTTGATATTACTCAATTCTTGAAGTAATATGGAAACATCTTTGACGAATCTCGTACAAAGCGTAGCATTTACGCTGAATTTTTAAGTCTTTTATTACTTGTGAAAGAATAAACTTTAATTCTTTTCTATTTGGGCGATATCTTTTATCTATGTTTGGGTTTAGACAATCAAATCGGGCATAAGTGATATCAATTGTCGTGCCATACATATGCGCAGAATGTTTAGCTGCATTTGGATTGCCTGAATTGCGAAGGCGAGTAACGTCATTTTCTGTGCGAAGCACTGATGTGACGATAATGCGATGTTTTGCGTAACCTTTTGCTTGGAGTGAGTCTTGGAAATTCTTACCAATAAGTTTTAGCAAAGAATCAGCTCCGAATGTAAGGTATGGAATGGAATGCGTAAGTTTATCTACTTTATAATAGTTGTTACTTTCTATAAGGACAAGCTCTTTAATCAATTCTTTTGCTTCATTTCGGTCGGCAACGGGTGTTACCCCTAACTTTTGTGCTACCTCGAGATGAAACTTGTTTCTATCTCCGAATATAGATAGGCGGGTGGTCGGTATTTCGCTTGAAGTGTGTGCACTATTATTGGATAAATGATAATTTACTCCAATAAATAGGATAATTAATATTATGAAAATGATACTTGTGATGAATTTACGCATATAATTATTAACAATAAAAATCTCCCATAATAAAATTATAGGAGATTCTTATATTTAGGTATTTGTATTTTCTTACTTGTTAAGCGCAGTTGCAACGTCAACAGCACAAGCTACAGTACAACCTACCATTGGGTTGTTACCGATACCAAGGAAGCCCATCATCTCAACGTGAGCAGGAACTGAAGAAGAACCAGCGAATTGAGCGTCAGAGTGCATACGGCCAAGAGTATCAGTCATACCATAAGAAGCAGGACCAGCAGCCATGTTATCTGGGTGAAGTGTACGGCCTGTACCCCCACCTGATGCTACTGAGAAGTAAGGCTTACCAGCAAGTACGCGTTCCTTCTTATAAGTACCAGCAACTGGGTGTTGGAAACGAGTAGGGTTAGTAGAGTTACCTGTGATAGATACGTCTACACCTGCGTGCCACATTACCTTAACACCTTCGCGAACGTCGTCAACACCGTAGCACTTAACCTTAGCACGAGGACCATTTGAGTAAGCGATTTCTTTAACGATGTTCAATTCGCCTGTAGCGTAATCAAATTCAGTTTGTACATAAGTAAAACCGTTGATACGAGAGATGATCATAGCAGCGTCTTTACCAAGACCATTCAAGATAACGCGAAGAGGTTCTTTGCGTACTTTGTCGGCCTTAGCAGCGATCTTGATAGCACCTTCAGCAGCAGCGAAAGATTCGTGACCAGCAAGGAATGCGAAACATTTAGTTTCTTCGCGAAGAAGACGAGCAGCAAGGTTACCGTGACCAAGACCTACAAGACGATCGTCAGCAACAGAACCTGGGATACAGAATGCTTGAAGACCGATACCGATAGCTTCAGCAGCATCAGCAGCGTTTTTGCAACCTTTCTTCAATGCGATAGCACAACCAACTACGTAAGCCCACTTTGCATTTTCGAAACAGATAGGTTGAGTTTCTTCACAAGCCTTATAAGGGTCGATACCATAAGATTCGCAGATAGCATTAGCTTCTTCAATATCTTTAATGCCGTTTTCGTTCAAAGCAGCAAGAATTTGCTTGATACGACGGTCTTGACTTTCAAATTTTACTTCTCTAATCATAATTGTATTCCTCCTTATTATTCTTTACGTGGGTCAATATATTTAGCTGCTTCTTCAAAACGTCCGTAGTGGCCCTTAGCTTGTTGAAGAGCTTCTTCAGCAGGAACGCCCTTCTTCAAGAAATCGGTGAACTTACCAAGGTGAAGGAATTCGTAACCGATAACTTGGTTGTCTTCGTCAAGTGCCATACGAGTACAGTAGCCTTCAGCCATTTCAAGGTAGCGAGGACCCTTAGCCAAAGTACCAAACATAGTACCTACTTGGCTGCGAAGACCCTTACCAAGGTCTTCAAGAGAAGCACCTACTACAAGACCACCTTCTGAGAAAGCAGATTGAGTGCGACCGTATACGATTTGCAAGAAAAGTTCACGCATTGCAGTGTTGATAGCATCGCACACAAGGTCAGTGTTCAATGCTTCAAGGATAGTCTTACCAGGAAGAACTTCACTTGCCATAGCAGCAGAGTGAGTCATACCAGAACATCCGATAGTTTCAACTAATGCTTCTTGAATGATACCTTCTTTTACATTAAGAGTCAATTTGCACGCGCCTTGTTGAGGAGCACACCAACCGATACCGTGAGTAAGACCTGAAATGTCTTTGATTTCTTTTGATCTAACCCATTTTCCTTCTTCAGGAATTGGCGCTGATGGATGGTTTGCACCCTTCTTTACACAGCACATTTCTTGTACTTCGTGTGAATAAACCATAATTGTTTTAGTTTAAAAAATTAAATGTTATAGTTTGTCTTTATCTCATTGATAATCTCTTTGAGAGTGGCTTGTGGCACTTGTTGGTACACTATAAGCCATTTTCATTGTAAAATTACACAAAAAAGCCCACTCCACAAAAAAAGGAATGGACTTTTTTGATATTTTTTAAATAAAAATATTTTAGTGTGCTATTTCATTTGTTTTTGAGATAGTTTTTAGTCCCTTGTGTTTTGTTATGTATTTTTAGTGAATCAGTGCTGAGAGTTACGATATTCCAAGTGATGGTGTCGTGTAATTGAGGGTCGATGGCACTTTGTGATATCATAGTGAGAGTGTCGCCATCTTTATCCCAAACTTGATATATCATAGTTGTGACCTCAATGGAATCGGAAGGGTTGTTGCTTGTGGTTATTTTCTTTACTTTTTTAGAAATTGGTGTTCCTTCCATAGTTTTGTTAGCATTAAACTTGATTTTCTTGGGAGTTTGTTTAATTGCAGGTTGTGTGGAATCTGGAATTTCTATCCATTCTCCAATAATTTCTACGACAGGAACGTCCATATAGGCATAATCCTCATTTTGCATTTCACTTTTATTCTTTGAGCAAGAAGTTAGAAATGCAGCTACAATAGCAAAATACATTAAAGTTTTCATATTTTCATTTATTAAAGGTTGTACGTAAATTCTATAACTATTCCTATAACAAATGGATTTATGAAAAGGTTTATTAGAATGGTAATGTATATTGTTTGCCGTCAAGACGTGGAGAGTAGTTTTGAGTTTCTGGAGTGGTGTTAGTGCTGTTGATGCTTAGAAGAATAGTCATACTCCACCCTTGAGTTTGATTGCGAATATAAAGGTGTGCAAGACCACGATAATTTTTGCAATTTTTAGAAGCAAGTTTGATTATTTCATTTGTATTAGAGAAATTTGAAGCGGTAAGAGTGTGTAAAGTCTTACCTTGAACGATAATAGAAGCGAACACTTGGTCTTCTACTGAAATTGATTTTGTGATGTTGCTTGTAATCATAACTCTCTTAATTTTATACTGCAAAATTATTAAGAGGGTGGGCAAATTGGTTGCCCGTCATTTTTAAAAAGAGTTAAATTGGGTTGTGTGGTGGTTGAATTGTGTTTTGAAACACTTTAAAAAAAAGATAATTTTTGTGCTTAATTGGGATAATTGGATTAAATTTGTAAAAACTAAAAACAAAAACATTTATTATGAAGCAAGAGAATAAAGTGGCTTTAGTGCGACTTATGACCGAATTGGTGAAGTCGGATACTAAAATATGTGCAGGCGAGTTGGACTTGTTTGATGAGATTTGTACTAAATATAGTATAAATAAGTCGGTGGTTCTGTCTGAAGCTCAAAAGATAACTCTTGCGGATGCTGTAAATACACTTACTGACGAAGCTGACGGTCTATCGAAAAAAGATTTGGAACGAGTGATAGGAGAACTCAAGCGTTTTGTGGGAGATAATTGTGAAGCGTTAGAGGCTCTACTATTTGTAACATTGCAACGTTCGCTCAAGTGTGAGGGCATAGTGGATTGTAGTTTTGATGTACCAGATAGTATTGATGCATTCACTGTGTTTTATGTAGAAAATGAATTTGATGATGATATAAACAATGAGATTATTGTTAATTATCGTGAGATAGAGAATGAATTTAAGTTGGCAGGATTTGAATTTGTGTATATACCAAGACGGGCAGAGTCTTTTTCTAAAATGAATAAGTCTACACTTCAGGAAATTATAGGGCATTTGGCACCTATGATGGTGGCTAATAACAAGGATAGATTGAGAGTGGTGTATGATGGTATATGTAATTTAAATACATCCGATTTCTGTAGAACATTGCTTTGTGTGAAGTTAGGACTTAAAAGTTTGTATGACACAGAACCATCATTTCTTGTGAAAATAGGCGATAGTAAAGTGATGTATAAACCAGTTCATAACTATTATAAGTTTATGATTAGAGGCAATGTGCTTGATGAAGTCAGGGGATTTGTTGACGATTATAAACAATTGGTGAAGGGTGTTTCGTTGAATTTATCAGGTAATATAATGGAATGTAATGCATTTGAATATAGAGGGTTTAATAAAGCAATATTCGATTTGCTTGCATTTCCAGGTAAGACTTGTGAAAGCGATGTGCTTGTGAATACTATTGCACGAAAGATAAAATTTGAAAACATAGGGTGTGAGCTTGATGTTTATGCTTACGAAAGAGCTTTATATGTGTTTTTGCTTTATGCCAATGTGATGGGTATAACTGTGCGAGTTAATGAAACATCTGAACGTAAGCGAGAGAGAAATAATAGAATATTTTCGAAAATATATAAATTGGTAGGTGGATATTCTTCTGTTGAAGAACTTGTGCTTGCTGAAAAGAAATCGTCGATATCTCGTATAAGAAAGGCATTAAAGCAATTGGAACTTCTTGAAAAGAGAGAAGAATTGTATTGCCCAAATGAAGAAGATGGTATACTCTCAGTGCGAGTAGATTCTAATAAGGTGTTTGTAACTGAATGTGATAAGGTGGTATTGATGAAAGACTGTGCTACATGGAAAAATCTACTGAAAGAATGATAGTATGCTATGGTTATGGGTTGTATAGGTCATGATTGAAAAAGTCCATTATTTCTCGAATTTGAGTAAGAGCTATTTTAGCAGGACTATTGGGGTTTATTTCAATGGCCTTACAATATGCACTAATTGCCTCTTTGTGATTTCCTAATTTGTTGTATGCATTGCCCAATAAAAAATATGCCTCGTCGCAGTCTGTGGCGAGGTTTATTATATTGTTGAGTTCGTCAATAGCAGTTTGTGCTTGATTGTTGCTTATAAGAGTGCGTACTTGTCTTAAATCTATCATACTGCAAAGTTAATAGATTTTAGTTGAAAAAATAAATCTTATATAAAAAAGAAAATCCTCGACTCACGCCGAAGATCCGCTTTAGTATTAATCTTTTAATACCATTTACATAAACCATAAAACTAAATCTTTAAAAAAGATTATGTCATCTCGACATAATTTTTTTAGAATAACCTTAAAACTATTACCATGAAAACTTGATGCAAAGTTATAAAAAAAATATGTTATACAACATACATTGGAATAAAAAAAGCTATTGTATAACATATATTAACTAAATGCTTTTCTCTAAACTTGAATTCATTTAAATTTAAACAGATTTTAAGAATTGTCTAAAGGCAAATTTGAGTGGATGTAATATTTTCTTTTAGAAAAATTGATGCCATAGAATTGAATTTTGTGGCATCTTCGGTGGTTAGAAATGTGCAATTATTGTTTTTTGTACATTTTTTCTCAATTTCTGGATGGCGCATAAGATAATCAGCTAAACTATCTGCTACGATATCTCCTTGCTCTATAATTTGAATATTTTCTGGTGTGAATTTTTTAATTTTGTTTATTAAGATAGGGTAGTGTGTACATCCTAAAATAATACTATCGATGTCGACGCTTTGAACTAAAAGGTTCTTGATATATTTTTCCACAAAATAATCTGCTCCATCGTTATCAGATTCAAGATTCTCTACAAGTGGAACCCATAAAGGGCAACTTTGTGAATATACTTTAAAAGAAGGATGAAGTTTCTCGATTTCCATATCGTAGGATTTGCTTTGCACTGTGCCGGCAGTGCCAAGTATTCCTATATTACCTGATTTAGAAATTTCACCAATTTTCTCAACCGTTGGACGAATTACACCTAAAACTCTTTTTGCTGGATCGATTATAGGTAAATCGTTTTGCTGAATGGTGCGTAAAGCTTTAGCTGAAGCTGTGTTGCATGCAAGAATAACAAGGTTGCAACCTTGTGAAAATAAATATTTCACTGCTTCTAACGTAAATCTATAAACAATATTGAACGATCGAGGACCATATGGAGCTCGTGCATTATCACCTAAATAGATATAATCATATTGAGGTAATTTTTTTCTTATAGCGTTAAGGATTGTTAGTCCTCCATAGCCAGAGTCAAATATACCAATTGGACCTATTTTGTTATCAGAAGTAGTCATATTGTATAAGTTTGTTACAAAGATAATTGATTTCTTTGAAACATTTCATGAAATAAATGGTTTATTAGAAGAAGGTACCTATATAAAAAAGTTAACCCTCGACAAAATGTCGGGGTTTGCTTACTTAATTAACTTTCTAATACCATTAACTTAAACCTAAAAACTAAAAAAATCATTAAACTCGTGTCTCACGACAGAAGTTTAAAGATAACCTTAAAACTATTACCATGAAAACTGATGCAAAGTTAGTGCTTTTATGTTATATAGCATAATAATTGAACAAAAAAATCTCTTAAATTCACATAATTTAAGAGATGTGTACATAAATTTGGGATAATGCTGCCTATTTTTGATTATTTCTCATAAATTTGGAGAAAATTCATTTATTACATTAGAAATGTAATGAGCATCATTTTCGCTGATATGTGCACCTATTGGAATGCAAATTACTTCTTTTGCGTAGATTTCGGCTTCGTTGCACGAAGTGTCTTTATAATATGATGCGTAGCAAGGTTGCATATAAACCGGAGTTGGGTACATTATGTCGGTACCAATACCATTATTGCTCATATATTCTATGAACTCTGTTCTGTTTTTTACTCTTAATGGATATTGATGCCACACTTGCTTGTAGTCTGAAATGATTTGAGGTCTTACTACATTTGGGTTTACGATGCTACTATCGTAAATTGAAGCAATAGAGCGTCTGCGGTTGTTTTCTTCGTGTATGTGTTTTACTTTAACAAGGAGCATAGCGGCTTGAATTTCGTCCATACGACAGTTGTAGCCTTTGTGGATATTATGATATCTATAATCACATCCATAATTAGCTAATGCTCTTGTAGTGTGAGCAATGTCTTTATGATGAGTGGTGATGATACCAGCATCGCCAAGTGCACCAAGATTTTTAGTAGGATAGAAACTAATGCCTGCAGCATCGCCTAATCCACCTGTGATACAAGTACCATAAAGTCCTTTAATAGGTGAATATGCTCCAATGGCTTGAGCATTATCTTCAATTATTTTCAAATCGTATTGTAATGCAATGTTTTTGATTTTGTCGTCCCAGCATGGAGTGCCATATAGGTGCACAGGCATAATAGCCTTGGTGCGTAGAGTTATAGCATTTTCAATTTGGGAAGTGTCCAGATTGAGAGTGTGAGGCGACATATCCACAAAAACGGGTTTAAGTCCTGCATCGCTTACAGCAAGAGCTGTAGCTATGTAAGTGTTGGCCGACATTATTACTTCATCTCCGTCGGAAAATACTCCCATCTCTTTATAGGCTCGCATAATTAGTTTTAGAGCATCAAGCCCATTGCTTACTGCTATTGCATAAGGAGTGTGACAGAGTTGAGAAATTTCCTGTTCTAAATTATTAACATAATCACCATTGATGTATCTTCCCGAAGATATTACATTGCAAGCAGCCTTTTTGAGTTCTTCTTCAAAAGGCGCGTTTACTGGTTTTAAATCAAGAAAAGGAATTTTCATTTTATATATTAATCAATATTTCGCTTTTGTGATGTTAATTCTAAAAAATCATTGAAGTCACATACATAATCGTTGATGTCGTAAAGATGTGACGATATAGCAAGCACTACTGATCCCGATGAGAAGTTGTGAAGGGTGTTCCATATACCCGGAGCTACAAAAAGTCCCACATTCGAACGATTGAGGGTGTAAGTCATAGAGTTTACACCATCGTGAATGGTAACACTAAAACTACCACTCACGGCTACAAGAAGACTTGCGCATTCTTTGTGAGAATGTCCACCGCGTTCAATACCTCCGGGTACATCATAAATGTAAAAAATGCGTTTGATGTCAAACGGAATTTCTTTATTGCCTTCCACTACGGTGAGGTTGCCATTTTCGTGATGGTGTTTGTTAAGTGTAATGAGTCGGCAATCATTGAGGCTTGATGTGGCGTGACTATTATTTTCTGCTTTCATCGGATGCGATTGTTTTAAACTGTTCGTAATCTTCGATATAATCACTTGCGTCATATTTTGTAGACGAAAGAATCATTGCCACCGAGTTAGTGGAAAAGTTGACTATTTCTCGCCACATCATAGGTGGCACGTATAGTCCGTAGTATGAGCGTGCCATATGGAATGTTTGTTTGTTGCCATTCCCATCGTCAAGTATTACATCGAAACTACCTGAAAGAGCTATAATAAATTCTTCCTGAGTGCGAAAAGCGTGTCCAGAACGAGTCTTTCCTCCTGGAACATCATATATCCAATATGAACGTTCTATCTTGAATGGTATATGATTGTTGCCCTCAATGAAAGAGAGATTACCTCTTGGATCTTCCTTCTTGGGTAAATCTATTATATGAGCCTTATTAAAATCCATTTTTAGCTAATTGTATGAGATATTTGCCATAACTATTTTTTGCCATTGGTTCGGCAAGCATAAGTAATTGTTCGGCATTAATCCATCCTTTACGAAAAGCAATCTCTTCAAGTGATGCCACTTGCACTCCTTGTATGTTTTGAATTGACTGAATGAAATTTGCAGCATCGTTCATTGATTCTGCTGTTCCTGTATCGAGCCAAGCAAATCCACGTCCAAATTTCTGAACTTCTACTCTGTTTTGTTCAAGATAAATTTGGTTTACAGTAGTGATTTCAAGTTCTCCACGAGCTGAAGGTTTGATGTTTTTTGCTATTTCTACTACATCATTAGGATAAAAATATAAGCCTGTTACAGCATAATGAGACTCTGGAATAGCAGGTTTTTCAACAATCTTTGTTGGATTACCATTTTCGTCAAACGAAACTACCCCAAATCGTTCTGGGTCCTTAACTGGATATGCAAATAGTGTGGCTTTATCTTCGTCCGCTGTTGATTTTGCAATCTCAAGCATATGGGTGAAACTTTGACCATAAAAAATATTATCGCCAAGAACAAGACAAACCGAGTCATCTCCAATAAATTCTTCTCCGATAATGAAAGCTTGTGCTAAACCTCCTGGGAAGGGCTGTTCTGCATATTGGAAGTTTACACCTATTTCCTCGCCTGTTCCAAGCAAACGCTTGAATAGAGGAAGGTCAATAGGGGTGGAAATGATTAGAATGTCATTAATACCTGCAAGCATAAGCACAGAGATGGGGTAGTATACCATCGGTTTGTCATATATAGGTACTAATTGTTTTGAAATACCTTTAGTGATAGGGTAGAGGCGTGTGCCACTTCCGCCAGCTAATACGATACCTTTCATTCGGAGTTAGGAGTTAGGAGTTAGGATATGAAATACCTAATTCACTATTCTCGGTTAATATTATCTTTTTGTGTACATCTCTTCGTAATATTTCTGATAGTCGCCTGATGTTACACTATCTACCCATTCTTGGTTGTTGAGATACCATATAATGGTCTTTTTGATACCTTCTGTGAATGGCGTTTCAGGATACCACCCGAGTTCTGTTGCAATCTTTGTTGGGTCCATCGCATATCGCATATCATGTCCTGGACGGTCTGTTACATATTCGATAAGATCTTCGTTGATGACAGATAAATCACATTTAAGAAGAGATTGATATTTTGGTTGCTCGTTCATTGTTTGTGCAATGAGCGAAATAACAAGTTTCACGATGTTTATATTGCTTTCTTCGTTGAAACCACCAATGTTATACACTTCGCCAAGTCTGCCTTTGTGTAAGACCATATCAATACCTTTTGCATGATCTTCTACATATAGCCAGTCTCTTACATTTTCACCTTTGCCATATACAGGTAATTTCTTTCCTTCAAGAATGTTCTTGATAATTAAAGGAATGAGTTTTTCGGGGAAATGATATGGGCCATAGTTGTTGCTACAGCGAGTTATGTTCACAGGAAAGTTGTAGGTATGAAAATATGCATTGGCAATTAGGTCGGCACTTGTTTTTGAAGATGAATATGGTGAACGAGGAGAAAGAGGAGTGTCCTCTGTGAAGTATTTATCTCCATAGGTTTTCATATCTGTTCGATCACCTATAACTAGGCTTAGTTCGTGCGAAACCTCAAGTGCTTTTGCGTCACTAAAGTCTTTTTCGAGTGAACCATATACTTCATCGGTTGATATTTGAAGGAATTTTTTGCCTTCTTTGTATCTTGCTTTACCATTTTCGTCTTTACCAATAAACCATGCTTGGCGTGCACATTCAAGCATATTGTGCGTGCCAAGTATATTGGTTTCAAGGAAAAGTTTTGGGTTTGTGATGCTACGATCCACATGGCTTTCTGCGGCGAAATTTACGATGTAGTCAATGTCGTTTTCTGATAGAAGTTTTGTGACTAATTCGCGATCTCCAATATCTCCTTTAATAAAGGAAACATTTGGCAGATCCAACTCTTTTTTGATAGTGAGAAGATTGCCTGCGTATGTAAGTACATCAAGAATGATGATATTTACATCGTTTCCGTATATTTTTAAAAGATATTTTATGTAGTTTGCGCCAATAAAACCAGCTGCACCTGTTACAAGATATGTCATTGTTATCTATTTTTAGTTTGTTATTTTACAAAGATAATGATTTATATCTTAAAAACGAATTGGGAGACGCTTTATTTTATGTTAATAAATGATTCCATGTGTATAAATAAAGAAAAACAAGGTTATCCGCATGGGATAACCTTGTAATGTATTGTAAACTTAAGTAAGACTTTGATTAGTCTGCGTTCAAGTTAACGCGCTTGAATGTAAGTACGCTCAATTCTGGGTCTACAGCCTTCAAAGTTTCGCGAACTGTCTTCTTGTCTTCACCAGTTACATCTTCTTGGTTAAGCAAGCAAACTTCCTTCAAGAACTTGCCAAGACGGCCCTTTGCAATGTTTTGAATCATTGGTTCAGGAAGGTTAGCTGACTTTTCTGCAGAAACTGTAGCGATGATTTCCTTAGCCTTAACTACATCTTCTTCAGTGATCCAACCCTTAGCCTTGTTGCTTTCCATGTGGTCTTCGCTGTCAACGTGAGCAGGGTTGATACCAGCCTTGTTCAAAGCTGCATCTACAGCCTTTTGCACAAGTTCTGCCTTAGTCTTTTCAATAGCTACAGCGATTTCCTTTTCCTTAACTTCTTCAGCAACGTCACATTCGTCAACTGCAAGAGGGTTCATAGCTGCAACTTGCATAGCTACGTTCTTGTAAACTTGTTCGTCGTGACCAGCCTTGTTGAATGCTACAAGAGTAGCAAGCTTGTTACCGAAGTGGTTGTAAGCGATACAAGTAGGAGCTTCTACATATTCAAATGCACCAAGTTCCATCTTTTCGCCTGTCTTACCAGATTCTTCAACAATAAGATCAGCGATAGTTTGACCATTGATTTGAAGAGCCTTAACTTCTTCTACACTCTTAGCCTTAGCTTCGATAGCAGCAGCAAGGATGCTCTTAGTAAGGTTTACGAAACCTTCGTTCTTACCTACGAAGTCAGTTTCACAGTTAAGTGCAACTACTGCAGCATATTCGCCAATAGATTGTGCGATAACACAACCTTCAGAAGCGTTGCGGTCTTCGCGCTTAGCTGCGATAGCTTGACCCTTCTTGCGAAGGATTTCGATAGCTGCATCGATATCATTGTTAGCTTCAGTTAGAGCCTTTTTGCAATCCATCATACCAGCACCTGTCATTTGACGAAGTTTGCTGATGTCTGCCATTGTAACTGCCATAATTCTTTAGTATTATATGGGTTATTATTGATTAATTAAAAATTGTCTTATAAAAACTGAGGCGAGGACTCAGTAGAATCTTCGCCCTCAGTATATGCGAGTGTAACCTCAGAACTATCTCAAAGAGATTATTCTGCTGCTGCTTCAGTAGCTTCTTCAGATGCAGTAGCTTCCACTTCGTTTGCTTTGCGACGACCTACGCGAGCACGCTTAGCCTTAGGAGTAGCATCTTCTTCCTTAGTGTCGATCTTTTCTACCTTGCGTTCTTCAAGACCTTCAGCCATAGCTTCGCAGATAGTAGAAAGGATGATTTCGATAGACTTAGATGCGTCATCATTAGCTGGGATAGCGAAATCTACAGCATTTGGATCTGAGTTTGTATCAACGATACCAAATACTGGGATACCAAGGCGGTTAGCTTCAGCAACAGCGATGTGTTCCTTCATTACATCAACTACGAAAAGAGCTGAAGGAAGACGGTTCAAATCAGCGATAGAACCAAGGTTCTTTTCAAGCTTAGCGCGTTGACGAGAAATTTGAAGCTTTTCACGCTTTGAAAGGTTATCGAAAGTACCATCCTTAGTCATCTTGTCGATAGTAGCCATCTTCTTAACTGCCTTACGGATAGTAGGGAAGTTAGTAAGCATACCACCTGGCCAGCGTTCGATAACATAAGGCATGTTGATAGAAGTAGCCTTGTCAGCAATTACTTGCTTAGCTTGCTTCTTAGTAGCAACGAAAAGTACTTTCTTGCCAGCTTTAGCGATGTTCTTAAGAGCAGCAGCAGCTTCAGAAAGCTTTGCAGCAGTCTTGTATAGGTCAATGATGTGGATACCATTGCGCTCCATAAAGATATAAGGAGCCATTGCAGGATTCCATTTGCGTTTTAGGTGTCCAAAGTGACATCCTGCTTCTAATAATTGTTCAAATGTTGGAGTTGCCATTTTGATTTTTTTGTTTTGTTTACATTCGACTTAATCAATCCTGCCGTAGTCCGGTGAAGGAATCGGCAAGATTTGGATACTAAACACTATTCCTTTTAAGCAATGAGATAATAAAAATAAATATTAACGCTTGCTGAATTGGAATCTTTTGCGCGCCTTTGGTTGACCTGGCTTCTTGCGTTCTACAGCACGAGGGTCGCGAGTTACGAAACCTGCTGCACGAAGAGCTGCCTTGTCTTCAGCGTTGATTTTAACCAATGCACGAGCGATACCAAGGCGAAGAGCTTCAGCTTGACCCTTGTAACCACCACCACATAGGTTTACTTTGATGTCATATTTTCCAACTACATCGAGAAGAGCAAGAGGTTGCTTAACGATGAATTGAAGGATTGAAGATGGGAAATATGTTTCAAGTGAGCGTTTGTTGATTGTGATTTCGCCATTACCTTCTTTTACGAAAACACGAGCGATAGCCGCTTTACGGCGTCCTACTGCATTAATTTGTTCCATATTCCTCTATCTTATTTAAGTTTGTTGATATCGATTACTTTTGGAGTTTGAGCTTCATGTGGGTGCTCAGAACCATTATACACGTGTACGTTCTTGATAAGTTGAGCTCCAAGACGATTCTTTGGAAGCATACCCTTAAGAACTTTGATGAACAATGGGTTGATACCTGCCTTAAGCTTGTAAGTTTCAGCCTTCATCTTCAAGATAGCTGGAGTAGCCGAGCGTTGTCCGCCTGGGTAACCAGTATAAGAATAGTAGATGCGGTCATTCCACTTTTTGCCTGTTAAAGCAACCTTGTCTGCGTTGATAATGATTACATTGTCACCGCAATCAACATGAGGAGTGTAGCAAGCTTTGTACTTACCACGAAGAATTTTAGCAACCTTTGCACAAAGGCGACCTAAAATTTGGTCGGTAGCGTCAATAACTACCCATTCTTTTTTTGCGTCTTCAGCCTTTACTGAGACAGTCTTGTAACTTAAAGTATCCACTTTTAAATTCCTGATTAATAGTTAAATAATTACTCCGAAACACAAAATAAAACTCGGCCAAAAGTTTCCTTGTGTCCGCGAGTGCTAAATATTTTGGATATAATCGGCTTGCAAAAGTACGAAAAAAATCTGACATAGCAATAGATTTTACGAAATATTTTACGTAATTCTTGAAAAATGAGCTTTTTGCGGTGTAAATAGAAAAAAGAATTTCTCTTAATTTGCGTATTTTAAAATATTAGGTTAATTTTACTCCTTAATTATGGATGCTTTGGTTTCCTGTGTTGCTAAAATCAAACTCAGATGAAGAAAATATTTGTACATATAGTTTTTATATTTACCATCTTATGGACGGCTTGCACATCAAGTGATAAATACGAAAGTGTGGAATGCGTATCCGACACTATAGAAATGGCCACAATTTCTATAGATGATACTACAGGTTATTTTATTGGAAAAGATTCTGTGATAAAATTGGATGCAAAAGTACAAATTACTTATCCAAAACATTTTCGTGAAAAGGATAAAACAGAGCAATTGCATAAATTATTTGCTCAAAATGTTCTTGGTGTGAATGCCGATAGTGTTTCGCTTGCAACAGCTTTTCCTCTATATGTCGAAAGAAAGATTGCTGAAACTTGTAAAAGTCTTATAGATGAAGATGACTTGATTGTGGAACAAGGTTTGGCTCATTGTAATATTTCTGTGAAAATTACACCTATATATAATAATGGTGTGATTTTGAGTTATTGCAAGGTGGAAGATGTTACTATTTGTGATGAAATAAGAAATGTGAAATCAATATATAGTGTGTTTGATCTTTCTGAGATGAAATCTTTGAAGTTGAGCGATATTATTGATGAAGAGAGTATCTCAAATCTGCCAAATATGTTAGATGCTAAACTGCTGAAGGATTATGGTGCAAAAAATAATGATGAACTTGCTGATATGGGATTTTATAATATAGACAATCTTGAAGTAAGTGACAACTTTTATATAATAGGTGATAGTGTGGTTTGGAGTTATTATCCAAGAGAGCTATCTATATTTGGTGAGGTGAAAATATCGCTTGCATTAGATGATATAAGAAAAAGCAGATAAAATATTAATGAAGATATATTATGGGCATTGAAGTAATAAAGAAATATTTTAGTGGTTTGACCGATGAACAAATAAGTCAGTTTGAGCAATTGGGCGTTTTATATCCGGAATGGAACGAGAAAATCAATGTGATTTCAAGAAAAGATATTGAAAACTTATATGTAAATCATATCTTGCACTCATTGGGTATTGCTAAGTTTACTGATTTTAAGGATGGCTCAAAGGTGCTTGATATGGGTACTGGTGGAGGTTTTCCTGGTATTCCTTTGGCTATTATGTTTCCTAATGTACATTTCCATTTAGTGGATAGAATAGGTAAAAAAATCAAGGTAGCTCAGGATATAGCAGAACGCATAGGGTTGAAAAATGTAACAACTCAGCACGGAGATGTGAAAGAAGTGAAAGGTACTTTTGACTTTGTGGTGAGTCGTGCTGTGATGGAACTTGATGACCTTGTACAGGTGGTGCGTCGCAGTGTGTCGCGTACTTGCATCAATGCTTTGCCAAATGGATTGATTTGTCTAAAAGGAGGCGATTTGCAAGCTGAAGTAAAAAAATATAAGAAGATGGCAATGCTTGCCGACCTTAAAGACTACTTCAAGGAGGAATTTTATGACACCAAGAAGGTGGTGTATGTGCAACTTATATAATCATAGATGAAACTATGAAGATAGCAAGGATGATATTTAATTTGTTTCGTGAGAATACATTTATTCTATGGGACGAAGACGGGAAGGAGGCTGCAATTGTAGATCCTGGAATGGAATGCGAAGAAGACGTGGACAAGGTAAAACGATTTTTGCAAGAAAATGACCTTACTTTAAAAATGATACTTCTTACACACCAACATGTGGACCATGTGCTTGGTGTAGGATGGCTTACTGATGAATTTGCTTGTAAAGTATATGGTCATGCCGATGATATACCATGGGGCGAACGTTTAAGCTTGCAAGCAGATATGTTCAGCCTTCCTTATCCAGTGAAACCATTCACACTTACCGATATGGTGAAAGATGGAGATGTGATACAATTAAATAATGAAGAAATACATGTACTCCACACACCAGGACATAGTAAGGGTGGTGTAGTGTATTATTTGCCAGAATCGGGTTTTGCTCTTGTGGGTGATACTATTTTCGAAGGAAGTATTGGGCGAACCGACCTCAGTGGTGGAGATTTTCAAACATTAATAGAAAAAATACAAACAAAAGTTTTAACTTTGCCGAGTGAAACAGTATTGCATCCTGGACATGGTGCTTCTACAAGTGTTGAAGATGAACGAGATTGCAATCCATTCTTGAGAAATTACAAAAAATAAATACAGAAATTATTACTTATGGAAAAGGTTTTCTATTCAACCAAAAAAATTATTAAAAAATTTGCTGAAGGTGGCAATATTTTGATTGTGGCCACAGTTTTAGCTTTGTTGATTGCTAATATGCCAGTCCTTGGAGAATGGTATAAGAAATTGTGGGAACTACCTGTTTCGCTTGAAGTAGGTGGTTTTAATGTGTTTAGTCACAATGGGCATACAATGACATTGATGCAATTCATTAATGATGCATTGATGGTTGTTTTCTTCTTCACTGTAGGACTTGAGATTAAGCGTGAAGTGCTTATTGGAGAATTGGCTTCAGTGCGTAAGGCTTTATTGCCTATCATTGGCGCATGTGGTGGTATGATTGTGCCTGTGATTGTATTCTTTTCTCTTGCTTATGGCAGTGACTATGCAAATGGATGTGCAATCCCTATGGCTACAGATATTGCATTTTCGCTTGGAGTATTGGCAATGCTTGGAAGTCGTGTCCCATTATCATTGAAAGTGTTTTTGACTACACTTGCTGTGGTTGACGATATTGGTGGTATTATGGTGATTGCAATTTTCTATTCAAGCGATATTAATTACATGATGCTATTATACTCATTGGCAGTGATTGCATTGCTCCTAATTGGTGCTAATGTATGGAAAATTAAGAATAAATTATTCTATTTAGGTCTTGGTGCTGTGGTGTGGTATTTGTTCTTAAATTCTGGTATTCACGCTACTATTGCCGGTGTGATTGTAGCTTTCTGTGTGCCTGCAACTCCAAGATTTGAATCAGGCAATTATATCAATACGATGCGCGACAGATTGAATAAGTTCTCTGATAATGAATCGTCAAGAGTGCTTGATAGTAGATTTTTGTCTAAGGAACAAATTGACTGGTTGAAAGAAATGGAGTCGGCTTCTGATAAGGTGATTTCTCCTCTTCAAGATCTTGAAGATTCTCTACAATCATTAGTGAATTATATTATTATACCTCTATTTGCATTTGCCAATGCAGGTGTGATATTTGAAGGAATGAGTCTATCTGCAGTGTATAGTGGTGTAGGTTTGGCTGTGATTTGTGGTCTTGTGATAGGTAAGTTTGTGGGTATCTTCTCGTTCTCATGGGCAGCAATCAAGATGGGTATTGCTCCACGACCTACAGGTAGTAACTGGAAGATGCTTGGTGGTGTGGCAATGCTTGGTGGTATTGGGTTCACCGTATCGTTGTTTATCGCAACATTGTCATATGGAGGTGCAGAATTTGCTACTATTCTCAACGATGCTAAATTGGGTATCTTGATTGGTTCGTTGCTTTCTGGTTTCTTGGGTTACACTTATCTATCGAAGGTGTTGTCAAAGGATAAGTAATGGAATAAAATACAATAATGTAAATATAAAATATGGGGGATTTTTATAAGTTCCCCATATTTCAGTTTTTAAGATGAAGAAGATTTTTTTAACCTATGTTTCGCTAATGTTTTGTGCGATGTGCATATCGGCACAAGATAGATGGTTTTTAATCGGGGATAATGAGCATTATGTAGATGTGGAAGAGATTGCATATATGTTTGTTATAGACGATGAGAACTTGTTTTCGGTAGTTAATAAAGATGGAAGTGTTGTTGCTTCGCTTAGAGAATTGAGATTTACCAATGATGAGGCTTGTGCTGTGAAAAGCATAAATGTAGAGTCATATGAAATGGCTATGTTTGGAAGATTGGTGGAATCTTCTATAAAATTGAGCAGACTTCCAAATAATTCTCGCATACAAATATATACATTAAGTGGGGAATTGATGGTGGACAAAGATAAAGTGGATGCCTATGCTACGATTGATGTGTCACACTTATCGTCGGGTGCTTATATTATAAGTGTAAATTCTGTGAATGTGAAATTTATAAAGAAGTAGTGTGATGAAAAGGTTTAATATATCATTATTTGTGCTAATTAGTTCTATATTTGCAATTTCTGCTCAAAATAATGAGTGGAATATAACATCAGTTACTTTTTGTGGTAAGCTACAACCTTATGAAGATAATGTTGCATCTGATTTTGCTTTGAGAAAACCTATAAAATCTTCTTTGTGTATCGATAACATTGTGGGTGAATATGTGGCTTCTGGTGTGAGTGCTTTTCAAGGTGAGAAAAATTGGAAGGTGGAAATCGTTGCTGATGAAAACGATATTAATAAGGTGTGGATTACTCCAGTATTTGAGTTTGTGGATAAATCTATTAATGCCGTGTATGCAAATGTGGATTTGTTGAATAGTAGATTAATTTTGCCTATGGGACAAATTCTTTATTGTGTAGAAGTTGGAAGCGATATAGTGATAGGAAGTTCTGTAGATGGTGAAAAAGTAGATGTAGAAGGGGATATTATTCTATATGTAGATAATAATAAAAAGAGTATTAGTTTTGAATCAATGAAGTATGTGGGTATAGGTAATGTTACCACTAACCAATGGTGGTATGATGTGTTGCTTGATATCACTTACGATAAAATTGTACCTCAAGCTTATGTTTATGAATTTGATAATAGTGTGCATTGTATAAATGCAGAGCAGATTTATTTCAATAGAGTAAATGGTGAACTTTGTGTTACCGAAATAGAGAATTATGTTTATGATAAGTTTGAGGGTAAATACATGGTGACTGGAGTGAATTTGTTTGATGGTAAAAATGAGGAATCTTGGCAAATTGCGGTTTCGCGTGATAAAGAAGATACTCAAATGCTTAGAATACATCCAATTTTCAGAATAGAAGGACTTGGAAGAGGACATATCAAACCAATATATGCTAATTGCGATGAAAACTCTAATAAGATTACTTTAAAATTAGGTCAAACAATTTATGGTGATGAAGACAATGCTTTCCATATTGTATTGGCGTATATGAAAAAGGGAGGTACATATGTTGATACTTCAAGCGACATAATTATTGAAGAATCTGTGGTTCTGAATGGCTTGTTTGGTGCTTATGATTTGAAGACCGGAAATTGGTATAAGGCTCTTGATAAAGTATCGTTTGAAAAGTTTACAGTGGTGGTGGTTCCTCTTTCTAATGTAGAAAAAATAACAAGATAGCGCTGGTTAACATTTATTAACGTGAAAAATAATTGTAGGAATATATTTTTTGTATAATTTTGAATAAAAATAGAATATATAATTAAAATATGCTATTTTAATGAATTTTATAAACCTAAAAACAATCTATTTATGAACAAAAAATTACTTTTATGCTGTGCCTTTATAATGCTATGCATTTGTCGCGTTTCGGCACAAACACAATGGTATGTAGTAGCTGACGGAAAGCAATCTGTTGCTGTGTCTGAAGTTGAATATATGCTATTTGTGGATAACTCAGAAGAGTTTTCAATAGTTAAGAAGGACGGTGCAGTGATTGCCTCTGTCATGGAAGCTACTTTTAGTAGTGAACCTGTATCTGCAGTCGATGAATTGAAAAATGATGCATTTGATGTGTCGGTTTTCCCTAATCCTGTGGTTGCTGAACTAAATTTGAAAGGTTTGCGTGAGAATGTTACAGCAAAGGTTTTCGCTTTGGATGGTGCATTGGTAGCTCAAGCAGAACTTTCAGCTGAAAATGTTCGTATTGGTGTAGCACACTTACCAGCTGGAATGTATGTGTTACAAGTGAATAAAACTACAGTTAAATTCGTTAAAAAATAAAATGCTATGAAAAAGATATATACACTTCTTACTATTGCATTGTGCTCGGTATTAACAATGCAAGCAGAAATGCGTCCTATCACTGGCGAATTGAAGGAATTTAAGCCAAAGGTGAAATTGGATACAAAAAAGCAAATGAACAAGATGTCAAAAGCTCCCGTGGCAAAGGCTGTGGCTTCGGCAAGCGAACTCGTGGGTACTTATGATGCATTTGCTAAGAGTGCATTTCAAGGTCAACCTAATGAAGAATGGGTAATTGAAATTACTGCGGATGCAACAGATGCCAATAAGGTGTGGATACATCCAATAGAAATTTTTGGTGGTTTGACAGCTGCTGAAATTAGTCCTGTATATGCTACTTATGATGCAACAAAAGGGGCATTGAGTCTTCCTATGGGACAAACGCTTTTCAAAGTTGAAGGAAAGTATAATATGATTCTTGGACGTTCGACTGATGGTTCAAAAATTGATACTGCAGGTTCATTGACTTTGACTGTGTCTGCTGATGGCCAATCTATTACATTTGATAATTCTTATATTCTTGGTGTAGGTAATGCTATTGGTAACGAATGGTGGTATCAAGCATTGTATGATATTAAGCTTACTAAGCAATCATCAGCTCCAAAGGTATATCTTCATATGAAGGATGGAAGTGAACCTTACTATGTGCAAGCAGAAAATCTATATTTCGAAACAGTTAATGGTGAGATGTGTATCGCCACTGCAAAGGAAATGAATAAACTTGAAGGTACTTATGCTGCTTATGCTCCAAGTGCATTTGAAGGTGAACCTGATGAAAATTGGACAATCACAGTAACACGCGATTCTGCTGATGCAAAGAAGATTTGGATTCAACCAGTAATTATGATTCCGGGATTGGCAGCTACAGGAGTAAATCCGGTTTATGCAATATATGATGATGAATCAAGTCAATGGATGATTGAATTAGGTCAATGCTTATATGGTGGTGCAGGACAAAAATATAATCTTATTTTGGCTGGTACAGATAATGGTTCTACACTATACTCTTCTGGTTATGTGCCATTGTATGTTGAAGATGGATATATTGCTTTCCCTGAAGTAATAATCGGTGCTTACAACTCAACTGGTGTTGCAGCTAATGATGGATGGTATCAAGCTCTATATATGATTGAATATTTGAAGGGTAGTTATCTTCCTTTGAATGAACTTGAAAAGATAACAAGAAAACAACCATAATTTGGTAGATACATACATTTTATCAAAGGTGCGTCAGAACAAAGTTTTGGCGCACTTTTTTTGTAGTTTGGTATTTATTTCGTATATTTGTATTGAGGAATAAAATAGAACTGCTTGCTACAGGATAAATACTGCAATCAAAAAAATGCATGATACTATTTATTACATTGAACATCTTGTTGAATTTATTAATTCTTTTAATGGAAAACCAGATTGGAGTCAAATTGAAGAAATTTGTGTTGAGAATGGTTGGTGGTTTGAAGATTTGAATCGCATTTCTACTGGCTATGATGAATATGATATAGTCATTAATGAAAACGGAGTAGCTCGTTTAGAACTTATAGAAGGCGGTTTTGGAGGACCTATTAAAACAAGCCTATTTGATACTCTTGAAGAAGCTGAGGCTTATGGTAAATCAATACCTAACTATGCTTATCTTAATCAATCTGAATATCTTTCTGGAATGTTTATAATGGAGGATGAAAAAACGAAAGATGTACCTAAATACATATCTTCTATTGATGTTTTCAATGAGCGAGGAACTTTGATGGCTATTTTAGGCTTTCTCAAATAGATGTATGATACTCAAAAAAATGCTATCCCCACCTCAAGGATAGCATTTTTCTATTTAAAAGGGTATGATGAAAATATTCTTTATTTGTTTACTTGGAAACGATTCCAACCATTTCGTAGGTGTGCTACAACTTGTTCAGCGGCGGCGATACCTGCTTTGATATTGGCTTCGGCAGTTTGAGCTCCCATTTTCTTTGGTGTGAAGAAAACTCTGTCGCCAAACTTATCCTTCAATTCATCTGCGTTATCGGGTTTTACATCGGCAACATAGCGAATATCAGGACGAACTTCAAGAGCTTCGGCAAGCCCTGCTTCATCAATTACTTCTTTGCGTGCAGTGTTGATGAGAACGCCATTTTTAGGGAGCAAACATATAAGGTCTTTAGTTACAGATTGCTTGGTTTGTGCAGTAGCTGGAATGTGAAGCGATACAAATTGGTTCTTAGCATAGAGTTCTTCCACCGAGTGCATAGGAGTAACACCTACGACTTCCATATCCTCATCTTTTACAAATGGATCGAGTGCAGTAACTGCCATTCCAAAACCTTTGGCGATGCGTGCCACATTGCGGCCTACCTGGCCAAATGCGTGAATACCGATTGACTTTTCTTGTAGTTCGGTACCAGCAGTGCCGTTGTAACTATTGCGAATCATCATAATAGCCATACCGAAAACGAGTTCGGCTACGGCATTTGAGTTTTGTCCGGGAGTGTTCATCACGCACACACCTTTTGCTGTAGCTTCGGCAAGATCGATGTTGTCATATCCGGCTCCGGCGCGTACTACAACTTTAAGTTGCTTTGCAGCGTCAAAGACTTCTTTGTCAACAATGTCGCTACGTACGATAAGCCCTTCAACATCGGCTACAGCATTGATGAGATCGGCTTTTGTGCCTTTTTCAAGCAATATAAGTTCGTGGCCTGCGTTCTCAATCACTTTTTTAATGCCATTTACAGCTTCGGTTGCAAATGGTTTTTCTGTTGCTACTAAAACTTTCATTTTTCGTAGATAATATAATGTGATTAATGATTTTTTTCGAATTCTTTCATTGCTGCAACAAGCACATCAACACTTTCCATTGGTAGGGCATTGTAGAGTGAAGCGCGGAAACCTCCAACACTGCGGTGTCCCTTGATACCTACGATTCCTTTAGTGCTAGCAAAGTCGTTGAATTCTTTTTCTAGTTCAGCGTATTCAGGCTTCATCACGAAACATACGTTCATGATAGAACGATCTTCTGCATTAGCTGTACCTACAAAGAATTTACTTGAATCGATTGCATCATATAGTTTTGCTGCTTTTGCGTTGTCCATCTCTTCAAGTTTCTTTACGCCACCAAGTTCTTTGTACCAACGTAGGGTTTGTACAGCCGAGTAGATAGGTAATACAGGAGGAGTGTTGAACATAGAGCCTTTATCGGCATGAGTTCTGTAGTCAAGCATTGTAGGTATAGCTCTTTCAACTTTCCCCAATGCAGCTTCTTTTACTATAACAAATGTAACGCCTGCAGGAGCTAGGTTCTTTTGTGCGCCACCATATATAACATCATACTTAGATACGTCAATAGGGCGAGAGAAGATGTCGCTCGACATATCGGCAACTAATGGCACGTTTATATCAAGGTCTTTACGGATTTCTGTACCATAGATGGTGTTGTTGGTTGTGATGTGGAAATAGTCAGCATCGGTAGGAACAACAAAATCTTTTGGAACATATGTATAATTGTCGGCTTTAGACGACGCAACAACATCCACTTCTCCGAATAGTTTAGCTTCTTTTATAGCTTTGTTGGCCCATGTACCTGTGTCAAGGTAAGCTGCTTTAGTTTTAAGCAGGTTGAATGGAACCATACAGAATTGAGTGCTTGCACCTCCGCCTAAGAAAAGTACTTTGTAGCCTTCAGGAATGTCAAGAAGCTCTTTGAACAGTTGTTCAGCTTCATCCATTACAGCTATAAATTCTTTGCTACGGTGAGATATTTCTAGAATTGACAGTCCGGTACCTGCGAAGTCTTTAATGGCTTCGGCAGTCTTATTAAGCGTGTATTCGCTAAGAATAGACGGACCTGCATAGAAATTGTGCTTCTTCATAATGCAAAATTTTATATAGTTTTTAGATTGTAATACAAAATTAATCAAATTAAATGAATTTTCAATCATTTTTGATGAAAAAAATCAGTATTAATTATATATTAATTTTATATGCAGAATGAATAATAGGTATAAATATAAATTTAGCAATAAAATTGTGAATATAAATAGATTGTTATATGTTAATTTTGATTATATAATTTCATCTATCTCTTCGATAAGATTTATTGCCAATGGGGTGTTGGAAGTCTTATTGTTGATTTCGTTAGTAGCTAATTGGCGCATTGTGTCGGTATCAATGGTTTTACCAATAGCAAGCAGATTGATAGCTAAACGCATTGCAATGTAGCGTTGCATATCGGTGCCGTCGATGAACATAGAGCAGATTTCAGATGCAAAATCTGCGTATCTAAGTAGTTTGTGACATAGGTTATCAGCTACTTCATAATTTTTGGTATCTGTAATCCATTGAATAGCAGTGTCTTTGCTGAGTTTTTCGATAGGGAATATCATTGGAGCAATGAGGCGGCATTCGCGCGAATCACGGCTATTCCATAGTTCGGTAGCTACATTTTCATCTTTTTTAAAGGATTTAGCAATATTTATGATTTGAATAAGGTTGAGACCAAATATCATTTTATGATTATCACCTTTCTCCTTTAAGTTATCAGCGAGTAATCCATTGCGAAAAACAAAGAATTGCTGGCGAATTTGTCGTGCTATTTCGTGAGAATTGTTTTGCATATAATTATAGATGTAAAATAAAACTGTTGCAAAAATAATGAAAATTATCTTTGCAACAGTCAAGTTTCTGAGATAACCTTATCTAATATTATTTAGTTAGGTGAGAATAGTCGCGAGAGTAGCGAAGCATTTGGTCAACATAATTTTCGGTGTAATCGATAGTTACATCTGTAATGTTACCATTTTCATCGGTTACTGCATTGTAGATAGGGTTAACAAATCCCTTGTAAGGAGCAATGTTAAGTTTAGCGTAGCGTTCGAGAATTTCGTTGTGAATTTCTGGATCCACCTTTACTGCATACTTTTCTACAAGTTCCATACCTGCTTCGTAGTCACCTTCACTCTTGATGCGTTGGATTTCAGCAAGAAGTTTGCCAAATAATTCACGCAATTTTTCGTAATCATTAATCTTTATGAAAGTTTTGCCATCACGTTTTACTAATTCGATTACATTATCTGCTTTACCATGTTCGTAAGCCCATTCAGAGATAAGTTTACGATTGCGCATGTGAGATTCTTCAACATCCTTACCTGTCTCGATACGAGTCAATTGAGTCATCATACCATTCAAAATGTACTTGTAGTATTCAGATTTGTATGCTTCTGGATTGTCAAGGATACCAAGTTCTACAAGTTTGCTATCAGCAAGATAGTAAAGGGCAAAAAGGTCGGCACGAGTTTCTTCGATAGTAGAGCCATAAGCCTTTAGAGCATCAGGGTCTACACCTGGAAGTAGTTTACCCGATCCGTGGCCAAGACATTCGTGAAGGTCGGTGTGAAGTTTGTCGGTAAGTGACAAATATTTGTTCATACTTTCGATTTCTACATCAGAATAAGCAAATTCTTTGTTGAAACCATTACCCTTAGCAGCTTCGTCGTAAGCATCGGTGATGTTTTCGATAGTTACCGATTTAGAACCATATTCAGCACGAATCCAGTTTGCGTTTGGAAGATTGATACCGATAGGAGTAGAAGGATAGCAGTCACCTGCAAGAATAGCAGCAGTGATAACCTTAGCCGATACACCCTTTACAGTTTCCTTCTTAAACTTAGCGTCAACTGGAGAGTTGTCTTCAAACCATTGAGCATTTTCGCTGATGATTTCGGTGCGATGAGATGCTGCAAGGTTTTTGAAGTTTACAAGAGATTCCCAAGCACCCTTCATGCCAAGAGGGTCGCCATAAGATTCAATGAAACCATTTACAAAGTCAACTTGAGAAATAGTGTCTTGAGCCCAAAGGATAGAGTATTCGTCGAAAGTCTTTAGGTCGCCCGATTCGTAGAAGCTGATTAGCTTGCCAATGTGAGCCTTTTGAGCATCGTTTTCTGCTACTTCTTCAGCTTTTTTCAACCAATAAACGATTTTTTCGATAGCTTCGCCATAAAGACCACCTACCTTGTAAGGAAGTTCTACAAGTTTACCATCTTTCTTTACAAGTTTAGTGTTAAGACCATAAGAGATAGGAGTTTGATCTTTAGGATCTTTAAGTTTGTTGTAGTAGTTTTCTACTTCTTGTTGTGTCACACCTTCGTAAAGGTTGGCAGCAGAAGTGAGAATTAGGTCTTGACCTTGTGCTTGGTTTACTCGCTTTGGAGTGACAGCAGGATCAAAGATTACAGGGCTAAGAGTAGCGATGATTTCGTCGGCACTTAGAGGGAGAGCCTCAGCAGGAACAGCTTTCACTTGTTCTGCAAAGAATTCAGCAGAGAATTCAGGAACGAACTTATCGGTAGAATAGTGGTGGTGGATACCATTACCAAACCACACTTGCTTCAAGTATTTTTCAAATGCTTTGAATTCTGCACTTTCTTTGTCGCCATTGAAATTAGTGTAGATAGCTTCGAGAGTTTGACGAATAACGAGGTTGTACTTACCATTTTGGTCGAACATAATGTCGCGGCCGTGAAGAGCAGCTTCATTAAGAAAATAGATAAGTTTCTTTTGGTTCAAAGAAAGTTCTTCAAAACCTGGAACTTGGTAGCGAAGCACCTCGATGTCGGCAAAACGATCGACATTGTAATTGAATTCAGGTGCAGGAGCCGTTTTTGTGCAGCTCGTAGTAAGAATTGCCATAGATGCAACTGACATTAAAAATTTGTTCATATTCTATTAAGTTTACATTATTAATTATTCTACATATAAAACCAAACCTTTCAAATATTCACCTTCTGGGTGGTAGATGTTGATAGGGTGGTCGGCTGGTTGAGTGAGTTGGTGTAGGATGCGCACTTTTCTGCCCGATTGAGCTGCTGCACTAAATACTGCAAGACGGAATTGCTCCTTATTTACTGCTTGCGAGCAAGAGAAAGTGAAAAGTATACCTCCACTCTTAATTTTTTCGAATGCCTTAGCGTTGATTTTGCGATATCCGATAAGGGCGTTCTTGAGTGCACTCTTATGTTTTGCAAATGCAGGAGGATCGAGAATAATCAAGTCATACTCATCTTTCTTCATATCGGTGAGGAACTTGAAAGCATCTTCGGCAAATGCAGTGTGGCGATTATCGCCCGGGAAGTTGAGGTTAACGTTCTCGTTGGTGAGTTGAATAGCCTTTGACGAGCTGTCTACCGAATGCACAAGATTGGCGTTGCCACGCATAGCGTAGAAAGAGAATCCACCTGTGTAGCAGAACATATTCAGCACATTTCTGCCTTGAGAATATTTTTCGAGAAGAGAACGATTTTCTCGTTGGTCGACGAAGAAACCTGTTTTTTGTCCCTTCAACCAGTCAACGTGAAACTTCAAGCCATTTTCGATAGCGATATTGGTGTTGTATGCTCCGATGATGTAATCGTTTTGGGCATCGAGTTGAGCCTTATAAGGCAAAGTGGTTTCTGATTTGTAGTATACATTCTCCACAAGGTTGCCTGGCATATTCACAAGAGCTTTTGCGATGATGTTGCGAGCGAAGTGCATACCAGGAGAGTGAGCTTGTACAACAGCTGTGTTGCCGTAGATGTCGATTACAAGACCAGGCAAGAAGTCGCCTTCGCCATGAACAAGGCGGAATGAGGTGTTGTCTTCGCGAAGCAAATCAAGAGATTTGCGAAGTTCTAATGCCGCTTGTAGTCGTTCGGCAAAGAACGATTCATTGATTTCCTCGTTGCCGAAAGTGAGCATACGCACACTGATACTACCTATTTGGAAGTGTCCGTTACCTACGAGTTTGCCATCGTGAGTGTAAACGCCTACAATGTCACCTTCTTCGATTGTTTCGTCCATGTTGTGAATGGCTCCTGAGAATACCCATGGATGGAAACGCTTCAAAGAGTCTTCTTTACCACGTTTAAGAGTTATTTTTTTATATTCCATATTTCAGATAAATTCTACTATTATTTAAAGAAGAAACGATAGATATCGTTACCGTTAGCATAAATCATGAGAGCAAATAGAAGGAACATACCAGCTATTTGTGCATATTCAAGGAATTTTTCACTTGGTTTACGACGCAAAATAATTTCGTAAAGAAGGAAAAGCACATGACCACCATCGAGTGCAGGGATAGGAAGGATGTTCATAAACGCAAGAATCACCGAAAGGAATGCTGTGATAGTCCAGAAGTTTTCCCAGCTCCAAGTTTCAGGGAAAATACTACCAAGAGCACCAAATCCACCAAGGCTTTGCGCACCTTCTTTGGTGAAAACAAGTCCTAATTGCGATACATAACTTGTGAGTTTGTCCACACCCATTTCTATACCACGAGGAATTGAGTTCCACAAAGTATAATCGTGTGTAACTGTTTCGTATATGTCGGTAATAGGAGTGAGAAGAATACCTATTTTGCCTGCTCCATCTACTTCAACGTTGCAAGTTTGTTCCATGCCATTGCGAATGAATGTCATAGGCACTGTTGTTTCCTTGCTCTTATTGAGTTCGGCAGTGAAAAGTTCGTAGGTAGGAGTGCTTACGTTATTTACACACATAATGCGGTCGCCTTTTTGTAAACCGGCCTTGATAGCACCCATACCATTTTGAGCATTAGATACTACTACAGGAAGGCGATATGCCATAAGTGCTTGGCCAGCTTCAGCCTCTTTGTTGGCAGTGAAGATGAAATTTTCTGGGATAACGATAGCTACTGTATCTTGTTTGTTGCGAAGCACCTTTACTGTATCAGCGCTTACCATAGCCATAACAGATTCGCCAGAAAGGTAATCAAGTTCAGTATCGTCGGCATAAAGAGGAATATCACCATCTACGAAACCTATTTCGTGAGCTGATGGACTATACATCATACCTTCTTGAGCATTTCGGAAAGGAAGGAATTGTTCGCCCCAAGTGAAAACGATACCTGCATAGATGATGATGGCAAGAATGAAATTGAAAAGCACACCACCAATCATAATGAATAAGCGTTGCCAAGCTGGCTTAGAACGGAATTCCCAAGGTTGTTCGGGTTGTGCCATTTGTTCCTTGTCCATAGATTCGTCAATCATCCCGGCAATTTTGCAGTAACCACCGAGAGGCAACCATCCGATACCATATTCGGTGTCGCGCCAAGAGGCTTTTTCTGGTTCGCCTTGTTTTGGCTCTTTCTTTTTAGGTTTATATTTAAATAGTGAGAACCAAGGGTTGAAGAAAAGGTAGAATTTTTCGACTCTTACGCCGAAAACTCGAGAGAAAAAGTAGTGTCCGAATTCGTGGATCAGTACCAAGATGGCAAGAGCCAACATCAATTGGACGGCTTTAATAAGAAATGTCTCCATTTAAATTATCGTTATTTTATTTTTGTTATTTATTAATAAGTGATGACGCGTAATCGCGTGCTATAGTATTAGTGTTTACATAATCGGCAAATGATGGATGAGAAATGTATTCCACATTTTCGATAGTGGTGGCCACGATTCGTGCAATGTCGACGAAACGAATTTGTTCCTTCAAGAAAGCAGCAACAGCTATCTCGTTTGCGGCATTGAGGATGCAAGGAATGTTGCCAGCTCTACGCATAGATTCGAAAGCAAGACCGAGAAGAGGGAACTTCTTGTAGTCGGGAGCTTCGAAAGTGAGATTGGCGTAGTCGGTAACCTTCATGCGATCGCAGTTGCTTTCGAGTCGCTTAGGAAATCCGAGAGCGTAGCGAATAGGCAAGTGCATATCTGGCAAACCAAGTTGAGCTTTAACCGAACTGTCTTTGAATTCCACCATAGAGTGAATGATTGATTGAGGATGAACCACCACTTCTATTTGGTCGGGTGTGACATCGAAGAGCCAACGAGCCTCAATCACCTCAAAACCTTTATTCATCATCGTAGCAGAATCTATGGTGATTTTTGCGCCCATATCCCAATTAGGATGACGAAGAGCATCGGCTTTGGTTACAAATTCAAGCTCTTCAAGCGATTTTGTGCGAAACGGACCGCCCGAAGCCGTAAGTATCAATTTAGAAATAGAATCGTGGTCTTCTCCAATCAAGCACTGGAAGATAGCCCCGTGTTCCGAATCTACAGGGTAAATCTTAGATGTAGATTCTTCGAGCAGTGTGTAGATGAGTTCTCCAGCCACCACGAGTGTTTCCTTGTTGGCCAAAGCGATAGTCTTGTTTGCTTTTATGGCATTGATAGTGGGTTCAAGTCCACTATATCCCACCATAGCAGTGACTACCGTATCGATGGCAGGTATATGCATAGCATCGCAGATGGCTTTAGCACCAGCTTCTACTATGATGTCGTGTCCGTGGAGCAAAGTTTTGAGTTTGTCGTATCGGCTTTCGTCGGCGATAATCACGTGCTTTGCACCATATTTTATAGCCTGTTCGGCAAGTAAGTCCACTTGCGTATTGGCTGTGAGTAGGTAGGGAGAGAAGAGGTGAGGGTACTCGGCAATGATGTCGAGAGTTTGTTTCCCTATCGACCCTGTGCTACCTAATATTGCAATTTCTCTTTTAGTTTCCACTTTATTAGTTAATTATAATTATGGAAATGAGCTACATTTCCTCGAATTTACAAAGTTACAAAGATATTCTCGGTTATGAAAATTCATTAACAGAATTTATATAAGAATGTATATTGTGGTGCAAAGATACAACCAAATGGAGGCAAAAGTTTCCTTAAAAAGGATAACCGTGAAAACAAAGTTTGGAGTGAGGAATGAGGAGTGAGCAGTGATGATGCTTCAGTGAATGCTTCTTCGACAGAAAGACAGAAGGATATAAGTGTTGAGGGTGCTGATGCGACTACTGATGTTTCGACAGAAAGGCAAAAAGACATAACTGCTGAAGAGAGTGCTGAGAGTGCCGAAGAGAATGCTATTGCACCGACATATGAGGTGGTGGCACCAGCAGAAACGCGACGCAGAACGGATGTGGATATCGAAGACGTAATCGCGATATATGCAGAAGGTGATGCAGGTAAGGCGGCAGAATTCCGTAGAATCCCAAATCAATA